>JBJFHO010000066.1:0-3514 GCA_051893675.1 Ruminococcus sp. | reverse complement strand
TCCCACTGCAAAAACCGCACGGCATAAATCTTTCCGCCAAAGTCCGACAGCGGCACCAGCGTTTCCGTTTTCTCCAGCGGATCCATACACCAATATTCCCCGTCCGTACTGCTGACGATGAGTACATAATGATAGCTGCCTGTTCCGCCCACACGCACCCGAACAATGGGATAGCACCCATCTTCCAGATGCATATCCAGTTCTTGGTCTTCCAGTTCCGATGCATCCTTTTTCGTCACAGATATCCCCGTCACCTGCTCCAGCACATCCCATTGCAGATTACCCTCGCCGTCATAGACGCCTTGCTCCGAAAAGAATCGGTTCACTTCTCCAGCATCGGCATCAGCAGATAAACCATCCACAGAAAAGCCCTGCATTTGCATCACTGCCGCCACACAGCATGTCAGACAGCCGGAATTACTCATGGTATACTGGGAATCCCCCAGCTTGTCCGACTTCCATGCATCGTCTTTCTGATAGAAGCAGACCACGTTTTCCGGCGCATATTCCAGGGTTGTCTCCACAGAAACCGGCGCTGCACTCTGCCGGCGATACAGGACATAGCCTGTGCCGAGCCCGGCAAGCAGAACGACAATAATTACAATCAGTATCCAGATCTTATGGTGTTTTTTCTGCATGGCATTTCCTTTCACGAAAACAGATCATATAATTTTTTGCCGACACGGAGCCTACCGGGCAACGCATTCGATGTCTCTACAGCTTTCAGCGTCACCCCACGCTCCGCCAGCCACGTCCGGTTACACCCATGCTGTCCCAACAGCTTACTCATGGTTCCCGGTGCGGTTTCCACAAACAATTCCGGTTTTCCACGCTCCTCCGCCGCCTGTTCCAGCACACGGCGATACAATCTGGATTCCACCAGTTCCCGGTACGCCGGATGATAATACCCGGCAATCATTCGTTCCCGGATAGATGGTGTATCATGAAGTCCCAGCCGGATGACACGCACATCTTCCTGTGCACAGCGACACAGGGCATCTGCACAGAACTCCAGCACTTCCTCCTGCGTCAATACCGGATAGACACCATCCTGACAGCATTCCGCCAGCTTCGTTCCCTCCAGCACCACTGTGGGATAGATCCGCATGGTATCCGGTCTGCACCGGAGCAGTTGTTCCAGCGTGTCATATTCATCTGCCAATGTACTGCCATACAGCCCCACCATCTGCTGCAATCCCAAGGAAAACCCGGCGCTGCGGATCGCTGCACTTGCATCCCGGACAGCCTGCGCCGTATGCCCACGTGCATTTGCTGTGAGTACAGCATCCGACATACTCTGTGCACCCAGTTCAATTGCTGTCACGTGGTATTGTTTCAGCCGTTCCAGAATCTCCTTGTCAATGGCATCGGGACGTGTGGAAATACGGATGCCCTGGAATTTTCCTGCCCCCAGAAAAGGCTGTGCTGCCTCCAGCAATGCGATCTGATATTCCGTCTCCACTGCCGTAAAGCTGCCGCCGAAAAAGGCAATCTCTGCCGATTCCAATGGTGCAGAACGTTCCAGCATTTCTTGGCAGGTCTGTATAATCTCTTCCGGTTCCGGGGCATTCTGGGTGCCGCTAATGGTACGCTGGTCACAGAAGCTGCACTGGTGTGGGCATCCACGATGGGGAATGAAAAAGGCAAGAGTCTTATGCTTTGCCATAGCCCATGAGCGACAAGGCTTCCTTTGCCGCCAGCTGTTCTGCCGCCTTTTTACTATGACCAATACCCGTGCCGATGACGTTGGAATTCAGGCAGACCTCCACCTTGAACGCCTTGTCATGATCGGGACCGGATTCGCTGACCAGTACATATTCCACCTTTTCCTCCGGATTCTTCTGGACAACTTCCTGCAGCTGCGTCTTGTAATCCTGGAATCCGATGGGTTCCTTTTCCCCGGGATCGTCGGGAATAAACCGCAGAATATGACGCTTTGCCGCATCCATACCGCCGTCCAGGAAAATTGCCGCGATGACTGCTTCAAAGGCATCTGCCAGAATGGAGGAACGCTCTCTGCCGCCGGTGTGTTCTTCCCCCTTTCCCAGCAGCAGGAACTCGCCCAGGTGAATCTCCTGCGCAAAGACATGAAGCGCCTTTTCACAGACCATAGAGGCACGGAGCTTTGTCAGCTCACCCTCAGGCATATTGGGATATTTATGAAACAAAAATTCAGACACTACGATAGACAGCACGCTGTCACCCAGGAATTCCAGCCGTTCATTGCTGTTGCGTGTCTTGCGCTTTTCATTTGCATAGGAGGAGTGAGAAAGTGCCTCCAGCAGCAGATGTTTGTCATGAAAATGATAATGGATGTAGGTCTCAAACCGCCCCAGATCCACATATTCGGTATGTTCCATTGCTTACTTTCCTCCGATTTTCTCCGACCGCATGGCAGAAACGGTCTCTGTTATGGACTGCACCACATTTCCGGCAACACAGTCCCGTGCCTGCCGGATGGCATTGAAAAATGCGATGGCATCTGAACTGCCGTGTGCCTTGATGACAGGCTTCTGAACACCCATCATGACAGCACCGCCCACTGCCTTATAATCCATTTTCTTCGTCAATGCCTTGATCTTCGGCAAAATGAGCATCGCCGCCAGCTTTCCGGTGAAACCAGCAAAGAGATTGCCCTTCATCTGGTGCGCCATGAATTTGCCCATGCCCTCATACAGCTTCAGCGTGACATTACCCGTAAAGCCGTCTGTCACAACGACATCCGCCGCACCTGCTGGCAGCTCCCGGGCTTCGATATTTCCAATAAAATTGACCGGTGCCTGTGCCAGCTGGACATAGGATTCCAGTTCCAGTTCCCTGCCCTTGGTTTCCTCTGCACCCACGTTCAGAAGTGCCACACGAGGATTTTCCACGCCCATGACATTCTGCATATAGGCACTGCCCATAATGGCAAACTGTACCAGCATTTCCGGGCGGCAGTCGTTATTTGCACCGCCGTCAATGAGGATAAAAGGCGACTTTTCTGTGGGCAATACCGGTGCAGCTGCGGCACGTTTGATACCAGGAATACGCTTTACGAGAAACGTTGCTCCCACCAGCAATGCTCCGGTACTCCCGGCGCAGACAAAGGCATCGCCCTTGCCGTCATGGAGTGCCTGCATCCCCACAGCCATGGAGCTGTCAGCGTGCTGTTTCAGCAGCGTAGTCGGTTCCTCGTGGATATCAAACACCGCCGGTGCATGGAGCAGTTCCATGCCATCCAGGGAAATGTTATTTTTTGCAGCGCAGTCCTTGATCTTGTCCGAGTCACCCACCAGGGTCATAATGACACCCAGTTCTTTCACAGCCTGAGCGCTGCCCCGGATGACCTCCAGCGGTGCGTTGTCGCCGCCGAATGCGTCTATTAAAATGTTCACGATTTTTGAGTTCCCCCATTTCGTTTCTATTCAGAATGAGGAGTCAGGAGTGAAGAATGACGCTTCGTTTCGTTCATTCCTCAATTCTAATACTAATTCTCTATCAAACTATTGAAATAGTTTGATAGAGAGCGTGT
>JBJFHO010000065.1:0-3515 GCA_051893675.1 Ruminococcus sp. | reverse complement strand
CAACTGCCGTAAACATGGCAGCCGAGCCCGCCTGCGAATTTTCGCCTTGAAATCAACGAAAATTCACTCAAAAATCTACGCAGGAAAAGTTACTAAACAGGCTCTGAGATAATGCTGCTGTCTTAGCGAATCTGCTCCTTGACCTTAGCAGCCTTACCAACTCTGTCACGCAGATAGTACAGCTTTGCTCTGCGAACCTTACCCTTGCGGACGATCTCTACACGGTCAACAACCGGAGAGTGCAGCGGGAAAACACGCTCAATGCCGCAGCCGTGTGCTACACGACGAACAGTAAAGGTCTCGCTGATGCCGCCATGCTTCTTGGCAATGACTGTACCCTCGAAAACCTGGATACGGCTCTTGTCGCCTTCCTTGATACGTACATGTACCTTTACGGTATCACCGATACCGAACTGAGGTACTTCCTGCTTCAGGCTTGCGTCGCTGATCTTCTTCAATGCATCCATTTTAATATCCTCCTAAAATTTGCGGACATTCATAAACGTGTTCCTGCGCTCCTGTTCAGCGTCAGTAGCCGGAACATACGCCAATACCTTCTCATGGCGAACGTCAGCGGACTGTCCGATTTAATGTCGTACTGCCGAGCCGCCGATTCCCATCGGGCGCCCGACCGGCATTAACCTCACACGAAAAACGTGCGGATTTTCAAATGCTTTTATATCATACCATATTCCGAGAAAAAATGCAAGTGTTTTTTCAAAAAAATTTTGATCTTTCTGCTGTCAGCAGTGCTGTTCGGCAGATTTTAGGCGATTTCACCGTATTTTCCGTAGAATTCTGCCATGCATCCAACAAAAGCATGGGGTTCAGATTGGCGGCACTGCCTGCCGGAAGACACAATTCCAGCACCAGACAGCCTATCTCCTCCCGGATATCCGTCACTTCGGTCATGGGCTTCAGGTCGATCTCCTTCATGCCCTTTTTGGTCTTTTTCTGTACCACTATCTCCGGCTGTGCCAAAAACTGTTCCAGATCTTTTCGAAGCAATGCCGGATCATCACAGGGCAGCTCCACAGTATACAGTGCATGGGTCAGTTCCTTGAATGCAAACCGTGGTGCACCTGCTTCCAGAATACGGATATCTTCCGGCAGGACTGCATTCAGCCGTTCCATCACTTCGCTGCCAGGTACATCTTCTGTCAGACCAAGTTCCAGTACCTCTGCTGTACTGGTAAAACCCAGAGGCAGAATTGCTGCAAAGGAAGTCAGCATATGAGGATGGAATCCGGCGGAATATGCCGCCGGAAGTCCTGCACGACAGACTGCACGCTGGAGGCAGCGGATCAGATCCAGATGGGAAATATACCTGGATCTGCCGGTTTTGGTAAAACGCATACGCATAGTATTATTCAAAGCAAGCCCTCCCGATCTTCCGGTTTACGCCGCAGCCTGCACATTTGGCACGGCAGTGAGGCGTAGTCTGTGATGTATGTGCCGTCTGGTTTTCCTGAATGAAAAAGGATTTGTCCACCAGATAGTCCAGGTGATCCCAGGGAAATACTTCATCATAGCTGCGTGTCCGGTTGGCATAAAACGCCGGATCGATCCCGCAGGCATCAAAGGCACTCTGCCAGTTTTCATAGTTGAAATATTCGCTCCAGCTGTCGAATTTACTGCCGTTGCGCCATGCCTGTTCAATGACAGGCGCAAGCCGTCTGTCACCCCGTGCCAGCACTGCTTCCAGCAGACTGATCTCATAGGTATGCCAGCTGACCTTGATTTTTTTTCGATTTCTGGGCTGAATAGATTCGATAAGATGCTGCTGCCGTTCTTTTAGCTGTTTCCGGTCGATCTGCGGTTCGAATTCAAAGGGTGTAAAAGGCTTCGGCACAAATGTTGCTACGCTGATGGAAATCTGGATCGACTTCCCCTTGGGACGTTCAGGTGTCTCATAAAACAGGGCGATCATACGCTCTGCCAGCTGTGCGATACCGGCAATATCATCCTTGTCCTCCGTCGGCAGTCCCATCATAAAGTATAACTTTACATTAGTAAAGCCGCCGGAAAAAGCAATTTTTGCGGTGCGCATGAGTTCTTCCTCTGTGACATTTTTATTGATGACATCACGCAGCCGCTGGGTACCTGCTTCGGGCGCAAAGGTCAGGCTGCTTTTGCGGACACCCTGAATACGATCCATCAGTTCCTTGGAAAAATTATCCACTCGCAAAGACGGCAGCGTCAGGTTAATGCGGTGGGATTCCAGATAGGGCAGCAGACCGTTCAGTGTTTCTTCCAGACGGCTGTGATCGCTGGTACTCAGAGATGAAAGGGAGATTTCCTGATACCCGGTGGAATCACAGAGATCACGGCACTGGCGCTGGATGGTTTCCGGAGATTTTTCCCGGAAAGGACGATACAGAAAACCTGCCTGGCAAAACCGGCAGCCACGGATACAGCCACGGAGTACTTCCTCCACTGCACGGTCGTGTACCGTTTCCACAAAGGGCACCACAAATGTCTCCGGGTAAAACACCTTATCCATATCGTCCACAATACGCTTTTGTATGGTTGCCGGTGCATCGACTCTGGGCGTTACTGTCCGGACAGTGCCATCCTCGTGGTAGGCAACATCATACAGCGACGGTACATAAATACCGGGAATCTGTGCCACAGCACGCAGAAATTCCGAACGGGACGCACCAGCCTGTTTCATGCTATGGTAAAGATCCATCATTTCCAGATTGACTTCTTCTCCCTCACCCAGAATGAACAGGTCGAAGAAATCCGCCAGAGGCTCCGAATTACATACGCAGGGACCACCGGCAAAAATAATGGGAGAAAGATTCTCGCCCCGATCTTTTGCATGCAGTGGAATTCCGGCAAGATCCAGCATATTCAGAATATTGGTGTATGACAGCTCATATTGCAGCGTAAAGCCTACCATATCAAAGGTATTGATGGCATCAAGGCTTTCCAGTGCATACAGTGGAATGTTATGTTTCCGCATAAGGGCTTCAAAGTCAGCACACGGTGCAAACACACGCTCGCACCAGTAATTCTCTCGGGTATTGATGAGACTGTACAGGATCTTCATGCCCAGATGGGACATACCGATCTCATAGGTGTCAGGGAAACAAAAGGCAAAACGGACATCGACTTTGTTCCGTTCCTTTACTATACTCCCCACTTCGCCGCCGATATACTGCGCCGGCTTCTGCACCTGCATCAGCAAGGGTTCAATTTTGGATAATACATTCATAGGATATTTTGTCCTCTTTCTTTTTAATTAGGAATGAGGAATTAGGAATGAGGAATGGCGGTGTTCGCTTCGCTCACAAAATTATATTTTCAATTTATCGCCGCAGGCGATACCATCATTCCTAATTCCTAACTCCTCATTCCTCATTGCAAATCAAAAAAAATCTCTGGCACTTTACTCGCCTTACAATAACATGCTTTATCATTATACATGATTTTCTGACAAATTGCAAGTGTACAAAAAAGGGGCTGTAAAAAAAGTCTCCAACAAAAAAGACTGCAATCTCGAAAAAAAC
>JBJFHO010000064.1:0-3516 GCA_051893675.1 Ruminococcus sp. | reverse complement strand
TATGCAAGCATATGACGTGCAAAGCCGTCAGGCGCTCTTTGTGCGGTGTTGCCTATATATCCCGGAAGAACTGCCGGAATGCTGTGGGAAGAGAGATCTCCGCTGCAATTTCCTGCGCCGAACGCCAGACGAACTGTGCATCCTGCCGGGCACAGGTCAAATACACGCCGTACATCTCCCACTCCACATGGGTAAAAATATGCCGCCGTTCTACTGTTTGCAGCAGATCCTGGGGCTGGCAGTGCCACGCACTGACCTGCGCAATTGCCTCCTCTGTGGTGCAGATACCGGGAATATTGGGATATTCCCACAAGCCGTGCAGCAATCCCTTTGCACTGCGTTTCCGGACTGCATATTTCCCGTCACAGCACAGTACAAATACCGTATATTGTTCCATTTTCCGGGGCTTTTTTGCCGTTCTCTGGGGCAGACGCATGACGTCGTTATTTTCCCGTGCCATACAAAGAGACACAAGCGGACATTCCTCACAAAGGGGCTGACCATTGGGCAGACAGACTGTAGCACCCAGTTCCATAAGTGCCTGCGTCAGCATACCGCGGCTGCCGGGATGGGACTGGTATACCTCCCCAAGGGCTTGCGTCACTGCTTCCTTTCGTTCTGCACGGTCGATCTCACAGAAATTATCCGTCACCCGTGCTGCCACCCGGAGCACATTGCCATCCACCGCCGGCGTTGGCAGTTCATAGCAAATCGAACAAATGGCACCGGCTGTGTAATCCCCTACGCCGGGCAGGCTGCGCACTTCCTCCCACGTGGACGGAAAGCTGCCGTGATATGTTTCCACGATTTCCCCTGCGGCTTTGCGCAGATTGGCGGCTCTGCTGTAATAGCCAAGACCTTCCCAGCACTTGTTAACCTGATCCTGCGTTGCCTCTGCAAGGGCACGGACATCCGGGAATACTTCCAGAAAGCGCTGGTAATAGGACTTCACCGCCTCCACACGTGTCTGCTGCAGCATGATCTCCGACAGCCACACATGATATGGTTCCTTGTCATGCCGCCAGAGCAGATCTCTCGCATGGGACGGATACCACGCCAGAAGCGGCTCCACCAGTGCAGCCATGACCTGCTTTTGCTGTGCAGCGCAGGCACGCATCCGTGCGATCACCTTCTCATATACCGGAAGCATATGGGGTTCCCGACAGACCTGCGCCAGCTGTTCCACCGGAATCCACTGGACAGCCTGATTCTCATCCGGCTTCACCGAAAGAGTTTCCTTAGGATCGGCAATCAGTCCGTATGTCACATTATAATGCACATGTGCCGGCACTTCATCGCCGTTTTTCACATGCGCCTTTACCGGCAGCACATCCAGAGAGAGAATTGCACCGGACAGCGGAAAGGGTTTCCGGATTCCCGTTTCCTCCTTCGCTTCCCGGACGGCTGTCCATAGAAAATCCGAAGAACCGTCTGCATGTCCCCCTGTCCAGGCAAAGGAATCGTAAATATTATGATACACCATCAATACGGCATCCAGCCCCGGATTCATGACAAATCCGGAACATGTCACATGACCTGCTGTTCTGGAACGGTACAGAATCTGTCCGCCGTCAGTTTCGGCAGCCTTGCAGATCTCCTCATAGTCCGCCTGTTCCTGCGCATCCTGCGGCTTATATGCGGCAAGACGTTCCTTCCAGTCCGGCACTTCGATTTCCTGCATCACATTTCTCATGGGAATCCATCTCCTTTCGCATTTATCGCATTTATAATGAGGAATTAGGAATGAGGAGTTAGGAATGGCGGTGTTCGCTTCGCTCACATGATTAAAAATATCTGGAGCCTTTATAAATGCATCGCCGCAGACGATACCACCATTCCTCATTCCTAACTCCTCATTCCTAATTTAACATGAACATGTTTTCATTGCCCTTGCATTTTTGCACAAATCGTGTTATACTAAAGGTACCATAGAAATGACAAAGGAGGTTATTTTTTGAAACAGCTTTACTTTATCTGCAATCTGTATTCCGGCAGAGCATCTGTCGGTTCACATCTCGCCATGATTGTAGACCGCTTCACAGCTGCCGGATTCCAGGTCACGGTGCACCCCACCCAAGAACGCGGCGACGCCACAATATGTGCAAAAGAAGCCTGCGATGCCGGATACTATGATATTCTCGTCTGCTCCGGCGGTGACGGCACACTGAACGAAGTGATCCAGGGCTGTATGTCAAGCGAGACGCCGTGTCCCATCGGCTATATTCCATTTGGTTCCACCAACGACTTTGCACGTGGTCTGGGCATTCCCAAAGACCCCGAAGCTGCAGTGGACTGCATCATCAACGGTGAGCCCATGCGCTGTGATATCGGCGGCTTTAACGATAAATATTTCACCTATGTTGCAGCATTCGGTGCACTGACAGAGATCTCATACCAGACGCCCCAGCAATTCAAAAATGTTCTGGGACACGCCGCCTATATTCTCAACGCCATCTCCAAGCTGCCGAAGATCCGTTCCTGCCGCATGCGCATCGAGCATGACGGCGGTGTCATTGAAGATGAATTCCTCTACGGTATGGTGACGAACTCCTCCTCTGTGGCAAAATTCCTGGCACTTTCCGACGTGCGCTGGGATGACGGTCTCTTCGAAGTAACGCTGATCCACAAGCCGTCCAATCTGATTGAATTCCACCAGCTCATTTCGGCGTTTTCCAAAATACAGATGCGGCTGGCAAAGCAGTATCTCCACTACTTCCGCACGTCCCACCTGACGGTGACGAATCTGGACGATGAACCGGTCTCCTGGACAATTGACGGAGAGTACGGCGGCACAGAGCGTGTAAACCGTATTGTCAACAACCATCAGGCAATTTCCTTCTGCGTAGATCCCGCCTGCCGGGAACAGGCAGAGGAAGCACCGGATTCCGGCTTTGCAGTAGTCATGCCGCCGCCGGAGGAAATGGCAGATCCGGAACAGCCGCAGAATCCAGAACTCGCTGTTGAAACCGAAGCACCCGAAAGGGAGAGTACAGACGAACTGTAAGCCTACAAAAATTTCCGCATCCGAAAAGCAGCCGGCTGACCGGGTGTTTCAAATTCATAGATATCCGGATCAACTGGAGTGGGCACCAGATCTGACTCCTGATACAGCATCGCCAGAATGCCCAGAAAGCAGAACATCCAGTAAATGGTGGCGATAAAGCCAATGCAGATACCGATGATCCCCAGTACCACGCCTACTATAATCATATTCCGGCTGCTGTACGGCTGTTTTCTGGCTTTTGCAGCATAAACAATGGCAATGATACCCGTTACAACAGGGATCAGCGGCAATTGGCAGAACAAAAAAGAAACTGCCCCGAAAATCAGTGCACGGATGTCATAATGATGCTGCGGCTCCGGGGGCTGCCAGTACGGATTCGGCTGCATATGCAATTCCTCCACGTAATAAGATAACAGTAAGGCAATACCGCACAAAGATTGTGTGTCAGATGCGCAGCCAGATTTTTCGTCAGATGAAACAAAAAGCGGAGTGAATACTTTGTGTATTCACGA
>JBJFHO010000063.1:0-3524 GCA_051893675.1 Ruminococcus sp. | reverse complement strand
CAGCTTTTTCGAGGCGGGGCGAACAAGACCGCCCCGCCTTGTGAAACCATTTCAATAAGTAAAATCTTGTAAACGTCCCGGTGGGACGTTTACAACGAGGTCAGCTGCTATAGCTGATACAATATACTTGAGACTTGCATCAAATATTTGCATCAAAATCAGCCCAGCACCAGATCAATTGCCTTCAATTCGTCCTCTGTCATCGGATTTTGTCCCACGATCTGTAAGCTGTCCAGAAGCTGTTCCGGTCGGGATGCACCAACCAGCACGGTGGTCACAGCTTTTTGCCGTAGAATCCAGCAAAGTGCAAGCTGTGCCAGACTCTGTCCACGTGCTGCTGCGATCTCCTGAAGCTGTTTCAGCTGCGCCAGACGTTCCGGTGTTAACTGCTTTTCACTGAGAAATCGTCCGTCTGTCCGGATACGGCTGTCCTCGGGGATCACACCGTGAAGATAACGGTCAGTCAGCAAGCCCTGTTCCAGTGGGCTGTAAATAATAAGACCTTTTTCCAGATCTGCACAAGCATCCAGAAGTCCGTTTTGTTCCACAGTCCGATCCAGCATGGAATAGCGGTTCTGGTTGATGATGAACGGGCAACGCAGTTCTTTCAGAATAGCAGCAGCACGGCGCATAGTTTCGCCGTCGTAGTTGGAAAGCCCAACGTAGAGTGCCTTTCCGCTTTGGACTGCCTGCGCCAGTGCACCCATGGTTTCCTCCAGAGGTGTCTCCGGGTCAGGGCGATGGTGATAGAAGATATCCACATAGTCCAGTCCCAGCCGCTGCAAGCTCTGATCCAGACTTGCCAGCAGATACTTCCGGCTGCCGAAGTTGCCATAGGGGCCTTGCCACATATCATAGCCTGCCTTGGTACTGATGACCAGCTCGTCCCGGTAGCCGGCAAAGGTGGTTTTCAGGATCTGTCCGAAGTTACGTTCCGCAGCACCTGCCGGGGGACCGTAGTTATTCGCCAGATCAAAATGGGTAATGCCGTTGTCGAAGGCAGTGCGGCAGAGGGATTCCATGCGCTCTAGACTGTTGGTATCGCCAAAATTATGCCAAAGTCCCAGAGATAGCAGCGGCAGCTTCAGACCGCTTTTTCCGCAGCGGCGGTATTCCATGGTGTCATAGCGTGTGGGGTTGGGGGTATATGTCATATCAGTCACGACCTTTCGCAGGATTTGTTTACAGTATACCATGCGGTACAGGAAAAGTCAAGGCAGTTTGCGGTATTGCCATATATTGATTATTGCAGGGTTTCCCAGGATGGTGAACTGCCTACAGATGCCATGGCATAATACAGCAGAATGCGGTAAGCATCGTCGGCGTCGATCTGGAGATCTTTGGTGGCATCTGCCGCAGAAAAGGCAGCGTTTTCCGCCAGAAGTGAAGTGCCGTCTGTGAATTTTGCATCCTGTCCCACGGATGCCCGTGCATAGTAGATCAACGCAAGATATGCATCATCGGCATTGATCTTTGCATCCTCGTTAATATCTCCCAGGGTATAGGGAATGTATTCCAGGGTAATGTCAGCCGCACCATACCAAACGCCGTCAACTGATGATGTGGGAGTAGCGACCGCACTCACTGAGCGTACGGCAGTCGACACGGAAGTGACGTTCCAGTCGTACTGCGTCCTGGAAATATCCAGAGAAAATCCCGGGTCAGGTACCAGCTGTTCTGTCAGAGCGTAGGCGCAGCCGGTGTCTTTCTCATCCAGTACCGTAATGGTAAAAGAGGAATCATATGCCGCCGTGTCCGGATTATACTCGCAGCTGTCTAGAGAAAAAGCGTATGTACCGTCCTCTTCCAACAATGTGCTGTAATAGAGGATGGGACCGTCCAGAGTCTGCTTTTCGATTTTCACACGGATTGCACGGTCGCCCTGTACGGTGACGTTCAGAGTGCCGGCGGTGCCGTTTAGGTATTCACTGGGCGCAATGGGGATGGTGATTCCTGTATCTTCTGCCCATACTGCCGATGGCAGCACTGAGCCTGTGACCATGGCGGCGGCAATAGCCAGCGCTGTATGGTGCATTTTTCTTTTCATGGTGTTTCCCTCCGATAACACAGACTTGCATAGTTTACTTTTTTCATTATTATACTTATTTTTGGGAAAAATGTCAAGGGCGGATGTTTTATGGTCACGGAAATCAATTTTTGTAAAATATGGATTATTGTAGGGGCGACCATTGGTCGCCCGTTGCGGTTTGCCTGGATTTTTGGCGGGCGAACAATGTTCGCCCCTACAGAGAAATAAAGAAACAACCGGCAAATACGAAAAATTGACAAACGCAAAGAATTGTATTATAATGACTCTTGTGAAACTAAGACGGCTAAAAGCGTTTTCAACTAGGAGGGGTCTTTTATGTATCAACTGGCAATTTTGGATCTGGATGGAACACTGGTCAACTCCATCGAGGATCTGGCGAATGCTGTGAATCATACGCTGACGGAAATGCACTATCCCGCACATCCGCTGGAGGCGTTCTATCACTTTGTGGGGAATGGCGTGAAAAAGCTCTGCGAACGTGCATTGCCGGCAGGTGCATCTGCAGAAGATGCCGAACAGCTTTTGTCGCAGTTCTATGCTTACTATGAAGAACACTGCCTGAACTGCACCCGCCCTTATGACGGTATGATCCCGGCGCTGGACAGCCTGAAAGCTGGTGGTATGCAGCTGGCTGTAGCATCCAACAAGCCCCAGAAATTCGTGGAGACAATTGTGACTCACTTCTTCGGCACACAGCGTTTTGACCAGATTCTGGGCAGCAATGATACACGTCCCCGGAAACCGTCCCCGGAAATCTTGCTGGACATCATGTCTGCCTGCGGTACGACACCGGAGGAGACTATTATGATCGGCGATTCGGATGTGGATATCCTGACCGCCCGGAATGCAGGCATGGATTCCATCGGCTGTACCTGGGGATTCCGTGGAAAGGCGGAACTGGAACAGGCAGGGGCTGTCTATCTGGCGGATGCGCCTTCTGATTTGATTGGATTCCTGAAAAATTGACAGGATAAAACAGTGCTTTTTCTTATTTTTCGTAAAATTCTGAAATTTACTTGACACATCTTTGCTTTTTCGCTATAATTAGAAACAGGACTCTTTGCAGGATGTTCTGCGCAGTCCGGGCTCTGTGGGAACGGCACAGGGTTCCGTGCGTATGCGTTCTGCTGTCCTGATTGTACATTGTCAGAAGCGATCCCTTTCGATTTTTAATTTTTAAAATTTATTTTTTGTTCTACATGGATCTGCTTTCTTTTTCTGGTACAATCTGAATCTTATTTTCATTGCCTTGTCTTTCTTCGGGGAGACAGGGCTTTTTTCTTTTTTAGTAGCATTTGTGAAACTGTAGGACAGACTTGTTTGTCTGTTGGATAATGTCGAAATTTGCAGGTGAACAATGAGCGCTCTCAAGTCTTGTTGAAAACGTCCCACTGGGACGTTTTCAAAATTTTACTTACTGAAATGGTTTCACAAGGCGGGGCGGTCTTGTTCGCCCCGCCTCGAAAAAGCTGTC
>JBJFHO010000062.1:0-16164 GCA_051893675.1 Ruminococcus sp. | reverse complement strand
GCAGATGGTCTGGTACTGGCATATCGTGTTGGCGCTCCGCTGCTGTATCAGGATACTCTCCAGTATCACCCCACTGGTGCAGCTTTCCCGGAACAGATCTTCGGCGCACTGGTTACCGAAAAGGTTCGTTCTCTGGGCGCAAAGCTGGTTAACGTTAACGGCGAAGTATTCATGCATCCGCTGGAAACTCGTGACGTTGCTGCCGCATCTATCATTCGTGAGTGCAAGCGCGGCAATCAGGTCAAGACACCGGAGGGTCAGGGCGTATGGCTCGACACACCGATGATCGAACTGAAAAACGGCGAGGGCACCATCGAAAAGCGTATCCCGGCTATGCTGCGTATGTTCGGCAAGTATGGCATTGATATCCGCAAGCAGCCCATCATCGTATATCCTACACTGCACTACCAGAACGGCGGCGTAAAGGTCGGCACTGACAGCCAGACCTGCGTGGAAAATCTGTTCGTTGCTGGTGAGGCTGCCGGCGGTGTACACGGCCGCAACCGTCTGATGGGTAACTCCCTGCTGGATGTTATCGTATTCGGACGTAACGCTGGTAAGTACGCTGCAGCAAAGGCAAAGGATGTTGTTGTGGGCAATCTGACGCTGGATCACGTTGCAAAGTTCGAAAAGGAACTGGAAGACGCTGGCATTCAGGCAGATACCGTTTCTCCGATGCTCCTGCCGGATTATGCTCGCAAGGTCAATGACTAATTGCTGAGATAATTCTATTTGATAAATCAAATGAGACTGACGGTGCTCCGGCGCTGTCAGTCTTGTTTTTTGTGGAAGAAAGAAATGATCTCGGCAGTTATTTGAAAAAATTTTCAAATTCCTCTTGACAAAACGAAAGAATCTGGGTATAATAATAGAGTAAAAGAGAGTAGCTGGCAGGGGAAACCCTGTTTATGCGGCGTCAGTACGGCTGTGAAAGCAGCCCGCTTCATATCTAAACGGCGAGACTTTTACGGAGCATGGCAGACAGGATTGGTGTCGGTTCCGTAAGGGCTTGCCGTTTTTGTTTGTCCGCTCTTGTCAATCGAACCGCAAAAATGCTACAAAAAGGAAAGGAATGTTGTGTATGAACGAACGCTATCGGCAGCAGCCAGAGGAGATTTTCCGTGAACTGGAAACCACTGCTGAGGGACTTTCTCCGGAGACGGCTGCCAGGCATGCGGAGCAGTACGGGAAAAATGCCATTGCTGAGGGAAAAAAGAAACCGACGTGGCTGATTTTCCTGGAGCAGTTCAAGGATTTTCTGGTCATTATCTTGATTATTGCTGCGCTGATCTCGGCATTCACCGGAGATCTGGAGAGCTTTCTGGTTATCATTGCTGTAATTACCATGAATGCCATTCTGGGTACAGTGCAGACGGTAAAGGCGGAGAAATCCCTGTCCAACCTGAAAAAGCTTTCATCTCCGACTGCAAAGGTATTGCGTGGAGGTGAAAAACTGGTGCTCCCGGCGGAGGAGATCACTGTGGGCGATGTGGTACTCCTGGAGGCAGGTGACCAGATTCCGGCAGACGGCAGACTTATTGACTGTGCATCCCTGCAAACCAATGAAAGTGCACTCACGGGTGAGAGTACCAATGTGGAAAAGAGCCTTGATCCGATTGCCGATGAAGTGCCGCTGGCCGATCGGAAAAACATGGTATATTCCGGCGGATTTGTTACCTATGGCCGTGGTACCTGTGTGGTGACAGACATTGGCATGAATACGGAAGTGGGTAAAATTGCAACGTTGATCCAGAATGCAGAGGCAAGAAAAACACCTCTCCAAAAGACGCTGGATCAGTTTGGCAAGCGGCTTTCTATGGCAATTCTGGTGATCTGCGCTCTGGTATTTGTGCTGAGCCTGGTGCGTGCAGACAGCATCAATTTCAATGCCATTATGGATTCCTTGATGTTTGCCATTGCGCTGGCAGTTGCGGCGATTCCGGAAGCCCTCAGCTCTATTGTTACCATTGTGCTCTCCTTCGGTACACAGAAAATGTCCCGTGAAAATGCCATTATGCGAAAGCTCCAGGCGGTCGAGGGCTTAGGCTCAGTATCTGTCATTTGTTCCGATAAGACCGGAACGCTGACCCAGAACAAAATGACTGTCCGGAAAATTGTGGCGCAGCAGCATATCATTACCGCAGACGATGTGAATCCGGAAAATGAAGCGGAGCATGAGCTGATTCTGGCTTCGGTGCTGTGTAATGATGCGACCTTTAAGGATGGCGTGGAGATCGGCGATCCCACAGAGACGGCATTGGTGCGATTTGCTCAGGATCGTGGGCTCTCAGATGAGAGTATGCGTCAGGAATGTGTACGTATCAGTGAAATTCCCTTTGATTCTGACCGGAAGCTTATGTCAACTCTGAATGACTGCGGCGGTGTGCGGAAAATGTACACCAAGGGTGCGGCAGATGTGTTGTTGGATCGCATGACATGTTCTCAGGCAGAAAAGCAGGAGATCGTGGAACAGGTAGGGCAGCTTTCCGAACAGGGTCTGCGAGTGCTGTGCTTTGCAGCGAAGGAATTCTCCGGCGATACACTGTCGGTTGAGGATGAAAACGATCTGACTTATCTGGGACTGATGGCTGAGATGGATCCTCCTCGTGTGGAGTCAAAGCAAGCGGTTGCAGAGTGTAGGTCTGCGGGCATCAAACCGGTTATGATCACCGGCGACCATATTGTGACTGCATCTGCCATTGCCAAGGAAATTGGTATTCTTGAGAAGCCGGAAGAGGCTGTAGAGGGTTCTGCTCTGGATGCATACACAGACGAACAGCTGGTGGATTTTGTGGCAGACAAATCGGTTTATGCCCGTGTGACACCGGAGCACAAGATCCGTATCGTTCGTGCATGGCAGACACGGGGTAATATTGTTGCTATGACTGGTGACGGCGTCAACGATGCACCGGCATTGAAGCAGGCGGATGTAGGCGTGGCAATGGGCATTACAGGAACAGAGGTTTCCAAGGATGCGGCAGCCATGATCCTGACGGATGATAACTTTGCTACCATTGTCAAGGCAGTCAAGAATGGACGTAATATCTATGAGAACATCAAAAAAGCGATTCTGTTCCTGTTGTCAGGTAATCTTGCCGGCATTATTGCCGTGCTGTTCTGTTCACTGGCAGGTCTGCCGGTGCCTTTTGCGGCAATCCACTTGCTGTTTATCAATCTGCTGACGGATTCGCTCCCGGCAATTGGTCTGGGACTGGAACCGCATACGGATTCTGTTATGAAGAAGAAACCCAGACCGGCAGGGGAGTCCATTCTGACAAAGGATTTCCTCATGCGTGTGGGCTATTCCGGTGTTATCATCAGTCTGGCAACCATCGGCGCATTCCTGCTGGGCTATTTCTACGATGGTGCACACAATGCCAGTGCAGCAATGACCATGGCATTTGCAACACTGTGTATGTCCCGTCTGTTCCACGGCTTCAGCTGTAAGGCAGACGAACCGGTGATCTTCTCCAAGCGTCTGTGGAACAACAAGTTTGGTCTTATGGCATTTGCAGTGGGCATGATCCTCATCAATGCTGTGCTGTGGATTCCGGGTCTGCACGGTCTGTTCCAGATCGAAAACGACCTGCCGGGCGTGCTCATTGCAGCAATGTATGGATTCAGCTTTGGCTCTATGGTGCTGGTGCAGATCGTGAAAGCGATTGTGACGGCAGTGAAGAAGTCGAAATAAATTTTCGTTTGGATATGAGAAAAACCTTTCTGCTTTTTGATGGGCAGAAAGGTTTTTTGTTTAATACTATTTTTATTTTGCTTCGGAGATCAACATTTCTTCTGTACGTTGTTGAGCGAATTTCAAATTGTCAATTTGATTTTGTAATTGCAATTTGATATTATCTTCGATTTGAGTATTTTCGAAGAGATGTTCTAAAGCTTCAACTGTATCACAAATCGAAGAAAATAGCATAAAATAGGTTTTCTTGTAGTTATCCATAGAAGTACCTCACTTTCTTTCTCTTTATTATGCCACAAATTGTGCCAAATGTCAATAGTTTAAATGACAGCATGATAAAATAATAGAGGAAATCAATGGGAGGTTTACTCTATGGCATATGAACGTATCCGGAATTTACGGGAAGATGCAGATTTCACGCAGCAGCATATGGCGGATCTTTTGTTTATTAACCGCCGGACGTACTCCAGCTATGAAGTGGGTTCTCGCATGATTTCGCCGGAAATGCTGGGAAAGATTGCGGATATCTTTCAAACCAGCGTGGATTATTTGATGGGACGGACGGATATCAGAGAACCTTATCCGAAGAAGAAACATTCTATATAAATGACAAAAAACCTTTCTGCTTTTTGATGGGCAGAAAGGTTTTTTGTATGTTTGGGTTATAATTGTTCCAGAACTGTCAGGCTCCGTTCCAGAATGCCATTGAGATAGGCAATCAGTGTTCCGTAATTGGTATAGGGCACGCCCTGGGCAGCAGCCCGTGCGGCACGGGATTCCATTTCCCGCTGATTCAGCATACAGCCGCCGCAGTGTACCACCAGTTGATAGGCGGACAAGTCCTCTGGGAAGGTATTTCCCGAAGTGAAGTCAAACTGAAATGCCTTTCCTGTATGCGCCTGAATCCACTTCGGCAGCTTCACTGTACCGATGTCATTGCACTGCCGGTGATGGGTGCAGCCTTCGGAGATCAGGATGCGGCTGTTTTCCGGGAGTGTTTCCAATGCTTTTGCCGCCTGTACAGCCGGTTTCAGTACGCCTTTGTAGTGCGCAAACAAAATGGAAAAGGATGTAAGCGGTATCGCATCCGGGACGATTTCCTTGACCTGACCAAATGCCTGGCTATCCGTGACAACCAATTTCGGAGGCTGCCGGAGCATTTTCAGGGAAAAGGCAAGCTGTTCCGGTTGGGTGACAAGGCAGACTGCGGTTTTATCCAGTATTTCCCGGATTGCCTGCATCTGGGGCAGGATCATGCGCCCTTTGGGTGCAGATTCGTCGATAGGCGTTACAAGTACCACAATATCTTCCGGGCTGAGCCAATTGCCGAAGATGGAACGTGTTTCCCGAAGCGCAGCCTGTCTTTGATAACGTGCGGCAAGCTGCTCTTTCAATGCTGGAATGCCCTCGCCGGTGACAGCGCTGACCGGGACTGTATCAGGCGGCAGGATTTCCGGCAGTACCGCCGTGTCCGACTTGTTCCAAGCAATGAGATAGGGGATATGCCGGGCTTTCAGCTGTTCCAGCAGTGCCGTATCCTCTGAGGTCATGCCTACAGTACCATCTACGACAAGCACTGCCAGGTCGGTGTGCTCCAGTGTGCGGCGGGTTCGTGCGATACGCATTTCGCCTAGTTCTCCCACATCATCCAGCCCGGGGGTGTCAATCACCACAACTGGACCCATGGGCAGCAGTTCCATTGCCTTTTCCACCGGATCGGTGGTGGTTCCACGGATGTCGGAAACAATGGCGATATTTTGCCCGGTAATAGCATTCACCAGGCTGGATTTTCCGGCGTTGCGCCTTCCAAAAAAGCCGATGTGTATGCGGTTTCCCCGTGGGGTTTGGTTGAGATCCTGTTCCATGTTCATGCTTCCTCCGGTACAAATATTTCCCCGTGCAGATATAGTTTTGCTTCACCAGATATTTTTACGTCTTCTTTTCCCATGGAACAGTATAACACGCCGCCTCGTTCCGACAATTGTTTTGCCAGAAAATCGGTTTTTCCCAGCTTTTCATGCCAGAGGGGGACTAAACTGCTGTGGGAGGAACCCGTGACAGGGTCTTCCAGCTTCAGTTCCGGGCAGAAGAATCGGGACACAAAGTCAGCATCTGTTCCATTTGCTGTCACAGCGATTCCCATCCAGTCGCTGAGTTTGCTCAAACGGTGATAATCCGGCACGAAGTCCTTTACTGCCTGTTCGTTCTCCAGGAGAACATAGAGATCACGTGCAGCGTATACTTTCAGCGGCTTTGTTCCAAGTGCAGTGGTCATTTCCTGGGTGACAGGGATTTTTTCAGGGGTACGCAGAGGAAAAGACATTTCAAAGCGGTTGCCATGTCGGATAACATGCAGAATGCCGCTGACTGTGTGGAAGGAGACTTCCTGCAAATGGGGTTCCAGACAAGTACAGAGAACGTATGCTGTTGCCAATGTGGCGTGACCGCACAGGTCAATTTCAAATGTAGGCGTGAACCAGCGGAGATTGTACTGCTGCTGATTTTTGTATAAAAAAGCAGTCTCGGAGAGATTGTTTTCCGCTGCAATTTTCTGCATCAGCGTATCAGGAATCTCATGCTCCAGAATGCAGACGCCGGCTGGATTCCCCCGGAAGAGCTTGTCTGCAAAAGCATCTACAACATAGTAATTCATGGTATAACCTCCTGTTGATCAGAACCGGAAATCTCTCGCTCCCGCTGCAATTTCACGCAGGAACTGTTCTGTTTTCGCACGGGTCTTTTCATTTGGAATATCTCCCAGCTGCTGCTGAATCAATGCCTGTCCCAGCCGTTTTGTCTCCGGCGAGGCATAGTCCTCCAGATATTCCTGCAAGGTGATCAGGGCGTTGGGATGGCAGCAGTTCTGGATTTGTCCGCTTTTGCACAGGGACATAAACCGATCGCCGGTGCGTCCGGCACGGTAACAGGCGGTGCAGAAGCTGGGAATATATCCCAGTTCCATGAGCCAGTGCACCACTTCATCCAGGGAACGCTGGTCGCTGACGTCGAATTGGGCAGAGTTTTCCTCCTCCGGTTCCGGGATATCATAGCCGCCGACGCTGGTGCGTGAACCACCGCTGATCTGGGATATGCCCAGAGGCAGAACACGTTCCCGGACAGACTTGCTCTCTCGTGTGGAGATGATCATGCCAGTGTACGGGACGGAAATGCGAATCAGGGCGCAGATCTTTGCGAAGATATCATCGTCAATGCCATTGTCAAAATCGTCCGGGTTAATATCCTCTGCACGCTTTACTCTGGGTACGCTGATGGTGTGCGGTCCTACGCCGTGTACCGCCTCCAGATGTTCTGCGTGCATGAGCAGGGCTACCAGCTCGTAGGGATAATTCTCAAGACCAAACAGCACGCCCAGTCCTACATCATCAATGCCCCCTGCCATGGCACGATCCATAGCCTCAGTGTGATAGGCATAATCGTGTTTCGGCCCGGTGGGGTGGAGCTTTTCATAGCTTTCCTTGTGATACGTTTCCTGGAATAAAACATACGTGCCGATGCCGGCTTCCTTGAGCATATGGTATTCCTCTTCGGTTGTTGCGGCAATATTCACATTGACCCGACGGATGGCACCGTTTTTGTGGTGAATATGATAAATAGTATCAATGCACTCCAGAATATAGGAAATGGGATTGTGTACCGGATCCTCGCCGGCTTCGATGGCAAGACGCTTGTGTCCCATGTCCTGCAAGGCAGTGACTTCCCGGACAATGTCCTCCTGAGTCAGCTTTTTCCGGACGATGTGCTTGTTTTTGGCGTGGTATGGGCAGTAAACGCATCCGTTCACGCAGTAATTGGACAGATAAAGGGGTGCAAATATTACAATGCGGCTGCCGTAAAAATCCAGCTTGATCTGTTTTGCTAGACGGTTGATCTGTTCGGTGACTGCGGCATCTTCACAGAGCAGGAGCACAGCTGCCTCCCGGTGATTCAGTCCCTTTCGCAGTTCTGCTTTTGCCAGGATCTCAGACAGAAGCGTTTTGTCGTTTTTGTGCTGTGCGGCATATGCCAGCGAGTCCATGACTTCGGCATGGTCAATAAATTCTTCCGCACGGAGAGAGTTCGGATTATACACGATGAATCGCCTCGTTTTAAAAAATAAGTAAGGCAATACCGCACAAAGCCGTCAGGCGCTCTTTGTGCGGTGTTGCCGTAAGAACTATTCTCATTATAACATGGAGAAAATCGTTTGTCAATTCTGTGCGGAAATTACCATGTAGATCAATTTCTATGATATGCTGTATTTTTATCAGTTGAAACAATAAGGATAACCTTGCACGGCATTGCCTGAAAATCAGGATGAAAACAAATGGAGAAATACGCAAGCTTTGTCAAATTTCTTTGGAACTATTGACAAATTTTTAGAGAGGGTGTATAATAGATGTATCAATCATACAAGATGTTGTGTACCTGTTTCGCCAATGTCTCCAGATATGGAAAAGGCGGGGCAGTGTACCATGTGAGGAAAGGATGAATCAGTCATGCAGAAATTTTGGAAGCGTCTGGGCAGTGTGAGCGTTGCAGCTGCCTTGTGCGCAGGTATGGTACAGGCTGTTCCCATTGCAATGACAGCCAGCGCTGCTGAGGTGATCTTTCAGTCGGAGTGTGAGAATCTGAAAACTACCTCCGGAGCATCACCCCAGATCTGGACAGACATTTATGGGCAGCAGCTGCCGGGGTATTCCGGTGATGGCTTTGTCTACCTGACGGGTGACACGCTGACTATGACTGTGGAGGCACCCTATGAGGGCATGTATGAGATCAGTGTGCATTACGCCCAGATTCTGGACACCAACGGCAGAGAACAGACATTCTCCATCAATGGAACGGATTATATGATCAAGTTCCCTTATGCCGATTCTTTTCAGGATCTGAATGTGGGTCGGTTCCGTCTGAAAGAGGGCGAGAATACCATTGAGATCAAGCCTCAGTACGGTTATGCCTGCTTCGATACTATCACCATTCAGGAGGCGGAAATGCCGGATCTGACTGTAGAGCCTACCACATGTGACCCGGATGCAACGGCAGAGACGAAGTCTCTGATGAACTACCTGACTTCCGTCTATGGTTCTCACATCATCTCCGGTCAGCAGGAGATCTATGGCGGCGGCAATGACGGCAACTATGAGTTGGAGTTCGATTATATCGAGGAACTGTCAGGAGAGCTTCCGGCAATCCGTGGCTTCGATTTCATGAACTATAACCCGCTTTACGGCTGGGATGACAACACTACAGAACGCTGCATTGAGTGGGTAAAGGAGCGCAACGGTATTGCCACTGCTTGCTGGCATATCAATCTGCCCACAGATTTTGCAAATTATACACCGGGAGATGCTCTGGACTGGACAGAATGTTCATATAAGAATAATTCTTCGTTTAGTGTGGTAAATGCAGTTACTGAGGGTACAAAGGAAAACGAGTATCTGGATATGGCAATCGAAGACCTGGCAGAGCAGTTCACACGTCTCCAGGATGCCGGCGTTCCGCTGATTTTCCGTCCGTTCCACGAAGCAGAGGGTAACGGCGGTCTCGATGGCAGCGGTGCATGGTTCTGGTGGGCACAGGATGGCGCTGAAGCATATAAGGCACTCTGGAAGTACCTGTACAATGCGCTGACAGTGGACTATGGTCTGCACAATATTATCTGGGAAGAAAACCTCTATGCATGGTCGGATGAATCTGCACAGTGGTATGTGGGCGATGACTATGTGGATATTGTCGGCTACGACAAGTACAACACGGAATACAACCGTCACGATGGTCTGTCCAGCGGACCGAATGAGGATGCAGAAAGCTCTCTGTTCTACTCCCTGTACAACTATGTAAACGGGAAGAAGATGGTTGCAATGCCGGAAAATGATACCATTCCGAGTCTGAATAACTTGCAGATCGAAAAGGCAGCTTGGCTGTATTTCTGCCCGTGGTACGGCGATCATATTCTGTCCGATCAGAAGAACAATCCGGACACTGTGAAGGAACTGTATCAGAGTGAGTATTGCATTACCCTGGATGAACTGCCGGCAGATCTCTACACCAACAATGGCGATATCCAGCCGGGAACTACGACTGCCAAGGAAACCACTGATGTTACAACGGAGACAACTACCACTACTGTAACAACGGAAACGATCAGTGCAATTCCGGGCGATTTCGATATGAACGGCGTTGTCAACGGTTTTGATCTGGCACTGGCACGGCAGGATATTTTAACAGCGGCAGATGACTACAGCATTCCGGAAATGGAAACACGTGACTTCAATCGTGATGGGGAATATAACCTGTCTGATATTGTCGCATTGCTGCATTTCCTGCTGGGAAAATAAGTTCTTGAATTACCAATAAAATGAAAAGCCCTGTATCCGGCAGCAGTCGGGTACAGGGTTTTTTGAGATCAGCTGGCATGGCTTTTTGCCTGATATTCCTCCTCTTGTTTCCGACGCAGCTCGTATTTTCGTTTGGTCGCAAGCCCGCCCCGGATATGCCGTTCCTGTTTGTTTCGTTCGAGAATCTCTTTCACCTGTGTATATAATTCCGGCTGGAGCTGTTCCAGCCGTTCGCTGACGTCCTTATGTACGGTGCTTTTGGATACGCCGAACCATTCCGCTGCGGCTCGGACAGTGGCTTTTTGCCGGACAATATATTCGCCGAGAATCACGGCACGTGTTTCGGGCTGTTCTTTCATGATACCTCACTCCAGTTGTAATATTTGATACAGCATATGCGGAATGGGTTGAAATGAGAACAGACAGAAAGGGGAATGCTGTGATAAAATTACCCGGAAATCATTGACGGATGCGGGAAATTGTGTTACAATAGAAAACAGCGGCATATAGTTATGGCAACATCGCACAAAGAGCGCCTGCCGGCTTTGCACGTCATATGCTTGCATATTTTCCGTTGTATTTTGCAAAATGTTCGTGAATACACAAAGTATTCACTGCGCTTTTTGTTTCATCTGACGAAGTTTATGCTCGTAGAGTTCATCTGATGTACAATCTTTGTGCGATATTGCCTTATGACGACTGAACTGACGAAAGGATACAATACTTATGATTTGGGAATTGATCAAAGCACTGATTTTTGGTATCGTGGAAGGCATCACGGAATGGCTGCCCATCAGCAGTACCGGTCACTTGATCCTGCTGGACGAATTTCTCACGCTGGATGCCTCGGATACATTCAAGGAAATGTTCGATGTGGTAATCCAGTTGGGTGCCATTATGGCAGTTGTGGTGATATACTGGAAAAGCCTGTGGCCCTTTGGCAAGCAGAATAACCCTAATCCTATGGCACAGAGTGGATTCGGGGCATGTGTGAAAAAAGATGTGCTGCAAATGTGGTGTAAAGTGATCACTGCCTGTCTGCCGGCGGCGGTGATCGGTCTGCTGCTGGATGACTGGTGCAATGAACATCTGTATAATGCGTGGACTGTGGCAATCATGCTGATTTTGTTCGGCGTGGCGTTTATCTGGATCGAACGGTGGAACAAGACCAAAACGCCGAAAATGAACAGCATTGCCTCGCTGAAATACAGTACGGTATTGATGATCGGTGTATTTCAGGTGATTGCAGCGGTATTTCCGGGAACATCCCGTTCCGGCGCCACAATTGTCGGCGCATTGCTGCTTGGTGTATCCCGAACCGCAGCAGCGGAATTTACCTTCTTCCTGGCTGTTCCGGTTATGTTCGGCGCTAGTCTGCTGAAACTGGTGAAATGCGGACTGCCTGCCACAGGTATGGAGACGGCAATTCTGCTGGTGGGAATGATCTCCGCCTTTATCGTGTCGGTGATCGTCATCCGTTTCCTGATGTCCTACATCAAGAAGCATGACTTTACAGTATTCGGATGGTATCGGATCGTCATTGGTATTCTGGTACTGATCTGCGGCATTACCGGTGTGATCGGCTGATTCGGAAAATGATAACAAAATGAAAGACGTGTATCCTGTTTGTCGGGATACACGTCTTTTTTGTCGTAACGATAGGGTGCTTATTCTGGAAGAAGTGCAGTGGTGACTGCTGTTGTATAGGTCGTAGGCGAAGTGGGGGTGATAATCATTCCGGCAGTACCGCTGTTGTCAATGGCATGTTGTTTCAGGTAGTCTTCCCAGAGAGAAAGGGAATTGCCCAGCAAGTGAATGCCGTCCGAGGTCAGAGAGGCATCCAGACAGCCGTTGGCATCCATGACCGCCTCGTTGACATTGAGGTAGTAGATATTGTTCTGGGGATCTGCAAGAGCTTCCAGTGCAGCGTTCCGGGTGTTGACCGCATTGTTGTTGATGGCACCGCTCGGATTATTCTGGGATGCAGAAACAACTAAGATGCTTTGGAGATAAATGATGGCATCGGGCTGCGCCTGGCGTACCTGGGCAATGACATCAGCATAGGTTTGTGCCCAGCTTTCGGCGGTACCGGTGCCCAGTTCATTCAATCCCAGCATGATATAGACTTTTCCATATTGCTTCTGCGCCAGCTTTTGAGACAGGGTGCAGCTTTCACCCAGATTCGGGTTGCCTGCGGATTTTTCCGTGACCTTGAAAATAGACATACCTACGCTTGTGAAATAGTCCGCATTACTCAGATTACCGTACAGCGCCAGTCCCTCTGTCCGGGAGTCGCCGATGAATAGGGCATCGTCAAAATAGGAGGCGTCCACTGTCTGGAAAACGGGTGTAGGTTCTGTAGTGACAATCGTTGTTGCCAGGGAAATAGCATCGTCAGTTTCCTGGGGCAGCGTTGTGGTAACTGCTGGTATTGCTACAGGGTTTTCAATTTTGTTGGCACTTTGGACGAGATCCCAGATATTTGCCACTGCAATGGACACTAAAAATGCAAGAAACAAAGGATACTGTTTGAAAAATTTCAGGAAATTTGCAAGAAAACGTTTCAGTGCAATTTGATAATTCACCGCAATACTCCTTTCTTCTTGTTAAAACTGGAAATACAAAAACGGATTATTGGTCTGCGTCATCATGGCACGGATGCCGAAAATAAAGATGAGAAGGAGAACCAGGATGCAGAAACCGCTTTTGCGATACTTTTTATAATAATGCAGGGGAATCGGTGTGCAGAACAAAACGCAGGGGATCAGGATCTTCCAATAGTTGCTCAGCGCCAGCATGACGTCACGTGTATTGGACTGTACTTCATCGGAGGAAAGGAAGGGGAAGAGCCGGGTGAAATAAGTGCCCAGATCATGCATGTCCGGAATGGCAAAGACCATCCAGGTGAGAGGAATCAGGAAAATGATATAGAGGTGTTTCAATACATAAGTTCGTTCCAGGAATTTGCCGTACACATTCTTTTCCAGTGTCAGGAGCACGAAGAAAATCAGTCCCCAGAGGACGTAGTTCCAGCTTGCACCGTGCCATAGTCCAGTGAATGCCCAGACCGCCAGCATGTTGCGGACGGTTTTCCATTTGCCCTGCCGGTTGCCGCCAAGGGGAATATAGATGTAATTGCGGAACCAGCGTCCCAGGGTGATATGCCATCTGCGCCAGAATTCCGAAGCAGAGCCGGACATATAGGGCAGATTGAAGTTCTGGGGCAGATCGAAGCCCAGCATTTTTCCTACGCCGATTGCCATCATGGAATAGCCGGAGAAGTCGAAGTAGATCTGGAAGCTGTAGGCAAATGCACCCAGCCATGCATATGGCGTGGAAATGCTGTCAAAGCCAATGACAGTTAAATTATTCCAAAGTCCGCCCATTGGGTTGGCGAGAAGTGTCTTTGCACCAAGGCCCAGGACGAAAGTCTCCATGCCTTCTTCCAGATGCCGTGCATCCACATAGCGGTTCCGCAGCTGCGGCGCAATTTCATTGTAGCAGCAGATGGGACCGGAGATCAGCTGGGGGAACATACACATATATGTTCCCAAGTCCAGAATATTCCGTGCAGGTTTGATTTTTCCGGTATATACATCAATGAGATATGAGGTGATCTGGAAGGTGTAAAAGCTGATGCCCAGAGGCATTACCAGATTGACTTCCGGTATTACGACGTGGAACACGGAGAGCAGTGCGTTGAGGTTCCCGATGAGAAAGTTGGTGTATTTAAAAAAGACCAGCATTCCGAAATTGTACACCAGACCAACGATGAAGAATTGTTTGGAACGATGGGGATCTCTGGAGTGAGCACCGCTGAAGAATCGGGACAGCCCGTAGTTCACAAAAAGTGACAGCAAAAGCAGCAGGGTATACCAGCCGCTGCCGATGGCGTAAAAGATCAGGCTGCCGATAATCAGGGTAATATTACGGTATCTGGCTGGCGTGAGATAATACCCCAGCAGAAAAAGGGGCAGGAACTGAAACAAAAATTCGATTGTGCTGAAAACCATAGGCTGACTCCCCCGTTGTATCATAACAATAACACCCCGACAAGCGGGGTGTCTCACATTATATCATAAAAGAATCTGGTCGAATTTTCAAGAACTTTGTCATAACAAATAGGTTACAATTCAGTGACAAGATGAAAAAGACAGTATTACTCTGCCTCTTCGGGCTTTGCCGTATAGCACTGGAACACTTCTTCTACGTGTGCGGTATCCTTTACCTTTGTGCAGACGCTGACCAGGGGCACCAGAATCAGAGACAGGATCATAGCAGCTGCACCGGCGTTGATGGGAGATGCCAGATTCAGCGGGAAGCTTGCTGCCGCCTTGGAAAGCTCCGGGAACCAGCCGAAGCCGAACAGGAACATATGTACCAGCGTCAGTCCAACGCCGGAGATAAAGCTTGTCCAGACAGCCGGCTTTGTGACCTTTTTGCTGAACAGACCATACATGAACGGTCCCAGGAATGCGCCGGCAAGTGCACCCCAGGAGTAGGACATGAGAGTGGAAATAGATGCATTCTTGTTGAATGCGATCAGTACTGAAACGATCAGGAATACGGCAATCAGGATACGCATGATGATCATTTCCTTTTTCTCTGAGCATTTTTTCATGTTCGGACGGATCAGGTCAATGGTCAGCGTTGAGCTGGATGTCAGTACCAGGGAAGAAAGGGTGGACATGGATGCCGACAGCACCAGAACTACTACCAGTCCGAGGAGCAGATCTGGCAGCGCTGTATCCAGGAGCGCCGGGATCATGGCATCATATTCCGGCTTGCCGTTAGACAGGGTGGAAATGAGTGTCTTGCCGCTTTCATTACTGTCCAGTGTGCAGAACAGCCGGTCGAAGCCACCCAGCAGATAGGAACCACCGGCGACTACCAAAGCAAACAGCGTGGAGATCACAGCACCTTTTTTGATGGCGTTTTCGCTCTTGATGGCGTAGAATTTGTGTACCATCTGAGGCAGTCCCCAGGTGCCCAGAGATGTCAGGATAACAACGCCCAGCAGGTTCAGCGGATCCGGTCCAAAGACGGAGTTGAGGGTATTGGTCTTGCCGTTGACTTCAATCTCGCCCAGAGATGCCATTGCCTCTGTCCAGCCGCCCTGGTTCTGGATGGTACAGATGACGACAGCTGCAATGCCGATGAGCATAACGATGCCCTGGATAAAGTCGTTGATGGCGGTAGCTGCATAGCCGCCGAGAATGACGTAAATAGCGGTGAGCAGTGCCATTACCACGATGATGATCTTGTAGGCGTCTTCGGAGTCAATCTGAAATGCCATATTGAACAGACGGGAAAGTCCGTTGTACACCGATGCGGTGTAGGGAATGAGAAAGATAAACACAATGATGGCTGCGGCGATTTTCAGTGCCTTGGAGTTCCAGCGGCGCTCGAAATATTCCGGCATGGTCTTGGCACCCAGAGACTGAGTCATAATGCGTGTGCGCCGTCCCAGGACGATCCACGCCAGCAGACTGCCCAGAATCGCATTGCCTACGCCGATCCATGCGGCAGAAATGCCGTATGTCCAGCCGAACTGTCCGGCATAGCCGATGAACACCACGGCGGAAAAATACGATGTGCCATAGGCAAATGCTGTGAGCCAGGAGCCGACATTGCGGCCGCCCAGGACGAAATCGTTTACAGAACGTGTCTGCTTGGCGGTGTAAACGCCGATCCCCATCATGATGGCAACATAGATGATGATCATTCCAATTGTAATTGCGGTTGTCATATTCTTCTCCTTATTGTCAGGCGCAGCGGACAGGATAAAGCATTTCCGGAACGCCTTTGGTAATATTTGTGCAGTTCCGACGCTCCTGTTACGTCAGAAAGCACGCTATTCATTATAATTGCACCGTCGAATTTTGTCAACCCTTTTCACAAAAATTCGGACATATTGTCGGTAAATGAAAGGGTTTCTTATGCAGAATGCATGATTTTTCATTTTTGGGGAAAAAGCTTGAAAAAAGTACTTGACAAACACCGGATTCTATGATATTCTATAGTTAGTCAATGCTAACTTGAAAGCAGAGATCCCTGGCTGTTTATGCAGCTTCTGCGAAAGAGGATAGCTTGGCTTCCAGAAATTTATAAGGCAACACCGCCATAAAAGAAAGG
>JBJFHO010000061.1:0-16222 GCA_051893675.1 Ruminococcus sp. | reverse complement strand
AGACTTCCACAAAGATCACCACGGCACAGGTGGATGCCAACGACGTGAACCAGCTGATCGCACTGATTGAGCAGGAAAAGCCGGATATCGTCATTAACGTGGCGCTCCCCTATCAGGATCTGACCATTATGGACGCCTGCCTTGCCACAAAGACGGACTATGTGGACACTGCCAACTATGAGCCGGAAGATACGGCAAAGTTCGAATACAAATGGCAGTGGGCATACCGGGAAAAATTCGAAAAAGCCGGCATTACTGCACTGCTGGGCAGCGGCTTTGATCCGGGCGTGACCGGCGTATTCTGCGCTTATGCACAGAAGCATTATTTCGACGAGATCCACTATATTGACATTCTGGACTGTAACGGCGGCGATCATGGCTATCCCTTTGCCACCAACTTCAACCCGGAAATCAATATCCGTGAGGTTTCCGCAAAGGGCAGCTATATCGAAAACGGTCAGTGGGTGGAAACAGAGCCCATGGAGATCAAGCGTGTGTATAATTTCGATCAGGTCGGCGAAAAGGATATGTACCTGCTGCACCACGAGGAACTGGAATCCCTGGCGCTGAATATCAACGGCATCAAGCGCATCCGGTTCTTTATGACCTTCGGGCAGAGCTACCTGACGCATCTGAAGTGCCTGGAAAATGTTGGCATGACTTCCATCGAACCTATCCTGTATGAGGGCAAGGAGATCGTTCCCCTGCAGTTCCTGAAGGCAGTACTCCCCGATCCGGCATCCCTGGGTCCCCGCACGGTGGGCAAGACCAATATCGGCTGTATCTGTCAGGGCGTCAAGGACGGCAAGCCCGTGAATTACTATGTATATAACGTTTGCGACCACCAGGAATGCTACAAGGAAGTGGGTTCTCAGGCTGTCTCCTATACTACAGGTGTTCCGGCAATGATCGGGGCAATGATGGTCATGACTGGCAAGTGGAAAAAGCCGGGCGTGTATAATGTGGAGGAATTCGATCCCGATCCGTTTATGGAAGCACTGAACAAGTGGGGTCTGCCCTGGACGGAGAATTTTGATCCGGTGCTGGTGGATTAAGCTGTGAAAGAATTTAATTATCTTTCAAAAGAAAATAAGGAAAAATTGGAGGATTTTATAAGCACAGGCAAAAGTCCAAAAATTGTATTTCAATTCGAGCGCGGTGCATTTTTTTCCGGTTTAGCAGGATACACTATTTCTGAATATGATGAGATTTATCGACTTCAATCAAGATTTTCCAATGATTTTTGGAAAATGAAAAATCATGACTTTTTCTTTCCAAAAGAAGCGATGCAAGGATTAAAAAGTAGTTTGGAACCAGTGCGCAAGTGGAGAAAAAACTACAAGGATTATCGAGGCATTCTTGATGGATTCGGTTGGTCAATTCAATGCAGTTTCGATAATATGAAGTTAAATTCAGAAGGATATGAGAACTATCCGGATGATTATAAGGAAGTTGTCCGAAAAATCCAACAGGAAATTGAACTGCTTTGTCAAACATATGATCCTCTCAATTATTTCCCGGAAGATGCTGAAAAACGTTTGGAATTATGAATAAATTTGCTGAACAGAATAAGCCTGACATTGAAATTTACCCCTAGATTGTACTGCATGAATTATAAGCAAGCGTTCCGCATTACGCAGAACGCTTCTTTCATACACAAAGAAAGGAGTTTACCCATGAACTTTGCATCTCTGTTTGATATTCCGATCAACGATCTCTCCACGCCGTGCTACATCACGGACGCACGCCTGCTGAAAAAGAACACTGCCCTGCTGCGCAGCATCCAGGAACAGACCGGCTGTAAGATTCTGCTGGCACAAAAGGCATTTTCCATGTTCTCTGCCTATCCCCTGATCCGGGACGACCTGGCAGGCACTACGGCAAGCGGACTTTTTGAGGCAAAACTGGGACGGGAACGATTCGGCAAGGAGGTACACGTATTCTCCCCTGCCTACACCCAGGAGGACTTCACCCAGCTGTTGGACATTGCTGACCATATCGTGTTCAACTCTTTCGGGCAGTGGCACAAATACCGTGCCCAGGTGGAATCTGCACCCCGGCACATTTCCTGCGGCATCCGCATCAATCCCGGCTATGCCGAGGTGGAGACCGATCTGTATAACCCCTGCATTCCCGGCTCTCGGATGGGTGTTCCTCTGGAACAGATGGAGGACTTGAACGGTCTGGAGGGCATTCACTTCCACACCATGTGCGAGCAGAATGCCGATGTACTGGAACGAACTCTGGATTATTTGCTGCCCAAATTCGACCCGTGGCTGAGGCAGTGCAAATGGGTAAACTTCGGCGGCGGTCACCATATCACCCGGGACGACTATGACATTGACTGTCTCCTGCGGTGCATCGACCGGGTGCAGTCGGAATACGGCGTGCAGGTTTATCTGGAACCGGGCGAAGCTGTCGCCTTGAATGCCGGATATCTCGTGGCATCGGTACTGGACATTGTGCACAACGGCATGGACATTGCCATTCTGGACGCCTCTGCGGCGTGCCATATGCCGGACGTACTGGAAATGCCCTATCGTCCCCACATCATCGGCAGCGGCACCGCCGGCGAAAAAGCCCACACCTACCGCCTTGCCGGGAACACCTGCCTTGCCGGGGATGTCATCGGGGATTATTCCTTTGACCATCCCCTGCAGCCCGGCGATAAGCTGGTTTTCTGCGACATGGCAATCTATTCCATGGTGAAGAATAATACTTTCAACGGCGTTCCCCTGCCGGATATTCTCCTGTATCACGAGGACGGCACAATGGAATTGGTGAAGCATTTCGGCTACCGGGATTTTGAGGAACGGCTGTCATGAGTTTTGATGTTACTCACTGCGCTCTATGTCCCCGGCAATGCGGCGCAGATCGGACAAAAACGGTGGGATATTGTCACTGTAGCACGGAAATCCGTGTGGCACGTGCTGCGCTGCATCCCTGGGAGGAACCCTGTATTTCCGGGGAGACTGGTTCGGGAACGGTATTTTTCGCCGGATGCGCTCTGGGCTGCTGCTTCTGCCAGAATCGGGAGATCAGCCGTTCTGCCGTGGGAAAAGTCCTGACTGTGGAACAGCTGGCGAATACGTTTCTGCGGCTCCAGGCGGAACAAGCGTGCAACATCAATCTTGTCACCGGCAGCCACTATGCCCCCTGGATCGTGCAGGCGCTGGAACTGGCAAAGCCACGGCTGCATATTCCGGTGGTATGGAACTGCGGCGGCTATGATTCCCCGGAAATCCTGGAAATGCTGGATGGCCTGGTGGATATCTACCTGCCCGACTTGAAATTTTACAGTTCGGAGACGGCAAAGGTATATGCCAACTGCCCGGATTATTTCGAAACAGCATCCAGAGCAATTCTGACCATGTTCCGGCAGGTAGGCGCATTGCAATGGAATGGGAAACTGCTGGGGCGTGGACTGATCGTCCGGCATCTGGTGCTGCCGGGACATCGGAAAGAATCCATGGCACTGCTGGACTGGCTGGCAGAGGCGTTGCCGAAGGAACAGTTTCTGCTCAGTCTCATGGGGCAATATACGCCGCCGGATACGCCGCTGCCGGACAAGCATTTGAACCGCCGGGCGGCAACCTTTGAGTATGAATCAGTCCGGGAGCATGCGGTGCAGCTGGGATTGAATGGCTATGGGCAGGAACGGTCGGCGGCAGTTGCGGATTATATTCCAGTGTTTGAGACGGAGTGAAAGATTAGATAAATTGAAGGCAATACCGCACAAAGATTGTGCGTCAGACGCTCTTTTTGCGGTGCTGCCTGAAATATGGAGAGGGATACAATGAGCAAATATAACCGATTATGGGAATATGTGAAGAATAATGGCAGTGATTCCTTTACATTATCATTTAATGAAATACAAAATATAACAGGTGTTCCAATTGACCATTCTTTTCTGAAATATAAAAAAGAACTTACAGAATATGGATACCAGGTTGACAAAATATCTATGAAAGGGCAAACAGTTGCTTTTTGTAAAATTGACAAATGAATTCTGGTTTAACAATCCATGAATCTTCCCAATAACAGGAACTTTGCAACACATATATACACGAAAAAGGCAGCATTCCCCACGGAACGCCGCCTTTTTTCTTATCTCAATGAAACCGTTTACTCCGGCTGAATGGCATCATAGCCAGTTTCCTTGGTACGGATTCTCATGGCTTCCCGGACGTTGTAACTAAAGATCTTTCCATCGCCGATGTTGCCGGTATATGCCGCCTTCTGAATGGTGTCAATGGTTTTCTGCTCCCACTCCTCCGAGGAAACAAGCACCTCCAGCTTGATCTTTGGGAGCATCTGGATCTCCACCTGCTGATGACCACGTACATAGGCATATTCTTTCAGACCACGCTGGGTACCGCAGCCCATGACCTGATAGCAGGTTACGCCGTGCACATCCAGTGCTGCCAGTGCATCCAGCACATCCTCCAGCTTTTCTTCCCGGATAATTGCTTCCACTTTAATAATCATCTCTGTCTCTCCTCCTGTAATTAGTCTAAGCCGTTAAACGATGGATATGCCGATTCGCCGTGCTGCGAGCGATCCAGACCGATGCGCTCATCCCGTTCGCTGACACGAATCTGACCGGTGAGCAGCCGGGTAATGCCGTAGCAGATCAGTGTGCCCACAACTGCCACGACAATGGTAATACCGATACTAGCCAGCTGCATGAGGAACAGCTTTGTATCGCCGAAGAATAAGCCGTTGCCCTGACCGATATCGTTGATCGAAGCCTTTGTAAACAATCCGGTGCAGATACCGCCCCAGATACCGCCGACGCCATGACAGCCGAATGCATCCAGTGCATCGTCATAGCCGAACTTTTTCTTTGCCCAGGAAATCATAAAGAAGCAGATGGGAGATGTAGTCAGACCAATGAGAATTGCCGCCCAGATGGGTACAAATCCTGCGCCCGGCGTAATGCCTACCAGCCCGGCAACCATACCTGTGCATGCACCTACAAAAGTTGGCTTCTTGTTCACCAGAACATCGCACAGCATCCAGGAGAGCATGGCAGCTGCAGAGGAGACTGCCGTTGTGGCAAAGGCATGTGCTGCCAGACCATCTGCTGCCAGAGCAGAACCTGCATTGAAACCGAACCAACCGAACAGCAGAATGAATGCGCCAAGTGCTACCATGGGAATGCTGTGGATCTTATAATTTGCACGGGAATAATCGTACCGCTTGCCAAGTAGAATACAGAGCACCAGAGCTGTCACACCGGAACTGATATGCACTACGTTACCGCCGGCAAAGTCCACCGAACCGATCTCCGCCAGGAATCCGCCGTCTGCCCATACCATGTGCGCCATGGGATAATACACCACCAGACTCCACAGAACCAGGAATACAAACAGGGACTTGAACCGCATTCTTCCGGCAACAGAGCCAGTAATCAGTGCCGGGGTAATAACAGCGAACATCATCTGAAACAGACAGAATACCATATTGGGGATTTGCTGTCCTTCTACATAAGGTTCTGTCAGGGATACGCCTTCCAGACCAAACCAGCTAAAATCGCCGATAATGCCGAAATGATCTGTTCCGAAGGAAAGTGAATAGCCGAAGAGTACCCACATGACAATTCCCGTACCAATGGTAAAAACGGAAGCGAACATCGTGTTCACTGCGTTTTTCCGGCGTACCAGACCGCCGTAAAAGCAAGACAGACCCGGCGTCATAAAGAACACCAGCGCTGCACATATCATCACAAATGCAATATTTCCAGAATCCATAATAATTTTGTCCTCCATAATGATATCTTGTAATGTTAAAGTTTCCATACCAAGGAATTTCCGCTGCAATGCAGAAGTTCAAGCAGCAACGCCATTGTTTCTGCCATTCGAAACAATCGCCGGAGGACACAAAAAAGCGCCTCGTGCAGCGACTGCGCTGTACGGGACGCCATTGTCCGTATTCGAAATGAATCCTTCTTTGCCGGATTCTTCCTCATGCTATTAGTATACAAGAAACTTGTGAAATATAAATATATTGTCTGTGAACAAAAATAAAATTGTCATTTCCGTGGATACAGGTGGGAGAAATCAGACGAAAACTCACGGATTTTGTCCTTTAGAGATTCCTTATGTCAAAGAGATACTCTCCACGTCCTCCGGCAGAAGGGTCAACAGGATCTCATCTGAGATCGTCCCCTGAATCTGCGCCAGGCGGTCTGCCTGATTGGTCAGTGCAAATTCAAAGAAATTGCGGACATCACGGGCATTTGCGAAATTTTTCCCGGCATCTGCACTGCGTTTCCGGAAATATTCCTGCACATAGGCGTAAGTTTCCGGGATCATTTTCAGGCAGTAGCTGTCGCAGATATCTGAGAAAATCTCCATAAGTTCTTCCGGCGTATAATCTGCAAAGACAATAACCTGGCGGAACCGGGAACGCAGACCTGGGTTGACATCCAGAAACTGTTCCATTTCATCGGGATAGCCGGCAACAATGACGATCAGGTCATCCCGGTGATCTTCCATTTCCTTGAGCAGCGTATTCACTGCCTCCGTGCCGAAATCGTTTCCGCCGGAGGTACTGGTAAGAGTGTAAGCTTCGTCAATAAAGAGCACACCGCCCATTGCCTGATCTATGACCTTTTTGGTCTTGATGGCAGTCTGTCCCACATAGCCGCTGACAAGAGTGGCACGGTCAGCTTCCACCAGATGTCCTTTTTTCAGAATCCCCAGCCGGGCATAAATCTTTGCGAGAAGACGTGCCACAGTCGTTTTGCCTGTGCCGGGATTACCGGAAAAGACCATATGCAGGGATGTCTGGGGCAGCGGCAGACCACGCTGCTGGCGGAGACTGCGTATCTTCAGCAGATTGATCAGGCTGTCCAGTTCTTCCTTGACGCTTTGCAGACCGGTCAGGGCGTGCAGCTGTTCCATCAGTTCTTCCAGCGTTTCCGTAGGCGCATCGGTAACTGCCGCCTCTGTCACTACCGGTTCTTTGGAAAGAGGCACCGGTGGCAGATCCTGTCCGAATTCTTCCGGAACAGTGGCAGGGCGCTCCCGATCACTGCGCTTGCACTTTGCCATTGCCGCTGAACGGTAGTTGGTCAATTGCTGCAAAATAGAACGCTGAACGATCTGCTGCTGCGGATCCACACTGCCGGCAGTCTTGATGGAAAACTGATTGCCCAGCTGTTCCAGGGTTTGCAGCCAGAGAAGGGATACGCTGCCGTCTGTGCCGCTTCCGTTCAGATCTGCACGGATCAGAGCCGACAAAAGCGCCAGAAGAGAATCCGCTGTACCGGAAAAGGAAATGGCATTCTGCTGTAAAAAGCGCTCCAGCATAGGTGTTGTCATGGACTGGTGCAGGCAGGTATTGATGTATTCTGTCTCGGCATCCGTGATCACCCGATCCTGATTTGCCAGAAACAGCAGATATTTCAAGCTGGCAAAGCCGGCATATTCGGAAAGTGACATCTGGCTGCCGGTCACCTGGATTCCCTGAGATGCATATGTATGATACAGCGTATCGAGATACGCCAGTGATGCCTGTAAATTGTTGTGCTGCATAATGCGGCTCCTTTCTCAATGGGTATGCGTTTCAGACTTTTTTGCTTTCCGGTCTGCACGCTTGTCGACATGTTTCTTGATCATCCAGCCGGCAAATGCCAGCAGCAGAATGACTCCGGTCAGAACAATGGTCAGGGTATAATTACCGTCCCAGAGGCTGCCTCCCAGGAAAACAGTCAGAATAGTGGCAGGCGTTCTGCCCAGGGTGGTCAGCAGAAACAAATGCATGGGTTTGATTTTTGAGTTGAACGAGACAAGATATGTGAGCACATCCTTCGGTAGTCCGGGCAGCAGGAATACCAGAAAGATCAGAAGCTCAGTACGTTTTCCCTCCAAAAGAAAATCAAATTTCTGGAAGTGTTTTTCCGAGACAAAACGGTCAACCAGCGGTTTGCCGATCCACTGCACCAGATAATACACCAGCACCGTTCCCAGAAAAAAACCTGCCAGAGACAGTGCTAAGGCACCCCATTCTCCGAAGAGCACGCCGCCGATCATAGGCACCGGACCGCCGGGAATGACGGCAATGACCACCTGTACCACCTGGAGCAATACAAAGAGCAGCGGTGCAAAAATGCCGAAATCCTGCATTTTTTCGATAATAACAGCCTGTCCCTCATCGCTGGAAAGCAGCCGTGTCAGAGGCAGCATTGCAACGCAAGCTCCAATACAGACAGCAACTGCCGCCAGCAGCATAAGGATCGTTTTCCAGGAAACAGTTCGTTTTGTATTCTTCTTATCCATACAGAATCGCTCCCGTAAATTTTGTGCGGTGTTGCCCTAACGATAAAGTGTCATTACTTCCTATAACAGTATACCCCGATTTCACGAAAATTGCAACCCCTATTTGTACCTGTTTATGACATTTTTACAAAAGCACTTGACATTTCTCCCGGAAGCGTGTATAATAAGACGTATCAACTAATTTAGAAAGGAACTTGTTCTATGAAATCAACTCGAGCAAGATGGATTGCCTGCCTGCTGGTTTGTGCGATTGGGGTAACGTGCGGTGCATGCGGCAAGGAAAAAGAAGATTCAGGTGCCGCAGAAAACAGTGCCGGCACAATCGCATCGGAAGATCTGGAAAAGATGCAGAAGCAGGAAATGACCTTTGACTTCGCCATTGAAGAGGACGACGACTCCTCCGGAAGCGCAGATGTTCCTGTAAACCAGGGGGTCGATAATCAGAACGGTAACAATTCCGGTGAGGATTCTTATGTGATCGTCACAGACGCAGCTGGTGAGCCGGTTGTCGATGAAAACGGCAATACCGTTACCGAAGTTGTCAGCGGCGGAAACAGCGGAAGCTCCAATGAAAATTCCAACGAAAGCTCCACTGCCGGCAATAACAACTCTTCCGGGAACAGCAATTCCTCCGGAAACGGTGATACATACACCCCCGATTATAAGACTTTCCAGGCATACTGGCTGGATATGTCCTCTGGCGGCAATGTAGTATGCAACGGTGACTTCCTGGATGTTACCTTTAAGATCAAGGAAGATGCTCCGGATGGCAACTATGCCCTCACAGCCGGTGCAAATGACTTTGCAAACTGGGATGCAGAAAGCGTAAACGTGGCTTTTGTGGAAGGTGATATCGCCGTAGGCAGCGCTTCTCAGAAAGAGGCTGGCTCGCCGGAAAGCGGTACATTTACCATTGCTGCCGGTACAGCAAAGGGCAATCCGGGCGATGAAGTTACTGTTCGCTTTGACATGTCGGACAACCCTGGTATTGTTGCACTGATCTTCCGCTTCAAGTATGATGCAAATGCACTGGAAGTAGTAGATGCAGTGGTCGGCGAAGATTGCAGCGACTCCATCGAAATGGCGATCTCTGAATAACTTCATTCTAAGGTTAAGGCAATGAGGCACACGGAAGGAATTCCGTGTGTTTTTCTTTTGTCAGAAAATATGATGAAAAAATCCGCACAGCCAATGACCGTGCGGAATTTTTTGGATTAGTGTTATGGCAATACCGCACAAAGAGCGCCTGACGGCTTTGCACGGTATTGCGTTATGTCTTTTAGAGTGTGAACGAACCGGAATCACCGTTGATCACATAGTACACCGTACTTTCTTCCGGCTTCACATACAGCTTGATGTCTTTTGCAGCTGTTTTCTTCTGGCTGTGTTCCGCAGCCCATGCCACAATGGCACGTTCCGTCAAAACATCAGTGCTCCACTCCGCACCGCCGTACTGCAGGCTTACGCTGACAGTTTTGCGTGTACGTGTTGCCTTGGGAGCGGCAGCTGTTTCAGCTTTTGCAGCTGTCGTTTTTGCTGCAGATGTTGCTTTTGCTGCTGTTGTTTTTGTAGCAGTTTTCTTTTCTGCAACAGCCGGTGTCTTGGCGTCTTCTGTTTTCTTCGTTCTCGGCATGGTTCATTCCTCCTGCATTCTTATGCGTTGACAGATTCTTTCAGGTTCTTGCTTGCCTTAAATACCGGTGCCTTGGAGGCAGCAACCTGAACCGTCTCACCGGTACGAGGATTCTTGCATTCCTTTGCGCTGCGTTCCCGTACTTCGAATGTACCGAACTTGGAAATGGTCACCTTGTCACCGGAAACCAGTGCTTCGCGAATTGCGTCAAAAACAGCATTGACAAGTGCTTCTGCATCTTTCTTTGTGCAGTAATTCTCCTCGTGCAGTTTTTCGATCAGATCAGTTTTTGTCATAATTTCATGCTCCTTCAAAGTTTAATCTACTACGAATTATATACTATTCTTTTTCATTTGTCAAGAACTTCTCAGAAAAATGACATTTGCACGGATTTTCGCCAGTTTTGGGCGCATTTTTTATGGAAAAACACATAAAAATTCCTTCAAAAATTGCAATACGTGTATTCACAGCCTATTTTTCCGCTGTCGGGAATATCTCATATCCCAGGTGGAAATAAAACGGCGGCGCCGCATATTTTCCATGTAGCACCGCCGTTTTGTTGTGATTTACTTGTGTGATTTATTCATTCCATTTACTGACAGGTCAGCTTTACTCCATCGTAGCTGATCCGGATCTCCGTCCCCGGTGCCGGATCATCTGCAATGATCTTTCTGGCAACCAGCGTTTCCAGCTTGGACTGAATCAGCCGTTTCAGAGGACGTGCGCCATAGTTGACATCATACCCCTGTGCCACAATAAATTCCTTTGCCTCATCGGAGACAGACAGCTCTAGCTGTTTGTCCTCCAGACGTTTCCGCAGCTTGCCCAGCAGCAGATCGACAATGCGGAAGATCTCTGTCCGGTTCAGGGGCTTGTAGAATACAATCTCGTCCAGACGGTTCAGGAATTCCGGGCGGAACTGCTGTTTGAGCAATACATCCACTTCTGCTCTCGCCTGTTCGGAGATATTGCCGTCTGCATCAATGCCCTCCAGAATGTTAGGGGAACCCAGATTAGAGGTCAGGATAATGATGGTATTCTTGAAGTCCACGGTTCTGCCCTGGGAGTCGGTGATCCGTCCATCGTCCAGAACCTGCAGCAGGATATTAAAGACATCCGGATGCGCCTTCTCTACCTCATCCAGCAGTACCACGGAATAAGGTTTCCGGCGGACGGCTTCGGTCAGCTGACCGCCTTCCTCATAGCCAACATATCCCGGAGGCGCTCCGATGAGACGACTCACGCTGAACTTTTCCATATATTCGCTCATGTCAATGCGGACGATATTATTCTCATCATCGAACAAAGCTTCGGCAAGTGCTTTTGCCAGTTCGGTCTTGCCCACACCTGTGGGGCCAAGGAACAGGAATGAACCCAGCGGACGGTTCGGATCCTGAATGCCGGCACGGGAGCGCAGAATGGCTTCGCTGACCTTTTCCACTGCCTCATCCTGTCCGATGACACGGCGGTGGAGTACATCTTCCATGTGCAGCAGCTTTTCCCGTTCTCCCTCCATGAGCTTCGAAACCGGGATACCAGTCCAGCGGCCTACGATCCGGGCGATTTCCTCTTCGGTAACCTTATCACGCAGCAGGGAGTTCTTGCTTTCCTTCTGCTGTTCTGCAAGTGCCTCTTCCTCTTCCAGCTGCTTTTGGAGTACCGGCAGTCTGCCATATTTCAACTCAGCTGCCTTGTTCAGATCATAGTCGCGCTCCGCACGTTCGATCTCAGCGTTGACCTGTTCCAGCTCCTCACGCAGCTTCTGCACTTTGGAGATAGCGTCCTTTTCGTTTTCCCACTTCGCTTTCATTTCGTGGAACTGATCACGCATTTCGGACAATTCCTGCTGTACTTCCTGCAAATGGGCTTGGGACAGCTTGTCGTCCTCTTTTTTCAAGGCAGCTTCTTCGATTTCATGCTGCATGATCTTCCGGCGAATCTCATCCAGCTCTGTAGGCATAGAGTCCATCTCTGTCCGGATCATAGCGCACGCTTCATCCACCAGGTCAATTGCCTTATCCGGCAGGAAACGATCTGTGATATACCGATCAGACAGCGTTGCAGCAGCAATCAGTGCCTGATCCTGAATCTTGACACCGTGGAATACTTCGTAGCGTTCTTTCAGACCACGCAGAATAGAGATCGTATCCTCCACAGTTGGTTCATCCACCTGTACCGGCTGGAACCGACGTTCCAATGCGGCATCCTTTTCAATATACTGGCGGTATTCGTTCAGTGTCGTAGCACCAATGCAGTGCAGTTCTCCACGTGCCAGCATTGGTTTCAGCAGGTTGCCTGCGTCCATGGCACCATCCGATTTACCAGCGCCGACAATGGTATGCAGCTCGTCAATGAACAGGATAATGCCGCCTTCGCTCTTCTTGACTTCGTTCAGAACAGCCTTGAGACGTTCCTCAAATTCACCGCGGTATTTTGCTCCGGCAATGAGTGCGCCCAGATCCAGGGAGAAGATCTTCCGGTCTTTCAGATTGTCCGGCACATCACCACGGACGATCCGCAGCGCCAATCCCTCGGCAATTGCCGTTTTACCAACACCCGGCTCACCAATGAGCACCGGATTATTTTTCGTCTTTCTGGAAAGGATACGGATCACATTGCGTATTTCACTGTCCCGTCCGATCACAGGATCCAGCTTTCCCTCACGGGCACGCTCTACCAGATCCTGTCCGTACTTCGTCAGTACATCATAGGTCTCCTCCGGGTTCTGGTCTGTCACACGCTGATTGCCACGCACTTTCATCAATGCGGCAAGGAATGCATCCTTTGTCACAGAGAAAGGTTTCAGCACCTTGCTCAGTGCCTTGTCCATGGCATCGAACAAGCCCAGCATCAGATGCTCTACGGAAATGTAGTCATCTTTCATGCGCCCGGCTTCTTTTTCCGCCTCCCGGAGCGCACGGTCTACATCCTGAGAAACATAGACCTCGTCTGCCTTACGTCCGCTGCCTGTCACAGCCGGCAGGGCATCAATGGCGTTTTTCAGCTGTATCTGGACATTGTCCACAGATACGCCCATTTTCTCGAACAGCTGCGGAATCAGACCGCCGTCCTGCTCCAGCAGCGCACTCATCAGATGCACTTGTTCGATCTGCTGATTCTGGTTTTCCACTGCCAGCCCATTGGCTGCCTGGATGGCTTCCAGGGATTTTTGTGTCAGTTTCTGTGCATTCATAGCCCATACCTCCTATATAATTCAGACAATTTATCTTTTCCAGTTTTGTTGCCATTACTACAATTGATACACCTGTTTTTGACGTATCGCCAGATACTGCTGCTCCAGCGTATGCTGTAAAACAGCACCCGGCAGTTCCTGCTGTAGCCCAGTGAAATAGGATTGCAGCACAGCGTGGAACATGCGGATATATTCTCCTACAGCCGTTCCAAGGGCATCGTCTGCCCGGATTCCATGGCGCAGCAGTACACGTGTCATACGTCCCGGTGCGATCTCATACAGTCCCTGGGCGCATGCGCCCTTGGGGTCATATGCCTGTTCCAGCTGTACCCAGAATTGAAAGAAGGACTGCATGGCATCCAGCAGTGTCCGGCTCTGGGTACGACAGGAAATTTTCAGCTGTCCGATCTCCTCCCGGCGCAGATCACGCAGCAGTTCCACACTGTAGCGAATGGTAGGACGGTACTTGTACTGCACCGACCCGAACACGGAAAGCATTGCGTCAGAACCTTGCTCCTGTATGCGGAACGCAGGATCCATCTGCTGCATCATATAGGAAAACACCTGACGCATCTGCTGTTCCGGTGTCGTACAGCTGACATGCTCCGCCAGGATCTGATTGATGAGATTGGAACGGCTTGTTCCCTGCTGTGCTGCCAGCCGGTCAATTGCCGCAACCACATCGTCCATAAGGATCAGGCTGTATGTGCTTCGTTTCATCGGCTCACCTCCGTGCCTTTCGTTATTTTTATTATACCACGTTTTCATAATTTGTCAAGCGAATTATATAATGCAGATTGCAGATTTTTGATTATAAAAGAAAACCGCAGGAGAATCCTACGGTTTTTTCGTGAAATCGGGATGATATGTATGAATTAAGACAAATACACTTGCTTTATTGAATTACAGCTTTACTTCTGTTCATAGATCTGATCTTCAAAGCGATACAGAGAGAGGATGACAGTCAGGTTGCCGTTCAGCTTTCTCAGATCGTCAATGAACTGTTTCTGATCCACATCATTTTTCAGTTCCAGGCTGTAGATCAGTTCAAACAGGGAGCCAAAATTGGTTGTCTTGACACGCTTCAGATGCCAGCTGGTAGTATTTTTGTCCAGCAGTTCGTCAAAGAGTCCCACATAGTTGAGGTTTTCCGGAATGGTGATCTTCAGGGTCATGCTGCTGGTCTTGCAGACGCCATAGTGCAGGAATTCCACGAGAATGAGTACTGCTGCCACAATGGCAAAGAATACGAATACAAACCAGATGTGATTGCCGCTGTTGATGCCGCAGATAACACCAGTTGCCATAGCGAAGAAAACATAAGTGATATCCTTCGGGTCGCCGGGAACGGTACGATAACGGCAAAGGGTGAACACACCTGCAAGGCTGAGAGCGCTTGCCATAGAATTGATCATGACCAGAACGATCGCCACGATCGGCGGCAGCATGAGCAGAGTCAGCACATAGCTCTGGGTATAGCCGGATTTGCGGTGCGTAATAATGTACACCAGGCTGATGAGGAAGCCCATGACAACGCCCAGCAGCAGTGCAAACAGCATGTCTTTCACAGAAACTGTTTGACCTGTTACGCTGCCAACGGCAGACATCAGAGAGGACAGATCCGCATTTGCGGCGGCGAACATGTTGGAAATTGAATTAAGCATAGTCGTAATTTCTCCTTTTTTCTACTTGCAGCTGAGGACGAGTCCATTCCAGCTGATTTTGGATATACATTTCATAGGCGTGGCCGTACTTGGAAAAACTGGTCTTATAGACCTGCAGCTTTGCCAGCTCCTCTGCCAGCCATATGGGCATAGAATCGGCGATCTTGACCTCCATGAGCCGGGAATCCTCCGGAATCAGCAAGTCCCCGTAGCTTTTCTGCGTCAGGGTCACATCGCTGCGCCGTCCTGTCAATGCCCGGTCAAAGGTCAGGCGGAAGTCCGGGTCATTCTTGCCGAAAAAAGCCGCACGCTGATAGCTGATGTACTGTTTCGGATGAACATCATACCGCTGGCGGAACACGTCGATCTCATCCATGACCTGTTCCTGAATGTAGTTTCCGCCGAAATCCGGGCGGATGTTCTTTTCCATGTATGCCTCTGCCTGCGCCAGTGTCATGGTGACACGCCGTTTATTGACAATACCGCCGATTTTTTTCTTGATCTCCAGAAAAACGGTATCGTCAGGATTTGCGGGAGAGAGATAGCTCCGGAGCCGGATCTTCTCCTTATAATACGGCTTTGCAAGGGACTCCCGGATGAGAAAATCGTCCGGCGTATCATAATAAATATTGTAGATGCCGTATTCCCTGCCGTCCACGCAGAATTTGTCCGGGTTCATGTACTCCGTCAGAAGCGGCAGGATGTCCTGATACTGCTGATTGGTCAGAAGAAACTTGATTTCTTTCCGTGCAAATGTCTGAATTGCTGCCATAACACGCCCTGTATCCGGTCATGCCGGTACAGGTTCCTCCTTTCTTTTTGTAATGATACGAATCAATCGAACCGCATTTTCGATGTTATAGTCATTATAGAACAGAATGCTTGAAATAATCTTAATGTTTTTGTTGAATTCACCGATTCTGGAAAAAACGTCATTTTTCACCGTTGCATTTTCCAGCGTTATCTTATATAATAGAACAAGCGCAGTCTGTCTGCGCAGGACTTTATCAATAGAAGAGGAGCAATCAACATGGCAGAATTGAAGTATGAGATCGTCGAGCAAATCGGCATCATCGGAGAAAACGCACGGGGCTGGAACAAGGAACTGAACCTGGTCAGCTGGAATGATCGTGAACCGAAATATGATCTTCGTGACTGGGCACCGGATCACAGCAAAATGGGCAAGGGCGTGACGCTTACCGCAGATGAAGTGGCTGCACTGAAAGATCTGCTCGCCGGGCTGGATCTGGATTCTTTTGAATAATAGAATGGCATTGTCTCTGACAATGTGATTTACAATACCGAGAAGTTACAGCGATTTTTGAAAACATCAAGTGTATACTGGGCACCTCTAAAAAATGTATCTTACCCGCTTTCAAAAAGGTTGCTCAGACTGCTGGTCCAGCTGAGCACAGCTGGCGCAGGTCCAGGGCTGCGCAAGCCCTGG
>JBJFHO010000060.1:0-16231 GCA_051893675.1 Ruminococcus sp. | reverse complement strand
ACAGCTTTTTCGAGGCGGGGCGAACAAGACCGCCCCGCCTTGTGAAACCATCTCATCAAGTAAAATTCTGCAAACGTCCCGGTGGGACGTTTGCAGCAAAAACCGACCATAGATCAGTACTTACCACTACCAACAGTATAGCATGATTTTCGAAAAAAGTAAATACTGATTTTCATGGCAATGTGCAAAGAATGGCGGTGTATCGGGCGGTTTTGGATAGGTATACAAAAAAACGCCTCTGCTTCCAGGGAAACATGAGCGTTTGTACAAAATTTACAAAAAGTGCTTGACAAGCAGGGGACGATGTTATATAATTATAAAATGTATCGTAATGTGAAAATATATTTTTCAGCAGAATAGTATACCACATTCCGCCCACGCCTGTCAAGAGGATTCTGAAATTTTGAAAAAAAGAAAGTTTCGCTCCGGCAGGCGGCTTTTATGCCATGTCTGATAAAGAGTAAGGAGGTTTTTCGCCAATGGTGCATGTTACGCCAAAGCAGTGCGGGAAAAACGTTCGTATGAACTTCGGTAAGATCAACGAGGTTCTCGAAATGCCGAACCTGATCGAGGTACAGAAAAACTCGTACAACTGGTTCCGCGAAAAGGGTCTGAAAGAGGTTTTCCGTGACGTTTCTTCCATTACGGATTATAACGGCAATCTGGTTTTGAACTTTACGGACTATCGGATTGATGACACACCGAAATATTCCATTGCAGAGTGCAAGGAACGTGACGTCACATATGCGGCGCCTCTTCGTGTGACTGCAACGCTCTGGAACAAGGAGACCGGTGAAGTAAAAGAAAGCGAGATCTTCATGGGCGACTTTCCGCTGATGACGGAGAGCGGCACGTTTGTCATCAATGGTGCGGAACGTGTTATCGTATCCCAGCTGGTCCGTTCCCCGGGCGTGTATTATGCATCGGAGAAGGATCGTACCGGTAAGGATCTGTTCAAGGCAACTGTCATTCCGAACCGGGGCGCATGGCTGGAATATGAAATGGATTCCAACGATGTGGTCTATGTCCGCATTGATAAAAACCGCAAGATTCCCATCACAACCTTTATCCGTGCTCTGGGTATTGGCAGTGACGAGGAAATTGCAGAGATGTTCGCCGATGACGAACGTCTGAACCAGACCATCCTGCAAAAGGATACCACCAAAAATACAGAGGATGCCCTCATTGATGTGTACAAGAAGCTCCGTCCGGGCGAGCCGCCTACGGTGGAAAGCTCTTTGACACACCTGAACAACCTCTTCTTCGATGCGAAGCGGTACGATCTGTGCCGGTTCGGTCGGTATAAATATAACAAGAAGCTGGGTATTGCCAGCCGTCTGTCAGGTCACGAGCTGTCCCGTCCGGTTATTGATGAGACTACCGGCGAACTGCTCTTTGATGCAGGACAGACCCTGACCTTCGACCAGGCAATGCAGGTACAGGAGGCAGGTATCAAGGAAGCCTTCATCAAGGTTGAAACCAAGGAATATTATGTGACCGAATCCGGTGAGAATGAGATCCGCTTTGTGGAAAAGGAAATCAAGATCATCGGCAACGGCATGGTAGATATCAGCGGCTATGTGAACTTCGACTGCGAAGAGCTGGGCATCAGCGAAAAGGTACGCTATTCCGTACTCCGTGAGATTCTGGATTCCTGCACCGAGGAAGAAGAGCTCCGCATGGCGATCCGCAAGCGTGCAGATGAGCTTGTACCCAAGCACATCATTCTGGACGATATCTATGCCACCATCAGCTACTTCCTGAACCTGTGTGATGGCGTAGGCAATGTGGACGATATCGACCACCTGGGCAACCGCCGTATCCGTTCTGTAGGCGAACTGCTCCAGAACCAGTTCCGTATCGGTTTCACTCGTATGGAGCGTGTAATCCGGGAGCGTATGAATATTCAGGCGCAGGATATGGATGTTATCACACCGCAGGCACTGGTCAATATTCGTCCGGTTACTTCGGCGATCAAGGAATTCTTTGGTTCCTCACCTTTGTCTCAGTTCATGGATCAGAATAACCCTCTGGCTGAACTGACCCACAAGCGCCGTCTGTCGGCACTGGGTCCTGGCGGTCTGTCCCGTGACCGTGCCGGATTCGAGGTACGTGACGTACACTACAGCCACTACGGCAGAATGTGCCCTATCGAGACGCCGGAAGGTCCGAACATCGGTCTGATCTCCTATCTGGCAACATTTGCACGCATCAATCAGTACGGCTTCATTGAAGCGCCTTACCGGAAGGTAGACAAGGCAACAGGCTGCGTTACGGACGAAGTTGTCTATATGACTGCCGACATGGAGGATAACTACATTGTGGCACAGGCGAATGAACCGCTGACTGAGGATGGTCATTTTGCCAATGCCAAGGTAGCAGGCCGCTATCGGGATCAGATCCTGGAAATCGAAGCCGAAAAGGTTGATTTCATGGACGTATCGCCGAAGATGGTAGTTTCTGTTGCGACATCTATGATCCCGTTCCTGGAAAACGATGACGCAAACCGTGCCCTCATGGGTTCCAACATGCAGCGTCAGGCTGTGCCGCTGCTCAAGACGGAGCGTCCTTTTGTTGGAACCGGTATGGAATACAAGGCAGCCGTAGACTCCGGTGTCTGCATCGTGTCGGAATATGATGGTGTCATTGACTCCGTCTCCGCAGACGAAATTGTGCTGGTGGACGATGATCACAAGACACACAAGTATCACCTCCAGAAGTTCAAGCGTTCCAACCAGGCAACCTGCATCAACCAGCGTCCTATTGTTGACGCCGGCGAGCGTGTCCACAAGGGACAGGTTCTGGCAGACGGCCCGGCAACGGCTGACGGTGAAATTTCTCTGGGTAAGAATGCCCTCATCGGCTTCATGACCTGGGAAGGCTATAACTATGAGGACGCTGTTCTGCTGAATGAGCGTCTGGTACGTGAGGATGTATTCACCTCTGTACACATTGAAGAATATGAGATCGAGTGCCGTGACACCAAGCTGGGACCGGAAGAAATCACCCGGGATATCCCCAACGTGGGCGACGATGCACTGAAGGATCTGGACGAAAACGGTATTATCCGCATTGGTGCAGAAGTACACGCCGGTGATATTCTGGTCGGCAAGGTTACCCCGAAGGGTGAAACAGAACTGACCGCAGAAGAACGGCTGCTGCGTGCAATCTTTGGTGAAAAGGCACGTGAAGTCCGTGACAACTCCTTGAAAGTACCTCACGGCGAGGCTGGTATTATTGTTGACGTGAAGATCTTTACCCGTGAAAACTGCGATGAGCTGTCTCCGGGCGTCAATATGCTGGTGCGCTGCTATATTGCACAGAAGCGTAAGATCTCCATCGGCGACAAGATGGCAGGCCGTCACGGTAACAAGGGTGTCGTTTCGAGAATCCTGCCGGAAGAGGACATGCCTTTCCTGCCGGACGGCACACCGCTGGATATCGTACTGAACCCCCTGGGCGTACCGTCTCGTATGAACATCGGACAGGTACTGGAAGTGCACTTGGGTATGGCTGCAAAGGCACTGGGCTGGCACATTATGACGCCGGTATTCGACGGCGCACACGAAGATGATATCCGTGCGTGCTTCCGTGAAGCAAATGAACAGAATGCACCGCACCGGGATGATCCCTTTGAACTGAAACCGATGGATAAGGTTATCAATCCCAAGGCACTGGAAATGTGCGAGGACGGCAAGTTCACCCTGTATGACGGCCGTACCGGTGAAAAGTTCGACAACCGTGTTACTGTCGGCTATATGTATTACCTCAAGCTCCACCACCTGGTAGACGATAAGATCCACGCACGTTCTGTTGGTCCTTATGCGCTGGTAACACAGCAGCCTCTGGGCGGTAAGGCACAGTTCGGCGGACAGCGTTTCGGTGAGATGGAAGTATGGGCTCTGGAGGCTTACGGCGCTGCATATACACTGCAGGAAATCCTGACCGTTAAGTCTGACGATACCGTGGGTCGTGTCAACACCTACGAGGCAATCGTCAAGGGTCAGAATGTTCCGAAGCCGGGTCTGCCGGAGTCCTTCAAGGTATTGATCAAGGAGATGCAGTCTCTCGGTCTGGACGTCAAGGCACTCGACAGCAATCAGGAAGAAATCGACCTCAAGTCCAACTTTGACGAAGATGATGCTATCATTCCGCAGCCGGTAAGCTTTGCAGATGATGCAGAAGAAACCATGCTGTATGATGAAGTGGATAAGGATATGGAAGATGCCGGACTGTCCTTCGAGGATGCTGACCTGGATGAAGATGATTTCCTGGGCAGCGGCGCAGATCACGATGCAGAGGATGACGATGCACTGTTTGATCTGGGCATGGACGACGGCGATGATGATCTGCTCTGATCGTCATACTAATCCCTTATCGTTCTGTTGAAGAAGTTGCCAGATAGCATTTTATGGGTCAAGGCGCCCAACCGCAGCCAGGCTGTCGCCTGGCAAGGGCGGGCAACGCAGAGTGACGAAATGATAGCGGCAAATTCTTCATCAGGTTGATATGGGATTAGTATCAGTATCCGTAAAAGAATACACAGGCGGTACGCCGTCTGTTTCCTCATAGATCGTAGTAGGAGGTAACGGTTTGGAATTTAAAAATTTTGAATCCATCAAGATCTGTCTCGCCTCTCCGGAGCGTATCCGGGAGTGGTCTTATGGTGCTGTAGAACGTCCGGAGACAATCAATTACCGTACACAGAAGCCGGAACGTGACGGTCTGTACTGCGAACGCATTTTCGGACCGACCAAGGACTGGGAGTGCCACTGCGGAAAGTTCAAGAAGATCCGTTTCAAGGGCAAGGTCTGCGACCGCTGCGGCGTAGAAGTTACCCGTGCAAAGGTGCGCCGGGAACGGATGGGTCACATCGAACTGGCTGCACCGGTTTCCCACATCTGGTACTTCAAGGGCACACCGTCCCGTATCGGTCAGATGCTGGAGATTTCCCAGAAGCGTCTGGAAGAAGTACTCTATTTCACCAAGTTTATCGTACTGGATCCGGGTCCCACAGATCTGGTGCCGAAGCAGCTGCTCACAGAAAAGGAATATATCGCATACCGGGAAAAGTACGGCGATGAATTCGTAGCAGAAATGGGCGCTGAGGCAATCCAGAAGCTGCTGAAAGCCATTGATCTGGATGAACTGGCAGCGGAACTGAAAACCGAACTGGCTGGACTTTCCTCCGGGCAGAAGCGTGTGAAGCTGCTGAAGCGCCTGGAGATCGTAGAGGCATTCCGCCAGTCGGGCAACCGTCCGGAGTGGATGATCCTGGATGTGGTTCCGGTAATTCCGCCGGATCTGCGCCCCATGGTTATGCTGGACGGCGGACGTTATGCAACGTCTGACCTGAACGATCTGTACCGCCGTGTAATCAACCGGAACAACCGTCTGAAACGGATGCTGGAGCTGGATGCGCCGGACATTATCGTCCGCAATGAGAAGCGTATGCTCCAGGAAGCTGTAGACGCCCTCATCGACAACGGCCGTCACGGCAGACCGGTTACTGGTCCGAACAACCGTGCCCTGAAATCCCTGTCGGATATGCTGAAAGGTAAGCAGGGACGTTTCCGTCAGAACCTGCTGGGTAAGCGTGTTGACTATTCCGGCCGTTCCGTTATCGTCGTTGGCCCGGAGCTGAAAATGTATCAGTGCGGTCTGCCGAAGGAAATGGCACTGGAACTGTTCAAGCCCTTTGTGCTCAAGCGCCTGGTAGATACCAAGGTCATTGCTAATATTAAGAGCGCCCGGAAAATGGTGGATCGTGCATCCCCTGAGGTATGGGACGCTCTGGAAAATGTCATCCACGACCATCCGGTACTCCTGAACCGTGCGCCTACCCTGCACCGTCTGGGTATCCAGGCATTTGAACCGGTGCTGGTAGAAGGCCGTGCCTTGAAGCTGCACCCGCTGGTTTGCTCGGCGTTCAATGCTGACTTCGACGGCGACCAGATGGCAGTGCATCTGCCTCTGTCCGCTGAGGCACAGGCTGAGGCTCGTTTCCTCATGCTGGCTGCTAACAACCTGCTGAAGCCCTCGGACGGACGTCCGGTTGCTGTTCCGACACAGGATATGGTACTGGGTTCCTACTACCTGACCATGGAAAAGGACGGCGAAAAGGGCGAAGGCAAGGTGTTCCGGGATGTAAACGAAGCACTCATGGCATATCAGGAGGGCGATGTTTCCATTCACGCTAAGATCAAGGTGCGTATCACCAAGGATATCGGCGAAAAGCGTGTTTCCAAGATCATCGACTGCACGGTCGGCCGTCTGATCTTTAACGAAAATATTCCCCAGAATCTGGGCTACGTGGATCGTACCAATTCTGACAAGCAGTTTGACCTGGAAATTGCATTCCTGGTCGGCAAGAAGCAGCTGGGTGAGATCATTGACCGCTGCATCAAGATCCATGGTACAACAACAACTTCCGAAGTACTTGACAAGATCAAGGCAACCGGATTCAAATATTCCACCAAGGCAGCGCTGACAGTTGCCGTTTGTGACGCAGAGATTCCGAAGGAAAAATGGGATATTGTACACGATGCGGAAGCAAAGATCGATGAGATCAATACCCAGTATGAATACGGCTATATTTCTGCAATGGAGAAATCCACCCGATTCATTAAGATCTGGAACAAGGCAACAGATGATGTTACGGATGCCTTGATGAACGGTCTGGATCGGTACAACCCGATCTTCATGATGGCAGACTCTGGTGCCCGTGGTAGTAAGGCGCAGATTCGTCAGCTGGCAGGCATGCGTGGTCTGATCGCCAATACTTCCGGTGCGACAATCGAAATGCCGATTCGTGCAAATTACCGTGAGGGTCTGAATATTCTGGAATACTTCATTTCCTCCCGTGGTGCCCGTAAAGGTCTGGCGGATACGGCGCTGCGTACAGCGGACTCTGGTTATCTGACACGTCGTCTGGTTGACGTTTCCCAGGATGTCATTATCCGGGAACAGGACTGCGGTGCAACGGATGGTCTGGAAATTTACGAGATTCGCAGCGGCAGCAATGAACTGATTGAAAAGCTGGCAGAACGTCTGGTAGGCAGATTCCTGGTAGAGGATCTGCGGGATCCGCAGACCGGCGAGCTGGTTCTCTCCAAGAACAAGATGCTCACAGAAGCAGACGCACAGAAGGTGCTGGACTGCGGCGTAGAGCGTATCAAGATTCGTTCGGTACTCATGTGCCGTGCAAAGCAGGGTGTCTGCGCAAAGTGTTACGGTGCGAACCTGGCAAACGGCAATCTGGTTTCCGTCGGCGAGGCGGTTGGTATTATTGCTGCCCAGTCCATTGGTGAGCCGGGTACCCAGCTGACCATGCGTACGTTCCATACGGGCGGTGTCGCAGGCGGCGGCGGCGATGGTGATATCACACAGGGTCTGCCCCGTGTCGAGGAACTGTTTGAGAGCCGTCATCCGAAGAATGCATCTGTTCTGTCCCGCATCGACGGCGTGGTGCATATCGAGGAGATCAAGACTTCCCGCACCATTATTGTCACAAACGAGGAGACCGGCGAGTCCGAGTCTTATCCCATTCACTATAACTTCAAGATCCGTGTACGGGAAGGCGAGTATATTACAAAGGGTACTCGCATGACCGAGGGTAATGTATTCCCGGGTGATATTCTGAGCATTCTGGGTGTACAGGCAGTACAGGATTATATCATCAGCGAAGTACAGAAGGTATATCGTCTCCAGGGTGTAGATATCAACGACAAGCACATCGAGGTTATTGTTCGTCAGATGCTGCGCAAGGTAAAGGTTGACGATTCCGGCAGCAGCTATCTGCTCCCGGGTACAATGGTAAGCCGCAACAAGATCATGGAGATCAACGATGAGCTCCAGGCACGCATTGATGCAGGTGAGACTGAGGTATCTCTGGTGACTGTTGAGCCGATGCTGCAGGGTATTACCAAGGCAGCGTCCAGCTCTGACAGCTTCCTGTCGGCAGCGTCCTTCCAGGAGACAACAAAGGCACTGACGGATGCGGCAATCCGTGGCAAGAGCGACTATCTGTATGGTCTGAAAGAAAACGTGCTCATTGGTAAGCTGATTCCGGCTGGTACCGGTATGGATGTTTACAACAATGTCAAGGTTGTGAAGAATGAGTCCTATCTGGAGCACAATACGGCAATGCCGTCCACATCCCTCCCAACTTCTCTGGGCTGATGTCATGGAGAAACGCTGGAAAAAAGGGCTTGTGTGTGTCCTGAGTGCACTGCTGCTCTGGGGGATGCCCGTGGGAAACGGGGTTTCTGCGGCAGAGACTGCACCGGAACAGACAGTGGCGACAGAAGCACAGACAGAAGAAGAACCGTCTAAAGCAGTGAAAATCATCGGATTTCTGGCGATTTTTACAGTTGCCTGCGGCGTGACCGCCTATGTGGTGATGCGTCCCAGCCTGAAAAAGCTGAAAGAGGCAAAACAGCAGGCGGCGCAGACGGAATCGGACGATTCTAAAACAGAATAAATGCAAACAGGGCTTGCTGCATGGTTGAAGTGCAGTAAGCCCTGTTTTGGTATTTATAAAAAACAGATTTGTAAGATGTTACAAACTTTTCTTTCTTATTTGTGCAATAACAACAAATTTATAATATACATATTGCAAATGCAAATTGATGTGATATAATAAAAAATAAGAACATCTAACTGCAATAATATATGGATATGCACTTTTAGACGACGAGGTGATTTTATTATGAAACGGAAAAGATTTGTTCTGACCGCAATAGTGCTTGCAGTTTCGTTGACTGCTTGTGCTGCTGATGTATCAGATACAGCAGAAACGGAGAAAACGACACCTGCCATGGATTCTATCTGGGAGGAGAACGAGACCGGTGAGGGTGCCAATGCCATTTTCTACAATGGTCAGCGATATTATGGGCTTGTGATGTACAGCAAAGATGTTCCGGAGAAACTGGAATATTTGGGCATGACTGCGCAAAGCAGTACGCCGCATGTATATGAACATGCTTTTGCAGAGGATACAGTTCCTACGGAAGAACTGCAAACCAATTGGACAAACGGTGGTGTAGCGATCTATGCGGAATATGACATGAATGGTGAAATCACGGCGTTTTGGACAGAACCGGAAGAGGTCGGCGGCGAGACTGCATATTTGGGTTCTGTTGACACAATGGCACCATCTTATTATGTGCTTCCGGATGGAGAGAAAGAAATTTCGTGAGGAAATAAAATAGAAATGGAAACAGGGCTTGCTGCATGGTTGAAGTGCAGTAAGCCCTGTTTTGGTATGTATAAAATTATTTGCCGTGCTTGGCATCATAGAGAAGTCGTGTTGTCTGTTCAACCTCGCCCTCGATAAAAATGCGGAAAATATCAGATTTAGTAAAATAGCTCTTTCCGAAATAGTCGCCGTATTTATCAATGTTGGTGAAAACAAGATAATCCTCGTGAAGTTCGACAATGAAGCCTAGCTCATCACCCTCGTCATCTTCTTTCTTGAAAATATTACAAAACAGGCGATTTTCATAGCAAATGCGCAAGATTTCTTCCAGCAAATTCTGTCCGGCATTCACAGGAAATACAGCAGGCTGGAGACCTCTCAGCTGGTATAGCATTTCATGCCGTCTGGTGTCTATGGTATCGGTTTCAAAGTAGATTATATCGGTAAAGAAAACAAATCCACTGGGATATCCGCTGTAATTCTGTTTCGACAGCAGCAATCCGCTTTCATCTATTGCCTGTATGTAACCCACAAAATGGTAGTCGTAATCGGCGCTATCACCGTAAATAGTGACCATTTCTTTGCGTCCCATAATGCGTTTCAGTTCGTCTTGCATTTTCATGGTGTAGACTCCTTTTTGTTGCAAACGTCAATGGGAATAGTATAAGAATGGCAACTGAACTGTATCCTGCTTAATGCTCCATCAGCAGCCGCTCATTACAGAATTCGCATTCCAGCAGGGAATCACCGATGGGAATAAAACTCTTGGGCAGATATGTCTCGGTGCAGGTGATACAATTGGGATTCTTGCAGGCGGCACCTGGTACGGTCTTGCCGTGGAGCAGTGTGGTGTGGGTGTCCAGATTCAGCATGGTGATGATCAACGCCATGCGTACATACATGCCATAGCGTGCCTGCTTGAAGTACATGGCACGGGGATCATCGTCCAGTGCCACTTCGATCTCATCCACACGGGGCAGGGGATGGAGGACAATGAGATCCTTCTTTGCTGCCTGCATTTTCTTGGTGGTGAGGATGTAGGTGTCCTTCTGCGCCAGATATTCTTCCCGGCTGGCGAAACGCTCCTGCTGAATGCGTGTCATGTACAGCACGTCCAGCTGGGGCAGTGCCTCTTCCAGAGAAGAGATCTCCTCGAATTCGCAGTTGCTTGCGGTCAGGATGTCCTTGACATAGGAGGGCAGTCCCAGCTCCGGTGTGGAGATCAGAATAAACCGGTTCCCCGGGAAACAGGACATGGCTTTCAGCAGAGAATGTACCGTTCTGCCGTTAATGAGGTCGCCGCAAAGACCAATGGTCAGATGGTCGAGGCGTCCCTTTTCGCACTGGAGTGTCAGCAGATCTGTAAGAGTCTGGGTGGGGTGGAGATGACCGCTGTCACCGGCGTTGATGACCGGGCAGTCTGCGGAAAGTGCTGCTGCCTTGGCTGCACCGGCAACGGGATGGCGCATCACCAGAATATCCGCATAGCCGCTGACAATTTTCGTGGTGTCTTTCAGTGTCTCGCCCTTGGAGACAGAGGAATTTGCCGGATTGTCAAAGCCGATGAGTCTGCCGCCGAGACGCAGCATAGCGGTCTGGAAAGACATCTGTGTCCGGGTAGACGGCTCGTAGAACAGGGTTGCCATGATCTTGTTGCTGCATGCACCGGCGTAGATCTCCGGGTGTTCTTTGATCTGTTCCCCCAGGTCTACTACCTGTTTCCACCAGGCAACCGGGTAATCATTCAGGTCAATCAGATGCGGATAAGGTGAAATCATAATACGATACCTCCATGTGAAATTTGGATGGGTAAGCAAGATGCCCAAAGAAAACCGCCTCGATTGCTCGAAGCGGTTTCTCCAATGGTTTTTATCATCTAAAACCACAACGTACTTTCGTTTCACATTATAGCACATTTCCGGTGGTTTGTAAAGTGTTTTGTCGTTTTTTCTGGGATTTTTCATAATCCGGCGGGAACAAGCCCCGACCCTGCACTTTGGGTATCCAGAGCAAGGTGTTATAAGATATTGCTGCCGTTGATATACATCTTGAACTTCCGGTCAAAGAACAGCGCCGCACGTTTGGACAGCAGCATACGTTCCATGAAGATCTCGAAATATTCCAGCACAGAAGAAATCTCCGTGTCAATTTTCAGATCCAGCACAATGGATTTCAGGTCATCGCTGAAATGGAGATTGGAATATTCCACGGCATAATTCACTCGGTCGTGGATATCAAAGGTCATGAAATCCGTATTCCGCACACGGCTTCGGCGTACATCGGTTTTGTCGGCAATGATCAGCGCAGCGGAAATGGCATCCACCGGCTGTGCCGTACCCTCATCGTGATTGCCGATGGCGGAGATAATGGAACAGATCTCGTCTACAGGCATTTCCAGTCGATCCAGCAGACGGAATGCCATGACAGCACCGCTCTGGGCGTGATCTGTGCGGTTGATGACATTGCCGATATCGTGGAGAAAACCGGAAATTTTTGCCAGTTCAATTTCTCTTGTCGGATACTCCAGCGTTTCCAGAATCATGGCGGCGGTGTGGGCTGCTTTTTCCACGTGGGCAAAGGAATGCTCTGTGTAGCCGATGGCAGCCAGCGCCATGTCGGCACGGCGGATATATTCCCGGATATCGGGATTTTGTCGGATATAGGCGTAGGTGACGTGGCTTGACATGGGGTCTCCTTTTCAGCGCTTACGCTTCACAATTTTCCGGGAAGTAAACTTGATACCATACCAGGAACATATACAGTGTCCAGATCTTGCGGCTGTTGTCAGCTTTTCCGGCACGGTGTTCGTCCAGCAGGTGCACCAGCTTTTCTGTATGGAAGAATCGGTTTGCCTCATCGCTCTCGAAGCGTTCCCGGACGATCTGATAATATTTGTCTTCTTTCAGCCATACACGGATGGGTACCGGGAAGCCCAGCTTTTTCTTGGCTGCTGTCTTTGCTGTCTCCGGCGGTGTATCCTTTTTGGCAGCCAGACGCATGGCGTATTTGGTGATATATGGCGTTTTTTCGTCCGTAGTAGCTTCCCGTGTGACACGATAGCGTGTGGGAATCTGCTCCGCCAGTGCCATAACTTCCTTATCCAGGAAGGGAACACGCAGCTCCAGGGAGTTTGCCATGCTCATTTTGTCGGCTTTCAGCAGGATGTCGCCTGCCATCCACATGTGCAGATCCAGATACTGCATTTTGGTTACATCGTCCTGATCCTGTACCTTGTCATAGAAAGGCTTGGTGATCACCATGGGATCGGGAGCATTGGTGCGCATTTTCAGAAGTGATCTGCGCTCTTCCGGCGTGAACATATAGGCATTGCCGATGAAGCGTTCTTCCAGATCCTTGCCCTTGCGTACTAGGAAGTTTCTGCCCCGGTGTGCTGGCATTTTTTCTGCAATGGCACCGATACCCCGGCGCAGACCACGGGGCAGTTTGTCATAGGCAGAGCCGCCGGGTTCGCTGTATACATTATAGCCGCCGAAAATTTCATCAGCACCCTCGCCGGACAGAACGACCTTCAGGGACTGGGATGCCAGATTGCACACGAAATACAGGGCAATAGCGGCAGGATCGGCAAGGGGTTCATCCATATGATACTGGATCATGGGGAGCTTTTCCCAGTATTCCTCCGGAGTGATGACCTTGCTGTAATTCTTCTTTCCGATGGCTTCGGAGAATCCCTTTGCCCAGCCGATCTCGTTATAGCGTTCGTCTGTGCCGAAGCCTACGGTAAAGGTCTTATCCACATTGGCAATGGCTGCTACATAGCTGGAATCCACGCCGCTGGACAGGAACGAGCCGACCTCTACATCGGCAATCTTGTGTGCTTCCACACTGTTGTGGAAAGTATCTGAAATGCGGTTTACCCAGGTATCCAGATCCGGCTTTTCATCGGCCTTGAAGTGGACATCCCAGTACCGTTTCATCTCGAATTTGCCGTTTTTGTAGATGAAATAATGTGCCGGCGGCAGCTTGTAGACGCCCTGGAAGAAGGTCTCGTCGCAGGGGGAATATTGGAAGGTCAGGTAGTTTTCCAGTGCGGCGGTATTGAGTACCTTTTTAAAATGGGGATGGCTCAGAAAACTCTTGATCTCCGAGCCGAAGAGGAAGGTCTCGCCCATCTGCGCATAATAGAGGGGCTTGATGCCGAAAAAGTCCCGTGCGCCGAACAGGGTCTGTTCCTGTTTATCCCAGATGACAAAGGAGAACATACCGCGCAGCTGCTGGAGCAGAGACGGACCATATTCCCGGTAGCCGTAAATGAGCACCTCAGAGTCTGTCTGTGTGGCGAAGTGATAGCCGGCCTCTACGAGACGGGAACGGATCTCCTGATAGTTATAGATCTCGCCGTTGTAGACCAGAACCAGATTGCCGTCCTCGCTGTAGAGAGGCTGGTTTCCGGCATCGGAAACGTCGATGATACTCAGACGGCGGTGCCCCAGGGCAATATGCTCGTCGATGTAAGTGCCCTCCGCATCCGGTCCGCGGTGACGGATTTTGTCCAGCATTTCCTGGAGGACAACGTTGGAATTGTCAATGTGATTGGTGAATCCTACAAAACCACACATAGTGATGGCTCCTTTCCGGGGTTATTTATTTCAAATACAGTTTTACCTTTTATCGCACCTGCAAAAATAGGTTGCCACAAATTCAAGAAAAAAGTCTTGCAAAATCGCTGCAAATCCCGTATAATAGAATCAGATCGCTGCGAAGGGAGTTTGAGTATGGCTAAAAAGCAAAAACAGCTGCGCCGTGTGGACGATATCCACAAGCCGAAACCGTTTCTCCGCTTTCGGCTCCGGGTGGTCGTGGCTTTCTTTATTGTATGTATTCTTGCGTGTCTGGTGTACTATATGATCCTCGCCAATGCGGATGCCAGCCACGTGATCACCGGCTGATTTTAGGGCAACACCACACAAAGAGCGCCTGACGGCTTTGCACGTCATATGCTTGCATATTTTGCGTCATATTTCACAAAAATGCTCGTGAATACACAAAGTATTCACTGCGCTTTTTGTTTCATCTGACGAAAAATCTGACGGCGCATCTGCCGCACAATCTTTGTGCGGTATTGCCTCAGCACGTAGGCGGATCCTCCGGATATGCCGCAGGAAGAAATGCTCCTGCCTTTTCATCATAGGCATATGCCACCTTTGCCGGCGGCGTGTGCGCTGTGAGAAGGGATGCCAGGGACGGCTCCAGTTCCAGAGCACGCTCCACGGAGATCAAAAGACTGTTTTCCGGATTGGCAAGCTCCAGCCCTGTTTCATTTCCATGGAGCAGCTGCCAGCCTGTGTCACGCTCGTCACAGACAGCGTCTGTACGCAGCAGCAGGCGGATCTGCCCGGTCTCGTAGGCACGGCGTGTGAGAAATACCAGCCGTGCAGGTTCTTCTGATTGCATGGGATACATATGAAACACCTCTTGTGTTCTGGATGCGTCTGGCTTTGTGTGCCGGACTGCTGATATACTATTATATCGCAGTTTTGGAAAAATTGCAAGCATACAGGGCGTTGTCCAGCCCGAAATGGCAACATGCACAAAATTCACAAGGAAATTCTTCTGAAAATCGAAAGAAAATCTGCTGGTTTTGGCTTGACATTTCCGGAGGTTTTGTGTTATAATATTTCTTGTACTGTCAGAGAGACCGGTTATAATCTTGCGCAATGCCGGCAGTGCAGTCTGACCCAACTGCCCTCTGCCTGGTTCCTGCTTTTGCGGAACCGAGATTATTTTTGATAGAAGTTTAGATGGAGGAATTTACTATGGCAACAACGATGCCGAAAGTCGGCGAAGTAGACCGCAAGTGGTATGTCCTGGACGCTGCTGGAAAGCCCCTGGGACGTGTTGCGGCACAGGCTGCACACCTGCTGCGCGGCAAGCACAAGCCGACATTTGCACCGCACGTAGACTGCGGTGACCACGTTATCATCATCAACTGCGACAAGGCAGTTCTCACCGGCAATAAGCTGGAGCAGAAGTATTACTACTGGCACACCGGCTGGATCGGCGGTCTGAAAAAGACGCAGTATAAGGTTATGATGGAAGAAAAAGCAGATGAAGCAATGATGATCGCTGTTAAGGGAATGCTCCCGCACAATACCCAGGGCGCAAACCAGCTGAAGCGCCTGCGTACCTACAAGGGCGCAGAGCACAAGCAGGCGGCACAGAAGCCGGAAGTTTGCGAGTTCTAAGGGAAAGGAGCAGAAAAGATGTACGAATCCAAGGTTAAATACTACTATGGTACCGGCAGACGGAAGCACTCTGTTGCAAGAGTTCGCCTGTATCCGGGTACCGGCAATATTACCATTAACGGCAGAAGCATTGACGAGTATTTCGGTCTGGACACCCTGAAGCTCATCGTTCGTCAGCCCCTGAATCTGACTGACAACATGGACAAGATGGATGTGATCTGCACCGTTACTGGCGGCGGCGTTACCGGTCAGGCTGGTGCGATCCGTCATGGTATTTCCCGTGCTCTGCTGGTTTACAGCCCGGAACTGCGTCCGGTTCTGAAGAAGGCTGGCTTCCTCACTCGTGACCCGAGAATGAAGGAAAGAAAGAAGTATGGTCTCAAGGCTGCACGTCGTGCTCCGCAGTTCTCAAAGAGATAACTTCTCGCCAATTTTATATTGCAATGCTGCCCCGGGACTTTGTTGTTCCGGGGCTTTTTGCATCTGGAGAAAAATGGCTGGCGAGGGGCGTGGTAACGGATTTTCAGTGGTACTGCATATGGAAGCGGTTTGTACAATATATACAAAATACATAACAAAAAACTATTTGCTTACACAAAATTTCCAAAAAAGCTTGACGAATCAGGGCGAATCGTGTATAATAGAGACATCAATTAAGATTGCTTTTTGCAATAACGCAATGAACAGAAAACAGGGAGTGATTGGTTATGAAAGAAAAAACAAAAAACACATCGACAAGAAAGAAGCTTGTTCCGGCTGTTTCAATGCTGACTGTGTCGGCGATCATGCTTTCTTCTGCAACGTATGCATGGTTTACGATGAATAA
>JBJFHO010000059.1:0-3557 GCA_051893675.1 Ruminococcus sp. | reverse complement strand
ATGGCCGGCTGCACAGTTGTTCCGAGAAGGAGGACAGTTGCAATGAAAGTAAGACCTTCCGTAAAGCCGATTTGCGAAAAATGCAAGGTGATTAAGCGTAAAGGCAAAGTAATGGTAATCTGCGAAAATCCGAAGCATAAACAGCGTCAGGGCTAAGCCCGGGATTTTTTAACATGGAGGTGCAGGAATAATGGCAAGAATAGCAGGTGTAGACCTTCCGAAGAATAAGCGGGTCGAGATCGGTCTGACTTATATCTACGGAATCGGCCGCAGCACAGCAGATGAGATTCTGGCTGGTACCGGCGTAAACCCGGATACCCGTGTCAAGGATCTGACCGAAGAGGATGTTGCAAAGCTGCGTGACTATATTGATAAGCACTGCGTGGTTGAGGGTGACCTCCGCCGTGAAGTTGCATTGAACATCAAGAGACTCGTGGAGATCGGCTGCTACCGTGGCGTTCGTCATCGTAAGGGTCTGCCGGTAAGAGGCCAGCGGACAAAGACAAACGCAAGAACCCGCAAGGGTCCGGTAAAGACCATCGCAAACAAGAAGAAGTAAGGGAGGGTGTTTCGTTTTGGCACAGCAGAAAGGCAAAAAGGTTGTTGTTCGCCGCCGCAGAGAGCGTAAGAATATTGAAAACGGCGCCGTACACATTCAGTCCACATTTAACAACACCATCGTAACCATTACCGATACCCAGGGCAATGCCATTTCATGGGCAAGCTCCGGCGGACTGGGCTTCCGCGGTTCGAGAAAATCGACACCGTTTGCTGCACAGACAGCGGCTGAGACCGCAGCAAAGGCAGCGATGGAGCACGGCCTGAAGTCGGTAGAAGTATACGTAAAGGGACCGGGTTCCGGAAGAGAAGCTGCGATCCGTGCACTGCAGACCGTTGGTCTGGAAGTCAAGATGATCAAGGATGTAACTCCGATCCCCCACAATGGATGCCGTCCGCCGAAGAGACGTCGTGTCTAATTACAGGAGGTGTAATATATCATGGCAGTAAGCAGAGAACCGATTCTCAAGAGATGCCGCTATCTGGGTATCAGCCCGATGGTTATGGGTATCTCCAAGCAGTCTAACCGCAACCCGGGCGCCGGAAACCGCAAGAAGGTTTCGGAATACGGTATGCAGCTGAAGGAAAAGCAGAAGCTGAAGTTCATCTACGGCGTAGGCGAAAAGCAGTTCTATCACCTGTTCGAGATCGCTTCCAAGATGGAAGGCAAGGCTGGTGACAACCTGATCGCATGCCTGGAGTCCCGTCTGGACAGCGTTGTGTTCCGCATGGGCCTGTCTCTGACCCGCAGAGAAGCAAGACAGCTGGTAACACACGGCCACTTCACTGTAAACGGCAAGCGTGTCAATATCCCGTCCTATCGTGTAAAGGAAGGCGATGTTGTAGCACTGAGCGAAAGCAGCCGCAGCAGCGAAAAGTTCAAGGAAGTTGTAGAGCAGACAGCTGACCGCACCATTCCTGTATGGATGGAAGCAGATAAGGAAAACTTCTCCGCAAAGATCGTTCGTCTGGCAAAGCCGGAAGATCTGGACTATGAAGTTGCAGCACATCTGATCGTCGAGCTGTACTCCAAGTAATCATTTGCATCATACGGAAATTTGGAATATGAGCGTATTCTTATGGGTGCTGCGCACGGAGCGTTTGCGGTATAGTGCCATATAGCCCGAGAGAATACCTTCTTGAACCACAGACGAAGCTACCAAGCATAGGAGGGTGTTTTTATGCTGGAGAAGATTGAAAAGCCGGAACTCGACACAGTGGATCTGCGAAGCGACGGAAAATACGGTAAATTTGTACTGGCACCGCTGGAACGTGGCTATGGTATCACCCTTGGCAACAGTCTGCGGCGTGTGCTGCTCTCCTCATTGCCCGGTGTGGCTGTGAATTCCGTGAAGATCGATGGCGTACACCATGAACTGAGCACCATCCCCGGTGTAAAAGAGGACGTAACTGAAATTATCCTGAGCCTGAAGGGTCTCACAGCAAAGCTCTACGGCGACGGTCCCAAGACCGTTTATATCGAAGCTGAGGGCGAGTGCGAGGTTACTGCCGGCGATATCAAGACCGACTCTGAGGTGAATATCCTCGATCCGGGTATGCATATCGCAACACTGGGCAAGGGCGCAAAGCTCTATATGGAAATCGTCATCGACCGAGGCAGAGGCTATGTCTCTGCGGAGCGCAATAAGCAGATGATGAATACCCCGATTGATGTAATTGCAGTTGACAGTATCTATACCCCTGTGCTGAAGGTGAACTATCAGGTAGAGGATACCCGTCTCGGTCAGGTCACAGACTATGACAAGCTCACACTGGAAGTGTGGACAGACGGCACAATCTCCGCAAAGGAAGCCATCTCACAGGCAGCCAATCTCCTCAACGAGCATCTGAAGCTGTTCATTGACCTCTCTGATGAGGCAAGCATAGCGGAAGTTCTTGTGGAAAAGGACGATAAGGGGAAAGAAAAAATCCTGGAGATGACCATTGAGGAACTTGACTTATCCGTGCGGTCGTTCAACTGCTTAAAGCGTGCCGGGATCAATACCGTGGACGATTTGATCAACAAGTCCGAGGAAGAAATGCTGAAGGTGCGCAACCTGGGCAAGAAGTCCTTTGACGAAGTGCGGGAAAAGCTCCAGTCCCTGGGCTTTGACCTTGCCAGTGAGGAAGACTGAGAAACGAATAGATCCGTGCGGCGTGCATACTATGTACCGCCGCAGTTAGAAAAAGGAGTGAATAACAATGCCGGGTACCAGAAAGCTGGGCAGACCGACCGATCATAGAAAGGCTATGCTGCGTGGAATGGTGACATTCCTGCTGGAAAACGGTCAGATCGAAACAACTGTCACTCGTGCCAAGGAAGTACGTGCAGTTGCGGAAAAGATGATCACCATCGCCAAGACAAATGATCTTCATTCGAAGCGCCAGGTAATGGCATATGTCACCAAGGAGAGCGTCGCAAAGAAGCTCTTTGACGAAATTGCACCGAAGTATGCAGACCGTAACGGCGGTTATACCCAGATCGTAAAGATCGGCCCCCGTCGTGGTGATGCTGCGGAAATGGCTATCATCAAGCTGGTTGACTAATTATTCGTACCTGAGGTACGGTCATGATTGCAGGCAGAATGCACATATGTGTGTTCTGCCTGTTTTTGTTTTTGGGGAATTATCGTCCCCATCCGTAGGGGAAGGGATTGCTCCTACCGTTTTCAAAAATACCTGACAGAAACACACTGTAGGGGCGAACATTGTTCGCCCGCCAATTTCCCATATTGCACAAATTCGGAACAAATGTAGGGACGAACATTGTTCGCCCGCACTTCCACAATATCATTTTCTGTAGGGACACGGCGTGCCGTGCCCTTGTTGATTATCGTTTATTATTCCGTTGAAAACGTCCCACCGGGACGTTTTCAAAATTTCGGTTGTTGAAGAAGGTTTACTAGGGGGAAGCGTTCTTGTCCGCTTCCCCCTCGAAAAGCTGTCGCTTTTCTCACCCCTTTTCTCCGCGGCGCAAAAGTATGCGCCGGGGTGTTTCG
>JBJFHO010000058.1:0-3580 GCA_051893675.1 Ruminococcus sp. | reverse complement strand
GCGACAGCTTTTTCGAGGCGGGGCGAACAAGACCGCCCCGCCTTGTGAAACCATCTCACCAAGTAAAGCCTTGCAAACGTCCCGGTGGGACGTTTGCAACGAGATTGCCTTTCTATCAGTAATTGCGGACATTGCGGGCGAACGATGTTCGCCCCTACAGTTGCACCGGATTCATGAAAATGCGGGGATGCAGTGGACGAGTAATATCCCAATGAAAGGACACGGCACGCCGTGTCCCTACAGAAAACGATATCGTGTCCCGGGGCAGACGATACCACGCCAAAATACAGAAACAAAAAAATCCGCCGTACCACACCAGGTGATACGGCGGATCGTCGTTTTATCGTTGTCTTACAAATTCCCGGTCACGGAAAAATGTATGTTGTCTCTCCGGCTTATACCACCGGGAGCGCAATGAGATTGTCAATGAGATACTGCATAATGACTGTTACGTCAGTGGTATCCAATACATTGTCACGCTGACAATCTGCGTTGGACAGCTGGGTATAATTGAGGAATACACAGCCGTTCAGATATTTTTGCAGCAGGACTGCATCGGCAGCATCTACTGTGCCGTCGCAGTTTACATCACCGTAAATCGACGCATATGTCGGATCGGCAACGCCGACTACTGCAACAGAGGACTGTACAGTCTCTGTCGGTGCAGCAGTGGTTTCTGCTGTGGTTGTCTGTGTATCAGCTGCGGTGGTCTCCGCAGTAGTTGTAGTTGTGGTAGTCACAGCCTCTGTTGTGGTGGTGGTCGTGGTGGTAGTTGCAGCAGTGGTAGTCTCAGCCGGTGCAGTTGTCTGTGCAGCTGCTGCCTGGAGATAATCCATGGAGCAATAGCCCTCCACGCCGTTGTAGGAAACAGCCGCCCAGCTGCCGTTTCCGGAAGAAACAGTTACTGTCGCACCGTTGGGGATCGAACCGATCTTCGATGCCGATGTGGTAGGTGCGCTGCGGATGTTCAGGGAAGAAGCTGTTACGGTATATGTACCGGCATAGCTCTCAGAAAAATCGGAAGTATCCGGTGTGCTGGGCTGTGCAGCTGCGCCCTCTGTTACAGATGCATCACCCCAGCCCAGGGAGATGATGGTATTATAGGCGTCATTCAGCCGGCTGGTGTAATAGCCGGTGCTGTTTCCACGGTCAACAAGTGCCGCATTGTGCAGGGTTGTCAGGGTAATGTCTGCATAGGAACCGCTGCCCTTTGCAGCAGAGAGAATCCGTGCAGCCACACCGCTTCCACGGTTGTAAAGCTCTGCGAAATATACCAGAACGCCGGCATTGGTCAGACCATACTGTTTTCCGGCATTGATATAGCCCTGTACATCGCTGAATGCCAGAGCGTCCTGTGTGGATTTTCCCACAGAAGTGGTCAGCAGGTTTGCAGCTGCTGTGCCCTCTGCCACGGAAAATGTCCGGGTGTTCCAGCTGGAGGCGGTCATGACTTCATTATAAAAAGTGCTTCCCAGAATGCTCTGTGCAGATGCCGTATCGGCGTTTGCAATAGAGCGCATCAGCTGGAGTGCACGAGTTGCGTGCCATTGGAGGATACCGATGCTCACTGCACCGTTATCGTTGCGATTGATAGAACCATAGGTTCCTTCGTTTCGTGTGATAATTTCCACTGCGACCTGCGTCATCTCATCCACAGATACTGCCGAAGCCCGGAGGGGTACGGCAAAGGAAGAAAAGACCAGTGTCAGAAAAGTAAGACAGGATAAAACGACTGCCATGATTTTTTTACGCATACTTTCGCTCCTTTAAGATTTTTGCGTCTACAGCAGCCGCTGCATCGCAGTACGGCAGAGCTGCCGCTTGCAATGCGAGCCAATTCAATTTTGAAGATACTGAAAAGGATACGACGGCACACGCCTGTCCGGTCCGAGGGCGAATCGGCGTTTTACGCTCTGCCGGCATTGTCCTGACGGATCAGAGGATCTGTCGTAACACGGACGATCTGCCTGGGATCATCAATCCCTTTGGAACTTGTGCGCCGCCTGCATTGCGCCGTCTGCCGGAATGCTTTGGACAGACGGACGGCAGACGGATGAACGCTTCCGGGTATGCAAGAGCATGTCCAGAAGCGTCGGTGGTCACCGTACAACTAGTATTATACCATATTTGTAACCGTTTTGCAAGACTTTCCGGACGAAACAGCCGCAACTTTTGCAAAAACAGATAGTTTTGTACAGATTAAATGGTAGGAATATGTGCATGTATCACAAAATCAAAAAGAGAGAACGTGTCCCTTTTTGTAACCTTTTGTTCGGAATTGTCATAATACGGTATGGAAAATATCGGGCAGAACCGACTGAACTGCATCCCAGGGGCAGGTCACCGAGACTGTTTCATGGGTATCTGGGTCGGGGAATTCCACTGAAGCGCAATGGAGCATATGCTGCTGAAACCGGGACAGATCGCCGCCGTACAGAGAATCTCCAGCCAGGGGATAGCCCAGATATGCCATATGCACCCGAATCTGATGAGTACGGCCTGTTTCCAGCGTCAGCTTTAAAAGTGTATACTGCCCGTCATTGCCCAGAGGGACGAAATGCGTCACTGCCGGCTTGCCGTCTGCTCTGACGCAGCGGCGGATAATGGAGTCGGTTTCTCTGGCAATGGGTGCATTTACCGTGCCGGGGGATGTGAGAATACCGCATACCAAAGCGAGGTAGTGTTTTCGGGTTTGTCCCTGGAGCAGCTTTGCGCTATAGGCAGATTTGGCGATCAGGCAGATGCCGCTGGTGTCTCTGTCCAGGCGGTATACAGGGCGAAAGGGCAATGTGGGATATGCTGCTGCAAAGACATTCCCCAGGGTATCGTCATGGTGTCCCTGAGAGGGATGGACAGGCATACCCGGGGGTTTGTTGTAGAGAATATAGGATGCAGTTTCCATTAAAATAGGCACGTGGATGTGGGATAATGGTGCCAGTCCTGAGGAATGTTCCGGCTCGGTGAGCACGATGCGGTCACCGGGGAATATGGTATCAATGGTGCGGATGGGTTTTCCGTTGCAGGAAATGCCGCCGGGGGTATGTTTCAGGCGTACCAGCATCCGATGGGAGATGCCCTTGTGCCGCCGCAGGAATTGTTCCGCCGTCATAGGCTGTTCCAGATCATTCGCTAGAAAGACCAAAGAATTCGCCATAAGTTTTATCCTTTCTTATTGCACGAGAAGTCACGTAAAAAATAAAGTCGCCGCAGGCGGCAATGAAGTTTTTTGGTCCAGCAATTTCTCGAAAATGCTGGCAGGGTCCAGGGACAGCGTCCCTGGTCGCCGCCGCAGCGGCGAAATCTCTGCGCCGTACTTTCGGCGCGCGGAGAGGGTGGTGAGAAAAAGCGACAGCTTTTTCGAGGCGGGGCGAACAAGACCGCCCCGCCTTGTGAAACCACTTCAATATGTAAAGCCTTGCAAACATCCCGGTGGGATGTTTGCAACGAATAAAAGTTAATGTCGTTGAAAACGTCCCACCGGGACGTTTTCAAAATTCAACTTACTGAAAAGGGTTTACAAGGGGGAAGCGGTCTTGTCCGCTTCCCCCTCGAAAAGCTGTCGCTTTTCTCACCCCTTTTC
>JBJFHO010000057.1:0-16727 GCA_051893675.1 Ruminococcus sp. | reverse complement strand
CGGTGCAGGACTTCAGGTAGGTACCCTTTGCAGCAGCCGGCTTAGCCTTTACGATAGCTTCCATCAGAGTTTCGAAGTTCTGAACCAGCTTCTCAGCACCGAAGGATGCCTTGCCGATAGGGCAGTGGATGATGTTGGTCTTGTCGAGACGATACTCGATCTTACCAGCCTTAGCCTCTGTGATAGCCTTGGCAACATCCGGAGTTACAGTACCAGCCTTCGGGTTCGGCATCAGTCCGCGGGGACCAAGCACCTTACCGAGGCGACCAACCAGACCCATCATGTCCGGAGAAGCGATAACGACGTCGAAATCCATCCAGTTTTCCTTGGTGATCTTGTCAACCAGATCCTGACCGCCAACATAATCAGCGCCGGCAGCCTTTGCTGCTTCGTACTTGTCTTCCTTGCAGAAAACGCAGACACGAACATTCTTACCAGTACCGTTGGGCAGTACAACTGCACCACGAACCTGCTGGTCAGCGTGGCGGGAGTCAACGCCCAGACGGATATGTGCCTCAACGGTCTCGTCGAACTTTGCCTTTGCATTGGTGCAAACCAGAGCCAGAGCCTCTTCCGAAGCGTACTGCTTGGTGCTGTCTACAGCCTTCCGGCTGTCATTATATTTCTTTCCGTGTTTCATTTATATAATCCTCCTAGTGTAGTGGTAGTACCGGATCGCTCACACGCTGATCCGGTTAGCGGAAATTTCCTCCCACCGACGTTCGGCTTCCGTTAGTCAACGACAACGATACCCATCGAACGGGCAGTACCAGCGATCATGCTCATTGCAGCCTCGAGAGAGCCTGCATTCAGATCCGGCATCTTCTGCTCTGCGATCTTCTGGATCTGTTCCTTGGTGATGTTAGCCACTTTCTTCTTGTTGGGCTCACCGGAAGCAGTGTCGATACCGCAGGCCTTCTTGATGAGAACAGCTGCCGGCGGTGTCTTGGTAACAAAGGTGAACGAACGATCCGCGTAAACGGTGATAACGACCGGAATGATCATACCGATGTCGTTCTTGGTACGCTCGTTGAATTCCTTTGTGAACGCCATGATGTTTACACCGTGCTGACCCAGCGCCGGGCCAACCGGAGGAGCAGGTGTTGCTTTACCTGCGGGAATCTGAAGCTTAATAAAACCTGTTACCTTCTGTGCCATGTTGCACACCTCCATATTGTGGTAAATGGCGAGACGTCATGCGTCTCTCCCACCGGAACCGGATAATTCCGGATTCCGAATTGATTTTTGCATGTAAGCAAACTCATGCAGTAATGCATTAGTCGTCCTGACGGATCACCTGATTGAGCTGCAATGTTGCCGCTGTTTCACGGCCGAACATTGAGATCATGACATCAACAGTGCCGTCTTCCAGATTGATAGCCTGTACAACGCCGGAGAAGCCGTCCATTGCCGTGCCGGAAATGGTGACGGTATCGCCGACCTCGTAGTTGACCTGTACGCTTGTGCCGAGATCTACGCCCAGTGCAGCCACTTCCTTTTCAGAAAGGGGAGTGGGTTCAGAACCGGGACCTACAAAACCGGTCACGCCGCGGATGTTCTTGACCACATGCCAGGTATCATCTGTATAGATCATCTTCAGCATGACATAACCGGGGAACGTCTTGCGTTCTACTTCCTTTGTCTTGCCGTCTGTGATCTCAGTCACCTTTTCGGTGGGGACCTGAACTTCCAGGATGAGGTCATGAAGCTTTCGGTTTTCAACCACCTTTTCGATATCCTGGGCTACTTTGTTTTCATAGCCGGAATAGGTGTGAATGACATACCATTTTGCTGCCTCTGACATAATAAATCCTCCTGTTCTGGTCACGTAATTAGTTGGAAAGTCCCATTAAGAACTGCATCAGCTTCAGCAGACCGGTATCAATGAGACCGACTACAACAGAACCGATGATAACAACTGCCAGAACCACCAGCGTGTTGTTAAAGACTTTCTTGCGATCCGGCCAAACGACCTTTTTGAATTCCTTCTTCAGGTCCTTGAACCAGCCGGCAATTCTGGAAAAGAAGCCTTTCTTTTCCTTCGCATCCTTTTTGCTCTTGCTGCCGGATTTGTTGGAGTCTGCTTTTGCAGCTGCCTTTTTCGCCTTTTTCTCGACAGCTTCCTGTCCGGCGTTTTTTTCGATATCAGCCATTGCTTGGACCCCCATTACTTTGTCTCTCTGTGCAGCGTATGCTTCCGGCAGAACTTGCAGTGTTTGTTCATCTCAATCCGCTCCGGATTGTTCCGCTTGTTCTTCTTGGTCACATAGTTGCGGCGCTTGCATTCTGTACAAGCCAGTGTTACTTTCACTCTCATGATCGGCACCTCCTGCTCGTTATACTTCTTCCGTATGCGGAAGCCGGATTGTCCTTTTCAGAGGACATCCGGATCGTTTGCCTCCCTCAGTACCGCAGGGACATATTCGCACAAAAAAACGGGACATCCGACCCGCATTTGTACAAAAAAATAAGCCCCATACGAAGAGGTGAGTCTAGTATACCATATCCCGATGGAATTGTCAAGGGTTTTTGCAAATTTTTTTCTTCATCTGGGAAAAAACGGGGTCGGCACCGCTTTTTTTACAAAAAACCCTTGCAGATTTTTGTAAATTATGATAAAATAGAGGATATGATATCTGAGAGGACTTGTTTTTCCTGCAAAAACCTGTTCGTTCAGAAGAATCGGCACAGAAAAAAGCTGTTCTGGTTCTAATACGGCATGTGAAACTGATATATAATAATGATTGCGTTACCAATCTCCATGTACAATGACGCAGCACAGTGAGCGCAGTGACCGGAAAACAATTGGAAAGGGAGTTTTGACACATGGCAAAAATCAGAGTAGCTGTCCTGTTCGGCGGCGTTTCGAGTGAGCATGATGTTTCGCTGATCTCAGCAGAAAATGTCATCCGCAGTATTCCGAAGGAGAAATATGAGGTGCTCTGCATCGGTATCACAAAGAAAGGACGCTGGCTGTATTTTCCGGGAGATGTTTCTGAGATTTCCACAGGTGCCTGGGAACAGAATCCGGACTGCACGGCGGCAATCCTGTCTCCCGACCCACTGCACGGCGGTATTATCACCATAGAAAACGGGGAGACCTACATTAAAAAGGTAGACGTGGTATTCCCGGTGCTTCACGGCAGAAATGGTGAGGACGGCAGAATTCAGGGTATCTTTGAGATGGCACGTATTCCCTATGTGGGCTGCGGCGTTCTGAGCAGTGCAGTCTGCATGGATAAGGGCATGACCCATACCGTACTGGACTATAATGGTATCCAGACGGCAAAGTGGGCTTGTGTGCACCAGCGTGATCTGAATAAGCTGGACGAAAAATGCATTGCCATTGCAGAGACGCTGGGATTTCCGCTGTTTGTCAAGCCGGCAAATGCCGGTTCCTCTGTAGGTGTCAACAAGGCGACTGATCTGGAATCCCTGAAGGATGCCATCCAGATCGCCTTTACCCACGATGGAAAGGTTATTATTGAGGAATTTATCGAGGGCAGAGAACTGGAAGTGGCTGTATTTGGCTATGATGCACCTTTTGCCTCCTATGTGGGTGAGATCGAACCGGCAGCGGAATTCTATGACTATGATGACAAATATATCAACGGCACTTCAAAGCTGTACATTCCGGCACGTATCTCGGAACAGGATTCTGACCGGATCCGGGAGATTGCAGTGCGGGCATATACGCTCCTTGGCTGCAAAGGACTGTCTCGTGTGGATTTCTTCCTGTCCAAGAATGGCTCGATTATCCTCAACGAGGTCAATACACTGCCGGGCTTCACTAACATCAGTATGTATCCCAAGCTTATGGAACATCTGGGCATGAAGCAGGAGTATCTGGTGGATAAACTCATTGAACAGGCAATGGATAATGCGGCGAGAACCTATTGATGAAAGGAGAAGCTGTCCCATGTGACAGCAATGACTAGCATGAAAAATGATGCCATTGGCGTTTTTGATTCCGGTATGGGCGGTCTGACGGCAGTCAAGGAACTGAATGCGCTGCTGCCCCGGGAGAATATCATCTATTTCGGCGATACCGCACGCATTCCTTACGGCGGCCGCAGTCAGGAGACGATCATGCGCTATGCCAAAGAGGATGTGGCGTTTCTCCGGAAGCATGCTGTAAAGATGATCATTGCAGCGTGCGGCACGGTCAGTTCTATTGTAGGAGACCGTCCCTTTGTGACAGATCTTCCCTTTACCGGCGTAGTACTTCCGACAGTGGAAACGGCATGCCGTCTGACGAAAAACGGAAAGATCGGTGTGATCGGTACACCGGCAACTGTCCGCAGCGGCAGCTATGTCCAGGCGATCCGGAAGATACGTCCGGATGCAGAAGTGACGGCGCAGGCATGTCCATTGTTTGTGCATCTGGTGGAAAATGGCTATACGGATTTCCACAACCCGGTGACCCGGCTTGTGGCAGAGGAATATCTCGATCCGGTACGGCGTGCCGGTGTGGATACCCTGATCCTTGGCTGTACGCACTACCCGGTGATCCGGGATATTATCGCCGATCTCATGGGACCGGAGGTGCGGCTCATTTCTTCCGGTGCAGAGGCGGCAAAATTCGCCCGGCGCTGTCTGGAAGAACAGAATCTGCTGACAGACCGGGAGACACCCGGCGAAAATACCTACTATGTCAGCGACAGCACCGAGATGTTCATTGAAAATGCCGGACATTTTCTGCACCAGAATGGGGTGGGGAAGGTGTTCCGGAGCAGTCTATAACGAAAGAAGTGACGCAAGAGACATGGATTCAGTTTTAATTAAAATGAAGAGCCGGCAGATCACGCCGGACGATGAGGAAGAGACCGAGCTGGTGACCACCGGCACATGCGACAGGAAGGACGGCATCCTGACCTTATCCTATGAGGACACGGATGCCACCGGATTTGCCGGGTCTATGACTTCCATTCGTGTGGCAAATGATTCTCTGGTAACTATACTCCGCAGCGGCACGGCGAATTCCAATCTGACGCTGGAACTGGGGAAAAAACATTTTTGCCTGTACCAGACGCCCTATGGCAATATGACTCTGGGTGTACAGGCAAAGCGGCTGTCCAGTGTGGTGGAAGAAGATCGGGGCAGCGTGGAAATGGAATATGTGATCGATCTCAACGCAGCTTTCTTATCGGAAAACGTCATTGAACTGCAATGGGAACTCCGGCAGGAGGAAACGGAATTGGCAGAAAAACAGGAAGTATGAGAAATACTTCTGAGATATACGGAAAGGAACGAAGTGAAACATGGCAGATTGTATGAAAACAGCGTCCGAAACATTATATCGGATGCTTCTGGATGGACTGGGACGGCTTGTGGCAGAGGGCAAAGTACCTGCTGAACCCATCCCGTCATTCCGGGTGGAGGTACCGGCGGATAAGTCTCACGGTGACTTTGCAGCAAATGTGGCAATGGTCAGCGCAAAGACCTTCCGCATGGCGCCGAGAAAGATCGCAGAGCTGCTGCTGGATGCAGTTTCTCTGGACGGTACGATTTTTGCAAGAGCAGAGATCGCCGGACCGGGCTTTATGAATTTCTTTTTGAAGCAGGACTGGTTCGCACAGGTAGTCGAAACCGTTCTGACGGAAAAAGAACAGTACGGCAGAACCCAGACTGGTGCCGGAAAACGTGCGCTGGTGGAATTTGTATCTGCCAACCCCACTGGCCCGATGCATGTGGGCAATGCACGTGGCGGCGCACTGGGGGACAGCCTGGCAGAGATCCTGGACTGGACCGGCTGGGATGTACAGCGAGAATTCTATGTCAACGATGCCGGCAATCAGATCGAAAAGTTTGCCACATCCCTGGAAGTGCGCTATTTACAGCATTTTGACCCTACAGTGGAAATGCCGGAGGATGCCTATCACGGTGCGGATATTACCGAACATGCGGAGAATTTCATCGCTGAGAACGGGGATAAGTATGTGCAGACCGATGCAAAGACACGGCGGGATGCCCTGGTGGCATTTGCCCTGCCGCAGAATATTGCCGGACTGGAACGGGATCTGAAGAAATACCGCATTGTCTATGACAACTGGTTCCGGGAAAGTACGCTGCACCAGAACGGTCAGGTAAAATGGGTTGTCGATGAGCTGACAAAGCGTGGCTATACCTATGAGCAGGATGGTGCAGTCTGGTTCAAGGCGACGGATTTCGGCGCAGACAAGGATTTCGTTCTGGTACGTGCCAACGGAATCCCCACCTATGTTGTACCGGATATTGCATACCACTATGACAAGCTCATGGGGCGGAAGTTCGACAAGGCAATCGACATTCTGGGTGCAGACCATCACGGCTATGTGCCTCGTCTGAAAGCGGCTCTGACAGCATTAGGCGCAGATGCTGACCGGCTGGATGTGGTGCTCATGCAGATGGTAATGCTCATGCGGGACGGCGAAGTTGTCAAGCTTTCCAAGCGCAGCGGCAAGGCGATCACTCTGGTAACACTGCTGGATGAGATTCCGCTGGATGCGGCACGATTCTTCTTCAATACCAGAGAGGCAAACTCTCATTTTGAGTTTGATCTGGATCTGGCAGTGGAGAAGTCCTCTCAGAATCCGGTATACTATGTGCAGTATGCCCACGCCAGAATTTGCAGTCTCCTGCGTGCTATGGCAGAGGAAGGGCTGACGCTGGAACAGTGTGCACATGCAAACCTGTCTCTGCTGGAACAGCCCCAGGAGCTGGAACTGATCCGCCACCTGGCAGCACTTCCGTCGGAACTGGACGCTGCGGCAAAGTCCTACGATCCGTCCAAGGTGACGAAATATGCCACAGAGCTGGCAACTCTGTTCCACAAGTTCTACGATGCATGCAGCATTAAGTATGCAGAGACACCGGAACTGAAACAGGCACGTCTGCTGCTGTGCGAAGCGGCACGTCAGGCAATTGCAAATACCCTGCATATCCTGAAAGTGACTGCACCGGAGAAGATGTAATTTCCGGAAACAAAGGAAAAGGTTACAGATGAGTTACAGAAAAAAGCACGTGATTCCGTGCAGTTTTCGTAAGAAATGCAGAAGAAACAGCTGAATACGCAAAAAACTGAAAAAACTTTAACAAAGTTTTCACATATCCGGCGAGATAATGTGTTACAATTTGTAATATATTGAGCAGGCGGAGCTTTGTGACTACAGGATTTTAAAATGAAAGGAAGTTCCATATGTCAAATAGATTATTTCAAGGTCTGGTGCACCAGATGCGTGATACAATTGACGCTACTGTCGGCGTGGTCGATGATACTGCGACCATTATCGCATGCAGCGATCTGACAAAGGTCGGCACGACCAATGAATTCGTTTCGTTGGATCTGAGCGACGTACATGATATTTTCATCCGTGACGGCTATACCTATAAGCCCTTCGGTTCCCGCTCGAAGCCGGAATATGCCGTGTTCGTAGAGGGCATGGATGATGCAGCTGCAAAATATGCCAATATTCTGGCGATCTCGCTGTTCAATATCAAGCAGTACTACGATGAAAAGTATGACCGCAACAACTTCATCAAGAATGTTGTTCTGGACAACGTACTGCCCGGTGACATTGTCATCAAGGCACGGGAACTGCACTTCAATTCTGAGGTCAGCCGTGTGGTTCTGCTGATTCGGATCGTATCTGCAAACGATGTTTCGGCATACGACGTTATCCAGAATCTTTTCCCGGACAAGAACAAGGACTTTGTCTTTACCATTTCCGAAACAGATATTGTTCTGGTCAAGGAAATCAAGGGTGCTGTGGATACCAAGGATCTGGAAAAGCTGGCACGTTCCATTGCGGATACCCTCAGCAGTGAATTTTATACCCGTGTCAATGTGGGCATCGGTACTATCGTTACCGGTGTAAAGGAACTGTCCCGTTCTTTCAAGGAAGCACAGATGGCGCTGGAAGTCGGCAAGGTATTTGACACGGACAAGGCAATTGTCAGCTACGAGAATCTGGGCATTGCACGTCTGATCTACCACCTTCCTACGACCCTTTGCGAGACATTCCTCCACGAGGTATTCAAGCGCGGCAGCATTGAGTCTCTGGATCATGAGACGCTCTTTACCATTCAGAAGTTCTTTGAGAACAACCTGAACGTGTCCGAGACTTCCAGAAAATTGTTCGTACACCGGAATACGCTGGTGTATCGTCTAGAAAAAATCAAAAAGCTGACTGGTCTGGATCTCCGGGAATTTGACCATGCCATCATCTTTAAGATCGCACTGATGGTCAAGAAATACCTCTCGGCAAATCCGGCAAAATTCTAAGAGCCTAAAACGCTGATATTTATCGGCGGTATATCTGCATAAGCCGCCGGTGCAGCGTGTGGCAGTTTTTGCATCGGCGGATTATTTATGCCTATTGCCCTTCGTGAAAAATGCCGAACGACGGGAACTGTGACAAACGATACGACTACAAGAAAAAACAACTGCAATTTTCCGGAGATTCCGGAAAGCGCAGCTTGTGTGAATGCCCTACCGGAATAGGGCGGATTGCTCTGCGGCGTACAGCCGCTGAAAGGATGTGTGTGAACTATGGTTGAACTAAAGGATGTCTCTGTGACATACTCGAGCGGCGTAGATGCACTGCACAATGTGAATCTGAAAATCAATGACGGTGACTTTGCCTTTGTTGTCGGTGCTTCCGGTGCCGGAAAAAGTACCATGATCAAGTTGATCCTGAAAGAGATCAACCCCACAAGCGGTACCATCTCTGTAAACGGTTATAATCTGAACAAACTGCGGCGGCGCCGGATTCCGGCACTGCGGCGTACCATCGGCTTTGTCTTTCAGGATTTCCGCCTGATCCCATCCATGACCGTTTATGAAAACGTAGCATTCGTGCTGCGTGTCATTGACTCGCCTACAAAATATATCCGCAAGCGTGTACCGTATGTAATTGGACTGGTGGGCTTGCAGGACAAGGCATATGCCTATCCGGACGAGCTTTCCGGCGGCGAAAAGCAGCGTGTGGCAATTGCACGTGCGCTGGTCAACGATCCCCAGCTGATCATTGCTGACGAGCCGACAGGTAATATTGACCCGGAACTCTCTTACGAGATCGTGGAACTGCTCCAGGGTATCAATGATATCGGTACGACGATCCTCATGGTAACCCATGAGCACAATCTGGTGCGGCAGTTCGGCGGACGGATCATCAATATTGATCAGGGACGCATTGTCTTTGACGAAGTGATTGGAGGGAATCTGATCCATGAAGCTTAGTGGTTTCAAATACCTCACCGGACAGGGTATCGAAAATATCTGGAAAAACCGTATGATGGCATTTGCTTCATTCTGCGTGCTTCTGGTTTCTCTTCTGCTGGTAGGCATGTCCGTATTGTTTTACATGAACCTCACTTCCATGATCGGCGGCATTGAGGACAAGAACGAGGTTATCATTTACCTGAATGAGGACACAACAGATCAGCAAATTGCGGAATTCAAAACCGATCTGGAGCAGATCAGCAATATCTCCAAGATTACATTCTATTCCAAGGAACAGGCGTTCGAGGATCTGAAAAAGAGCATGTCTGATTATGAAGTACTCTTTGACTCTCTGGGAGACGACAACCCGCTGATCGACGGTTTCCGGATTCAGATCGAGGATATTTCCAACATCTCTACCACAATTTCTGAAATTGAGACGCTGGATCATATTTATTCCATTCGTGCGCCCATGGATTTTGTCAATATCCTGACCGAACTGCGGAAAATTGTCACAGTGATTTTTGGCGTGATCATTGCCGCTCTGGTTGTGATCTCTGTGGTAATTGTATCCAACGCCACAAAGGCAAGCGTATTTGCACGCCGTGAAGAAATTCAGATCATGAAATATGTTGGTGCGACCAATTCCTTTATCCGGATTCCCTTCTTTGTAGAAGGTATGATCACTGGTTTCCTTGCCGGATGTGTGGCACTGGTGATCACATGGTTCGGATATGACTCCTTGGTGAGCCTTCTGACAGGTCAGGCAGATATTCTGTCAGTCATTGGTATGGGAAGCATCATTCCGTTCCGGGAACTTGCCTGGAAGGTGGCAGCTGCGTATTTGCTGTCGGGCACATTGTTCGGCGCATTCGGCAGTATGATCTCCATGCGAAAACATCTGAATGTCTGAGGAGGCTGAATTATGAGCAGAAAAAAACATATTGGACGCCGTCTGATTGGTACAGCGCTTTGCCTGACGATTCTTGCTGCTGGTGTGACCGCAAACTGGGCACCGCTGCGGGATATTCCTGTTTCGGCAAAGACGTTGGCGGAACTTCAGGAAGAACGGAAATCCAATGATGCGAAAATAGCAGAAAAGCAGAAGGAACTGGATGCGCTCCAGGAAAATCTGGAGGAACAGGAAGCATATCAGAAAACTCTACAGGAAAAGATCACTCTGCAGCAGCAGAATCTGGATATTGTCGTAGAGGAACTAGACCGGATCAATCAGTCTATTGATGAGACAACAGCGGCGATTTCCCAGACGGAAGACGATATCACAGTCATGGAGGCAGATATTGCCATCGGACTGGATCAATTCAAACTGCGTCTCCGGGCAATGTATGTCCAGGGAAACAACAGTCTGGCATCGGCACTGGTAGGTGCAACGGATTTCTATGACTTGCTGTCCAAGTATGAGCTTATGTCCCGTGTGGCTAACCATGATAATGAACTGGTAAATGACCTGAAGGACAAGTTGGAGGCATGTAACGAGAAAAAGGCACAGCTGGAACAGGAAAAGTCTGATCTGGAACAGCAGCAGGCGGAACAGCAGGCGAAAAAAGATGAATTCAAGACCGCAATTGAGGAACTCCAGACCACCTATGCCGAGACCGATGAGGCAAAGCAGCAGATGGAACGGGAAAAGGAAAAGCTCAATGTGGATGTAGATGCGCTGGAAAAAAACAATGAAGCCCTGGATGCAGAAGAGGAAGAGATCAAGGCGGAAATTGCAAGAGCAGCGGAAGAACAGAAGAAAAGGGAAGAGGAAGAACGTAAGAAGCAGGAGGCTGCAGCGGCGGCAGAGGCTGCGAAGAAACAGCAGCAGGAACAGGAAAAGCAGAACAGCAGCTCCAGCAGTAACAGTAGTTCCAACTCCAGCAGCAATTCCAGCAGTTCCAGCGGCAGCTCCGGTTCGTCCGGCAGCAGCGGCTCTTCGGACTCGTCCTATGTTCCGTCCGGAAGCACCAGCTTCGCATGGCCGTGCCCGGGATATTATACCATTTCCAGTGGCTTCGGCAGCCGTTGGGGCTCTTTCCATGGTGCAATTGATATTGCAGGCGGCAATGCCGGTGCAGCGGTGGTAGCATCCCGAAGCGGTACAGTTGTGCGTGTTGTCAGCAGTTGTTCCCACAACTATCCGAAAAGCTCCAGCTGCGGCTGCGGCGGCGGTTACGGGAATTATGTGATCATTCAGCATGACGGCACATATTCCACGCTGTACGGTCATCTGGCATCTGTTTCTGTCTCAGCCGGACAGACGGTGAGCCAGGGTCAGACCATTGGCTATGTGGGAAGCACAGGCTTCTCTACCGGTTTCCATCTGCATTTTGAAGTACGTGTAAACGGTACTAAGGTGGATCCCATGCAGTATCTGGGCTGATTGCATATTTTCTCAGGAAATACATATACTGACAAAAGGACAGGGGTGTTCAGAGACCGCTGTCCTTTTTTGTGAAAGGAATGATTTGGCGTGGAAGAGAATCCGAAACAGGAAATGGTGGAACTGCGGAAGTCCACATTGGTACTGCTGTTCTGCCTTTGCGGTGTTCTTGCTGTGGGAACAGGCGTGGGTATTTACCGAGCATATGCCAATCAGGCAGAATACGGCGAATTGGCACAGCTGAAAGCCACCGTAGAGGCGAATTATTACACAGACGTTGACGAAGAATCTGCGATGCAGGGTGCCATGAAAGGCTATGTTGCCGGGCTGGGCGATTCATATTCCCAATATATGACAGATGAAGAGTATGGAAAATTTCAGATAAACGAGGCAGGACAGACGGTAATCATTGGCGTTACAGTGACATCCACCGAAGAGGGATATCTGCTGGTCAACGATGTAACGGAGGATTCCCCGGCAGAGGCGGCAGGACTACAGTCCGGAGATGAAATTATTGCCATAGATGGGGATGACGTTGCGGAACTGGGATATTCTGCTGCGTTGGAAGCTGTTAAGGGAGAGGAAAATACATCTGTCAGACTGACGATCCGGCGGGATGACACAACGATGGACTGCGATGTGATGCGGGAGAGCGTAGATGTCATTACGGCGCAGGGACAGATGCTGGACGGCAATATTGGCTATATCCGTATCAGTGCCTTTCGGGAAAACACGCCGGAACAATTCCTGGCAGTTTACGAACAGCTGGTGAGTGAGGGCGCAAAGGGATTGATCTTTGATCTGCGTGACAACAGCGGCGGATTGGTGAACAGTCTGGAACAGATTCTGGATCCGCTTCTGCCGGAAGGAGAAATTGCTATTGCAACCTATCGGGACGGACATACACAGACACTGGTGCAGTCCGATGCCGAAGAATGTGATCTGCCTATGGTGGTGCTGGTCAATGAGAATACCGCAAGTGCAGCCGAACTGTTCACGGCATCTCTGCGGGATTTCGGAAAGGGAGAAGCAGTGGGAACCACTACGTTTGGTAAAGGCATCATGCAGGTGACGCAGCCAATGTCCAGCGGCGGTGCACTGACTTTGACAGTGGCAACCTATCAGACTACAAAGGGCGAGTGCTATCACGGTGTGGGTATCACGCCGGACGTGATTGTGGAAGCCGGAGACGAACCCGTGGATTATGATGCACCGGATGCGGCATCCGATCCACAGCTGGCAAAAGCACTGGAACTTGTAACAGAATAAAAGAAGCTGCTGCAAACGGTGAATGCCCGGATATGCAGCAGCTTTTATTATTGAGAAAAAGTAGATATTTATGATTCCGGCTGCACCAGCAGCTGTGCTTTGTAGAAAGCATCCTTTCTGGGGATCAGATGGAGTGCAACTTCTGTGAGGTACACTGCCTGTATCTTCAGATGATGCGCACTTGCATAAGTGCACATGCGCTGTATCCAATCTGTTTCAGAAAACGCCTGTACTGGCAATATCAGGTATGTGCCGGCAGGAATCGAATACAATTTTGTCTCAATGTTCATGATATACTGGGGCAGTTCCACGAATTTTCCCAGTATACGAAGCTGACCCTGCTGAAATCGTCTGAAATCCAGATGATAGCCGTAGGTCCGCTGGATGGAATTGACGGCAAAATGCTCAGAGGAAACCGTCTTGCTCAGTTCATATTGCAAAGCGGCTTCCTGTTCCTCCAGGGAAAGCTTATGATTTCCCGGCTCCGGCAGTGCCATCAGTACTTTTCGCTCTTCCAGTTCCTGACAGACGATATCAGGTGTATCTCCCTCCCGCAGTTCCATGTCTGCTTCAAGTGCCTCGTGGAGCCAGGAGAGGTTCTGATAGATCTCCTGCTGCTGTAATAACAGTTTTCGTGCGTGGAATTTTTGCTTTGCAATCAGCTCCAGCAGCTCGTGGGGATCCTGGGTTTTCTGGAGATGGATGATTTTTTTCAGAGGAAAGTTCAGTTTGCGGCAGATCTGGATGATCTCAATTTCTGCATACTGCGCATAGGAATAATAGTGATAGCCGTTTTCTTCATCGATCATTGCAGGCTGAATGAGTCCCAGTGATTCATAATAGCGGAGTTTGGATGGTTGAATTTTCATGTCACTGCAAAAGGTGCCGATGGTAATGTTGTCCTTTTTCATGAAAACACCTCCGAAAATAGAAAAACCTGTATCATTGCAGTTCCCATGGAAACAAAAATCACAGGCGCCATTGCCTAAAGCTTGCATGGTCTCAAGTGACGTTCCATATCGCTGTCAATGAATACAGATTCTGATCAGCTTTATTATAACAAGTTTTTTCGGAAAAGTAAAGTAAAACACTGAGATTCTTAAAAAGAAAGGAAGATTGCAGATTTCCTTTGCGTTCGCATTTTTTACCGGGGAAATACCATATTTTTTACGGCATGAAAGGCTTTTTTGTCGGAATTGGTATGGTCATATGTTTTAAAATTGTCACTTGTGCATTTCAGAAAATTATGCTATAATAGGGACAATCAATCAAGGGAAACGAGTGAGATTCTCGTACAGTCACGCTACCGTGATGCAGGGACTGCCTGCTAAGTCGGATTACGAAATAGCATGTTGCGCAGCCTTACGAGCGATGGGGCTGTGCCCGCACGAAACAAGGGTGTTTTCGTGGGAATGCAGGAACGGCATGTCTGCTGACCGGAAAGGCGGCAGGCAGGGCGTTTCATGGACATCGCTTTCTGTCACAGGAAGGCGATTATTTTTTTGGAGGAATGGCGTATGGAACAGAACCGGAAAATACCCCGTATCATGCTCAGTGCCGCATCCAGCGGCAGCGGAAAGACTACCATGACGGCGGCACTTCTTGGTGCTTTCCGGGCACGTGGGCTCTGTGTGCAAAGTCTGAAATGCGGTCCCGATTATATTGACCCTATGTTCCATACTCATATCACCGGCAGGGATACGTATCATGCGGATCCGTTCTTTTCTGATGAAGGGCAGATGCAGCAGCTCCTGACGCAGATGGCGGCTGATGCCGATCTCGCACTGCTGGAGGGCGCTATGGGATATTACGATGGCATCGGACAGACGGAACAGGCGAGTGCCTATACTGTTTCTCAGATGCTGCAAACGCCGGTGCTGCTGCTTGTGACACCGAAGGGAATGGGTTGTTCTGTGGCGGCACTTTGCAAAGGCTTTCTGGAATTCCGGACGCCCAATCCCATCAAGGGTGTGATCCTCAATCAGATACGGGAGGGAATGTATTCTTTCTATAAAGAGATCATTGAACGGGAAACAGGCTTGCCGGTCTATGGCTACCTGCCGGAACTGCCCCAGGTACATCTGGAAAGCCGTCATCTGGGTCTGATGACCGCCGGGGAAGTGGCACAGCTGGATGAAAAAATACGTCTGCTGGCAGAAACGGCAGAGCGCACTATCGACCTGGACGGCATTCTGCAATTGGCGGCGACAGCACCGCCGCTGCCCTTTACGCCGGCACCACAGCAGCCGGAAAAAACATTTCGGCTGGGTGTGGCACAGGATGCAGCCTTTTGCTTCTACTATGCGGAAAATCTACACATGCTGGAGCAATGGGGCGCAGAGCTTGTGCCCTTTTCACCCCTGGCAGATGACCAGCTGCCGGATGGACTGGACGGGTTGTATCTGGGCGGCGGCTATCCGGAATTGTATCTGAAACAGCTCAGTGGGAACAGTACCTTTCTGGAAAGTCTCCGGCATGCATCGGCGAAGAAAATTCCTATTTTTGCAGAATGCGGCGGTTTCCTGTATTTGCAGGAGGCGATCTTTGATAAGGACGGTACGGAATATCCCATGGCGCAGCTGCTGCCGGGAACAGCAAAGCTAGGTGAACGTCTCTGTCGGTTCGGATATGTGACTCTGACAGCGCAGCAGGATTCGATTCTGGGCGAGGCAGGGACAACGATCCGGGCGCATGAGTTTCACTATGCAGACAGCACAGAAAACGGCACAGCATTTCTGGCGCAGCGTCCCAACGGACGGCAGTGGCAGGCGATGCAGGTGACGGAACATATTGCGGCAGGCTTTCCCCACTTCTATTTTCCGTCCAATCCGGCTGTGCCCCGGGCATTTGCCCAGGCGTGCCGGAAGTTCCGGGAAGGACGTGACAGTGTATGACAGTATTGGTAACAGGCGGCTCCGGCAGCGGAAAATCTCTGCTGGCGGAAGAAATCAGTTTTCAGCTGAAACGGGAACCATTCTACTATCTGGCGACCATGCAGGTATGGGATGAGGAATGCCGGAAACGCATTGCCCGTCACCGGGAACAGCGTGCCGGAAAGGGCTTTCAGACCGTAGAGGCACCGATGCATCTGGCTGAGACAGCGCAGATGCTGATACCGGGCGGTACGGCACTGCTGGATTGTATCAGCAATCTGACGGCAAATGAACAGTTTGAAGCAGCGGCACCGGATCCGGTGCAGGCGGTAGTCGATGGGGTGTTGGCTGTGCAGCAACGATTGACGCATCTGGTTATCGTGACGAATGAGGTCTGCTCGGATATTCCGCCGGAGGACATGTCTATGCAGGCTTATCTCCAAAATATAGGACGAATCAACCGTGCTCTGGCAAAGGCAGCAGATGTGGTCATAGAGGTATGCAGCGGCATACCGATTTTCTGGAAAGGAGAGGAAGAATATCATGAGATCCTGGTTTGAATCGCTTCTCATTGCCCTTTCCATGTACAGTGCACTGCCGGTGAAATGTCTGAACTGGACGGCAGATAACCTGCGTCATGCCATGGTATTTTTTCCTCTGGTGGGATTGCTCTGCGGCGGCGGTCTATGGCTTGTCTGGACAGTGTGCAGTCTGCTGGGTGTAGGTGCTGTGCTGTTTGCTGTGCTGGCAGTTCTGTGCGTTGTGGTTATCACCGGCGGCATTCATCTGGACGGCTTTTGTGATACAGCAGATGCGCTCTATTCCCGCCGTCCTCGTGAGGAAAAGCTGCGGATCCTGAAAGACCCCAACTGCGGACCTTTCGCTGTATTCAGTGTCATTCTCGTGCTCCTGGTCAGCTTTGGCGCATATACAGAACTGTATAGTTCCCAGAGCAGGCATGTGCTGGGACTTCTCACTGGGGGATTTATTCTGACGC
>JBJFHO010000056.1:0-16735 GCA_051893675.1 Ruminococcus sp. | reverse complement strand
GAAAATGATAATTCTGAGAATAATGCGGTTCAAGTACAAACAGCGCCTGAAAACCGGGAAGCTGTTTCATATCATATACATTGTCAAATATTTCCGGACGAAACATAATATTGCAGATCAATAGCTGTTCGGTTTTCGTAAAACCGTGCTCTGTGTTCTGACCGACAACAAATACATCTCCCTTTGAAATCGGATAGCTTTCACCGCCGACGATATGCAGTGCAGAACCGTCCAGAACGATGACCAGCTCCGAAAAATCTGCATGGGCGTGCAGATACAGTTCCTCATCATGAAAGCCGTATTGCAGATGAAGGGGGAAATCCTCGGCATATGCGAATATGCTGTATGGAAATGCGATCATGTTGTCCACACTCCTTTTGTCTCATTATATCATAAATCTATCTGAATTGCAAGGCGTTTTCAGGCAAAGAATATTTTTCATGGCGGGATTGTGCTAATAGATTGTCAGGAATATCCTAACACATTTTCTGAAAAAGTGTTAAAATGATGATAGAAACTATAAAAAATACATGAGAATCCGTACAACATCAAACGATTTCAGGAGGGTAATATCATGAATAGAATCATAACCAGACTGGTTGCGTGTTTCCTGTCCTCGGTCGTATGCCTGAACGCAGCAGCAGCACTTCTGACTGCCAGTGCAGAGACTGCCACGCTGACAGAGGACACTGCTGTGGAAACATCCAGCGGTATCACCATCAGTGCTGACAAAATCAGCACCAGCAACTACAAAGACACCCGGTACAACAATCCGGTTTCTTCCGACTTCTTCTGCGCCGATCCGACCTCGGTGGAGTATAATGGCAGACTCTATCTGTTCGGCACGAACGACCACGAGCAGTTTCTGGCTGCGGGACCCGACAAGGACAACACTTATGAGAAGATCAAGTCCATGCTGGTATTTTCCACCGATGATATGGTGAACTGGGTGTATCACGGCGAGATCAATATCGGTGAGATTGCACCGTGGATCACCAATTCATGGGCGCCCTCCGTGGTATCTCGTGTAGAAGATGACGGACTGACCCATTTCTATATGTATTTCTCAAATAACGGTCTTGGTGTAGGCGTTATCACCTCGACTGATCCCGTCACCGGCTGGACAGACCCGCTGGGACAACCTCTGATTTCCACCAGCACCCCCGGGATCGGCGACTGTCCGAACCCCTTTGATCCCGGTGCAGTCATCGACGAGAATGGCGTGGGCTGGCTCTCCTTTGGTGCAGGCAAGGGATCTTCCGGAACAGACTTTATGCCCGGCTCTGCCCGTATCGTACAGCTCGGAGATGACATGGTCTCCTTTGCCAGTGATTTCAAGGAAATTCCAGCCGCATATCTATTTGAAGCAAGCGAGCTGAACTATATTAATGGTACCTATGTCTACACCTACTGCTCCGACTGGAGCGATCACACTGAGCAGTGGCCCTATGACTGCCCTGCGCCTGCCGGCTGCGGCATGGTCTACATGACCACCAAGACACCGCTTGACCCGGAAAGCTGGGAAATGAAGGGCGAGTGCTTCGTGAATCCAGGTATTTCAGGCTTCGATTACTCCAACAATCACACCCATATGCATAAATTCAAAGATAAGTGGTATATGTTCTATCACACCCTTTCCCTGAAACGCGGCATGGGCATCACCGGCAGCTACCGCAGCATGGGCGTGGATGAGATCGAAGTAGATGAACAAACTGTTACCATCACAAAGGGCGGCGGCACCAAAAAGGGTGTCAAGGCAAACGGAAATCTGAATCCGTTCGAGGTCAATCTCGCCTCTGAACTGAATAATACAGCGGAGATCGAATACGATCTGACTGACCAGCACGCTCCGGCAGTCAGCAGTAAGGCGGAAGGCTCCTGGTTCAGCGTGCGCAGTGCTGAATTTACTTCCTCAGGGGAAAGTGAAGAGCCCACAACACCCATAGAGCTGACTCAGACCAATATTGATACGCTCCAGTATAATATCACTGTCCTGAATGTGGATGCACCAACCGTTGTCACCATGCATCCGGCAACCAACACAGGCACGGATATGAACTGCTCCGTGGAAGTGAGTACTCCCGGAAAATACACTCTGACGAGTGATATGGGCGGTGCAAAGGGTCTCATGAACATGGGATACTTTACTGCAGAGAATGATGTTCCCATCACCTTTGTCATTGACAGCATCGTTGTGAACGATAAGTACACCATTGATATTACCGCTGAGCTGACCAATACCAGAGAATGGGCGGACGGTCTGCGCAACATCTGGAACGGCTTTTCTGACGGTGATACCGTTTACGGTGATGAAAATGCGGTATTCCGCTATGTGGGTACTGGTGATGCCATTGAACTGTTTGTCTCCGAATCGGCAGGCAGCGCCGGAGGAAATGCGCCGCTGCTCGAAACTCCTGTGAAATTCCTTGCAAGCGTAAAGGGCATAGGCAGAGTTGAAGTGCGCCTTGACAGTCCGACTGGTGACATTCTGACTAGTATTGATTTTGATACACCGGATGCATTTACCACAATTTACAATAATGAGGTTGCAGCCATCGGCGGCACCCATGATCTGTACTTCGTATTCTCGGATGCAGGAATTACGATGCAGTCATGGTGCTTTGCTCCCCAGGAAAGTACAGAACTTGTCCGTGGTGATGTAAATGCAGACGGAAGCTTTACAGCGGCAGATGTTGTCATGATGCAGAAATTTCTTTTAAATGCAGGAAAACTGATCGACTGGAAAGCCGGTGATCTGAATGAGAATGAACGGATCGATGCCTTTGATCTTGCGCTGATGCGGCAGGAACTTTTGAAAAAATAACAACACGATCTTTATACTAATCCCTTATCGATCTGCATTGGCTGGTATCGTATCCAAAAGATCACAAATTGTCTGCTGGTCATTTTTTGTTGCTGGTTCCGACTTCTGGCTGAGAAAAATAGGGTCTGTTACAATCTCTCTGATCATATTCCTTCTCCTTGCTGTTTTACTGATTCTAATACTAATTCCCTATCAAACTATTGAAATAGTTTGATAGGGAATTAGTTTTACGTTCGTCTTTCCTACAGAAAAACACCCTCTTTCCAGAGCAGCTGTTATGCTGTTCCGGGAAGAGGGTGTTTTTCTACATTCTATAAGAGGAAATTGATGAAGAGAAAAGCTTGTTTATGCTTCGCTGGGCAGAGTCGAAACCAGATGTACCAGGAATTTCAGCAGTGTCACTGCGTCATTGGTACTCAGCACATCGTCTCCGTCACAGTCTGCGTTCTTCGCCGCACTGTCTCCCAGCTTCACTGCGCCGGCAGTTGCCTTGTTCAGCAGTACGGCGTCTGTGATGTCCACTCTGCCGTCCAGGTTGACGTCACCATACAAAACCTGGGCAGGATCAACACTGGAAGAAGCGGTGGATTCCGTCTCTGTTGCAGTGGTGCTCACTGTTGTGGTGGTCTCCGTATCAGAAACAGTAATCTCGCTGGAAGTTTCTGTAGTTGTTTCGTAAGAAGATACTGTCGTATCTGTAGAAGCAGAAGTTTCAGCAGAAGACGATTCCGAAGAAGACTCTGTGGTAGTTTCCATAGTGGTTGTAGTAGTAGTTTCAGTTACCGTGGTTTCTGTGGATTCTGTTGTCACAATCGGTGTGCTGTCACTGTACAGTCCGATATCATCGAAATACCAAACGCCTGTACCCGGATTGCCGTTCTGCCCGGTGTAGATGGAAAATTCCACTACGCCGCTCAGTGTCGGCTCGCTTGCGGCAGTACCCCACTGCTGTACATGGAAGTCCGAGAAGGGAATCTTCACTTCTGTCCAGCCCTCTTCGGCGGTAACTTTCTGAATGCTTTCCCAATATGCACCTGCACCGTCTACAAACTGGAAGGTGGTCTCCCGATTGCTGCCGTCCGACAGGATCCAGAAGCGGATGCCATCAAAACCTGTCCAGTCTGCACTGCCCAGATTCTTGGTCGCACCGCAATATCCCGGACCGCTGTCTGCGACACTGTAGTCATATTTCAGCGCAGCCTTGCCGTTTTTCACGTGCTCGCTATCCAGTGTCAGGGTCAGGCTGTCGCCGTTGGAGTTGCGCTTGTATGCCATGGCAATGGCATCGTCATTGTCGTAGGATTCATAGTCATCAATGATGCTGCGTGCAGCTTCTTCAGATGCCTTGCTATAAACCTGTACCTTCACCGTGGGTTGGTTACCGTCTGTGGTCAGGAGTCGCACCACATGCGTGCCGATAGAGGCACTTTCAAAGATATGCTTTTTCAGGGTAATAGTGCCATCTGCCATTTCATAATCCGTTCCGACAGTCAGATCTGTATCATCCAGCTGGAGACCGGATGCTTCGCCCACCATCATCTGATAACTCAGAGTCAGATCCTCCGGTGCATCCACATTGATACGAAGATTCTTGCCGGAAAGTCCATTCTTGGGAGACTGGTTCTGCATTTTTTCAGAATGTTCCTTGAAATAGGTCAGGATCGGGTCGCCGTCCATCACAGTGAATTCGCTGAGTTTCCGGTCATTGAATTCCCAGAACAGTCCGCCGCCGGCATCCTGTTCCTCAATGGTATCGAATACTGCACGCCAGTATGCTTCGTATTCTTCGTCAGACAACGAGGAATGTACGTTGAATTCTGTCACGGCAAAGGGCTTTCCTACAACCTCATGAGAATCGGAGATCCACTGGAGCATAGTCGTCTTGGTATCCTCCGGTGTCATGTTTGCCCAGTGCTCATCCGGATAGGGGTGTGCAGAACAGAAGTCGATATACGGAGACTCCTGAATGTAAACGAAGGGGTTACCTTCATCGCCGCCGAAGCCGTACTTCAGACCGTGTCCCTCCAGACCGGCATAGACCATATGGTTCGGGTCAACGCTCTTGATGTATGCACCCATCTCGTCCACCCATGCGCGGAGCGTCAGACCAGTGCTGTCCTCTCCGGCATCCTGATAGCGGGGTTCGTTCATGAGATCCCATGCAAAAATGGTGGGGTCATCCTTGTACTGAACGCCAGTAAAATAGTTGGTACGCTCTGCAAAGTGCTTTGCATAGTCCTTGTACCACTGTTTACAGGTCTCGTTGGTGAAATACTGGGCACGATTTGCATGGCTTCCGCCGGTCAGTCCTGCCCAACTGAGCTTCTTGTCAATACCGCCGTATGCTTCCCAGTAGTTTTCCAGGGTGATAATCACACGGATGTTGTGCTGCTGGGCGGAATACATGATATAATCGAACAACATGAACTCAGCTTCGTTATATTCTCCCGGTGAAAGCTCAAAGCCATGCCAGGTCTCATTGGAAAAGCCCCATGTCCGCAGAACCGTCACGCCGTTATCCTGCATCTGCTGCATCCGGCTGTCGATCTGATCTTTGTACATATACTTCGTCTCAATGTCCGCAATGGAATCTGCGCTGGAACCATCGCCCAGAGTGAACATATCATAGGAATTGCACCCGGCAAAATAGAACGGCTCACCATCACACATAAAATGGGTTCCCTCTGCATAAACAAATCCCTCAGGTACAGATGCCTTTGTTTCTGCTGCTGATACGGCAGATGCCGAAGAATAACCGCCCATAATTCCGCATGTGCCAAGCACTGCGCTCATGCACAATGCAGCGAATTTCTTTAACAATTTCATCTTAAACTTCCTTTCCCGGTATCCACATTATTCAGCGTATGGCAGGGACGAAACCAGATGCACCAGGAATTTCAGCAGAGTCACTGCATCATTGGTGCTCAGCACGCTATCTCCGTCACAATCTGCATTCTCAGCAGCGTTGTCTCCCAGCTTTACAGCACCGGCAGTCGCCTTGTTCAGCAGTACAGCGTCTGTGATGTCCACTCTGCCGTCCAGGTTGATGTCGCCAAACAATGTCTGAGAAGGATCCACCTTGGAAGAAGCGGTGGTTTCTGTCTGAGAAGAAGCAGTAGTTGCAGAGGATGCTTCTGTGGATACAGTTTCCGAAGATGCCGTGGTTTCTGTTCCATGGGATACGGTGGTATCTGTGGTTTCCGGAGCTGTCTCTGTGGTAGTCTCAGGAGAGGCAGTCGACTCTGTCACATCGGTGGTTTCTGTAGACGCTGTGCCCTTGACATCCACTGTCAGAACAATGTCCGGGCAGGTCTCAAAGGATACGTAGAGGGTATGGGTACCGGCAGAAAGTGTCTCCAGATAGGACTGGTTCAACCGGAACTGACTGCCGTTGACTGCAAAGTCTGTGCCCTGCTGGAGTACACTCTCTCCTTCGGACATGCCTTTCAGCACATGGCCGTTTGTGATGATGGTAAAGATGATATCGGAGGGATTCTCCGGATCATAGCTCGCCTTGGTTTCCGTCGCCTCTGCGTCCGGAATGGTGACCGTACCGTCACTGTACAATCCGATATCATCGAAGTACCACACACCTGTACCCGGATTCCCATTTTGTCCGGTATAGATGGAAAATTCCTTGATGCCGTCCAGAGTCGGCTCATCTGCGGCAGTGCCCCACTGCTGTACATGGAAGTCCGAGAAAGGAATCCTCACTTCTGTCCAGCCCTGTTCAGCGGTAACTTTCTGAATGCTCTCCCAGTATGCACCTGCGCCGTCAATGAACTGGAAGGTGGTCTCCCGATTGCTGCCGTCCGACAGGATCCAAAAGCGAATGCCATCGAAGCCTGTCCAGTCTGCGCCGCCCAAAGTCTTTGTTGCACCGCAATAGCCCGGACCGCCGTCTGCTACGCTGTATTCATATTTCAATGCAGCCTTGCCATTTTTCACATTTTCTGTATCCAGAGAAAGTGTCAGGCTGTCGCCGTTGGCGTTGCGGCTGTAAGCAGCGCTTACTTCTGTGCTGTTCGCGTACGATTCAAAGTCATCGATCACGCTGCGGGACAGTACTTCTGCATTGGAATCATACACCCGTACCATTGCAGTGGGCTGATTGCCAGCTGTGGTCAGCAGCTTCAGCTTATAGCTGCCCAGTTCCAGAGACTGGAATACTGATGCAGAAACTGTGATAGTCGTGCCGCTGATGGTATAATCCATTCCCTCTGTCAGTGCTGTACCATCCAATTCCAGACCGGAAATTTCACCCATTTTCATGGTGGGCTGGAACGTAATGTCCGCAGGATTCACAACGTCAAAGTCCGCTTTTTTCGGAGTAAGATTGTTCTCCGCATTTTTGGCATTCATGCGCTCTGCATGTGCCATGATGACATCACATGCCTCCTGGGTGGGATTACCGTCTGTATCGCCTCTGTAATAAACGGTGTAGCCGTCATAGTCCGGATACAGTGCACTGCCGTCCATGGAAGCGATCATCCAGTAGTTGGTGCCGGCAAATTCCACACCGTCATAGGTATTGCCCTCAAAGATATTATACCAGTCGGTATAGACAGAAGCACGCTCGCTCCGGTCTTTCCAGCCGAATTCTTCTGCAATGACCGGCTTGTTCAGCGCAGCTGCATCCTCGCCGTGCTTCTTGAACCAGAATTCGCCCTGTTCCTTTGTCAGTCCCCACTGGTCACAGTAAATGTGCAGCGTTCCGAAATCAATATCCGGAATTGCTGTCAGTCCCAGCCAGTCGATACCGGAACTGCCGTGATATACATATTTATGATCTCCCTCGGGAAAATCGTTATAGCCGTAATTATAGAAGCCCTCATCGCCCACAGCAAGCATATGGTTGCTGTCGATGGACTTCACATAGGCACTCATTTCCGTTGCCCATTCTACCACAACATTGTTCTCGCATCCGGCATCCGACTCACAGCGAGGCTCGTTTGCCAGTTCCCAGGAGAAAATGGTGGGATCGTCCTTATATTTCACACCAGTATAGACATTTTCGTGATTCAAAAGGGTTTTCACATAGTCCTTATACCAGCCCTTTATGGTCTCATTGGTATAGAAATCATCATGGCCGCTGACATCTTCCCCAGCCAGCTGTGCCCATTTTACATACTGGTTCATACCGCCGAAGGCTTCCCAGTTGTTGGTGAACGTGATCAGCAGACGGATGCCCTCCTGTTCTGCTTTGTACAGGGCATAGTCCAGTTTTTCCAGACCGGTCTCACCCTCGTTGACGACAGGGCGTCCCAGGTCTGCATCGAAATACTGGTAGTAAATGCCTTCCTTTTCACCGGAGCCGTCAACGCTGTTCGTAAAGACAGCATAGCCATCTGCGGATACCTGATCGGTCAGGACTCCAGCGTCCAGATTGCCCCAGGTACGGACAACCTTCAAGCCCATATCTGCGGCATCCTCCAATGCAGCATCCACAGATGCCTTCGGCTTAAAATTCAGATAATAGTTGTTGGTACCGGCATAGTAGAATGTGGAACCATCCAGCATAAACTGTGTACCATTTGTGGTAACAAATCCTGTCCGGGAATCTGCTGCGTACACTGTACCTGCTGCCGAAAACGGCACAGCCAGTGCACTGTATCCCAGTACAATACTGCTCAAAACTGCGATCCATTTCTTCATAATCAACAAACCTTTCCTGTGTCAGTGATTCTTCTGCTGACGCATAAATTCCAAATTCCGGTCAATGAGGTCACACCGCTGGCGTACACAATCTGCACTGCGGAGTGGATCCTGGGGCGTATGAAATGCATAATCCAGAAGCCGGTTCAGATCTGTGGTGGCGACATGCAGTCTCGTATCCGAGGATGCATAGTAAATATAGACCGTGCCGTCCGGTCGGACAATGGCACCATTGGTAAATACAACGTTGGATACATCCCCCACCCGTTCTTCGCCCATAGGAGCGAGGAAATAGCCGGATGGTTCTGCAATGACACGCCACGGATCTTTCAGATCTGTCACAAAAACGTAGAGCACATACCGCAATCCTGCGGCGGTATTCCGCACGCCGTGTGCCAGATGCAGCCAGCCCTTTTCCGTTTCAATGGGAACAGCGCCGCTGCCGTTTTTGGCTTCTGTAATGGTATGATACCGGCGCAGACTTGTCATGCGTTCCTCTTCGATCACCGCATGGGTAATATCCTCTGCCAGTCCGAAGCCGATGCCGCCGCCGGAGCCGGTCTCAATGAATCCATCCATGGGTCTGGTATAGAACGCATACTTTCCGTCCACAAACTTCGGCAGCAGGCAGACATTGCGCTGCTGAGGACTTTGCTTTGTCACCAGATTGGGCAAGCGTTCCCACGTGTTCAGATCTTTTGTCCGGACAATGCCGGCAGATGCCACTGCCGCTGACAGATCATTGGGATCCTTTGCACTGGATTCGGAACAGAACACCCCATAGATCCAGCCGTCCTCATGCTGGGTCAGACGCATATCATAGACATTCGTCTCATCCGGGTAGAGATCCGGCAAAACAATGGGCTTGTCACGGAAACGGAATCCGTCAATGCCGTTTCTGCTCTCAGCAACGGCGAAAAAGCTCTTTCGATCGTTTCCTTCCACACGGACGACCAAACAATATTTTCCGTTCCGGTAAATGGCACCGGCATTGAATACGGCATTGACGCCCAGGCGTTCCAGAAAATAGGGATTGGTTTCCGGATTCAGGTCATACCGCCAGTGCAGCGGCACATGTTCTCTTGTGAGAACCGGATTTTTCCAGCGGATATAGATCCCGTTGTAAAACTCCGACTTTTCATTTTTCCGACAGAGCAGTTCCTCCTGCTTTTCCTTCTGCCGCAGATATTCAACATGATACATCCGGATTCCTCCTTATGATCTCCAGGCACATTCTTCCATTGTGATAGGGGCATTTCCAGGGGTCAACAATGGTCAGCTTTCCCACTGGCTTTCCTGCCTTGTCCACCTGCCAGAACCATTCGCTGTTCTCTCTGGGATCCACCAGATCCCGGAGAATATACTGCCAGATCTGCGCCGCTGCATCCCCGAAACGTTTCTGTTCCGGGTGCTTTTCCAGCATATGCACAAAGCCCACAATTGCCTCTGACTGTACCCACCACACACGGGTGGTATCCGTCACGCCCTTTTCCCGTTCGTTACAGACCGCCTCGCCGTCAAAGCCCTTTTCCAGAACAGACGCAGCGAGAATATCCGTCATTCCATGGATTTTCCCGGAAAGGGCTTCATCTTGAAGCATGTCACAGCCCCAGTCCAGAAGCCATGCGGTTTCAATGTCATGACCATAGCTTTGCAGATCAATGAGACTATGATATTCCCGGTCGAAAAAGACCTCCTGCCGCTGCTGTTCCGCCTGAAACACATGCTCTGACCAGATCTGGAGAATGGCACGCATTTCCTCTGCCGCACTGGCAGAACCGGATGCCAGATAAAAACCGCTGTATCCCTCAAACACATGGAGCAGCGTATTCATGGTACGCTGTGCCACAACGCCGTTTTCGGAGAGTTTTTCATTGGACACCGGCTGCCAGAACCGGTCGAATGCCTCCAGATAACCGCCGGCATCCCGGCAATGGGTCTCCATACAATCAAACAACTGCTGTGCCGTCTCCAGCACCTCCGGCTTTTTCGTGAGCCGATAATATGCAGAAAGGGCATACAAGGCAAATGCCTGATTGTAGGTATGCTTTGTGGTGTCCAGAGGCTTTCCGTCATAGGTCACTGACCAATAGACGCCTCCAGCCTCATGATCCAGGCAATGTGCCATCAAAAAATCATAGGCGTGATCTGCCGCCTCCCGCAGTTCCTTCCAGCCGAGTTCCATGGCTGCTTCAGAGAAGAACCAGAGGATACGGCTGTTGAGAATGCATCCCTTTTCTGCCCGGGGATCCCAGCACAGTTCCAGATCCACATAGCTGACATAGCCGCCATATTCTGTATCCCGAAGGGAAAGCCAGAACGGAATCAGCTTTTTCTCCAGCATATTGCGCACTTCCGTGACCAGTGTCATGTCCCCATCGCCTTTCTCTATGGATTCTTATCGTTTTCCGTCGCAGCGGTCATCATCGCTGGCGACATCGTGTGTACGGATATACTCCACTGCGATCTCCGCCGTGGTGAATGCCAGCCCCACATAACTGTCCGCACATCCGTAATAAATTGCGATCCGTCCGGTATCCGCATCCTGAAGTGTGGCGCAGGGGAAGCAGACGTTAGGCACAAATCCCCGTTCCTCATACCACGTTTCCGGCGTCAACAGAAAGCTGCCGCAACGGTATTTCACCTTTGACGGCTCATCCAGATCCAGAATGGCACCGCCGATGCTGTACACAAAGCCGTTGCAGGTATTTGTCACGCCGTGATAGAACAGGAGCCAGCCCTCGCTTGTTTCAATGGGTGCTGCACCGCCGCCGATCTTCACATTTTCCCACCAGCGGCTGCTCTTTCCCATGACATGCCGGTGATGTCCCCAGTACTCCATATCTTTGCTCTCACTGAGGAAAATATCCCCGAAAGGCGTATGACCGCTGTCACTGGGACGGGAGAGCATCATATACTTGCCGTTGATCTTCCGTGGGAACAGGACAGCATTCCGGTTGAAGGGCAAAAAAGGATTTTCCAGGCGAACAAAGGTCTCGAAGTCCTTTGTCTTTGCCATGCCAATGGCTGCACCATAGGCATCCTGACACCAGATCACATAATAGGTATCCTCCACCTGAACCAATCTCGGATCGTAAGCATACAGAGGCATAGCTGGATTTCCTGCTTCGTCCACAAAACGAATCTTTTCGGGAGAAAATTCCCAGTGAATGCCATCCTGACTCTTCCCGAAGTAAATAAAGGGTACGCCGTCTGTCTGCTCACCCCGGAATACACCGGCAAATGCACCCTGGTATGGAATCACTGCGCTGTTGAAAATACGTGCCACTCCCGGAATGGGATTTCTGGAAATAATGGGATTGTCCTGATAGCGCCACAGAGGTGCGGTACAATCCTTCGGCCGATCCTGCCACGGAATCTGCGGCAGGCTGCCGGTGTGCATTGTAATGGGTTTCATAGAATCTTGCCTCCAGAATTATTCTTTTACAGCGCCCATTGCCATGCCGCTGTAGATCTGTTTTTGACATAATAAGAAAATAATCAGAATGGGAATCATGGTGATCAGTACGCCGGCACAAATGTACTGGTACTGGCTCCCCATAGGTCCGGTAAAGGTATACAGGGAGGTGGAAACCACCTGGTACAGACTTTTGTCCTGCAAATACAGATTTGCCATGTAATATTCGTTGTATGTGCTGACACCCTTCAGAATCGCACTGGTGACGATTGCCGGTTTCAGAAGCGGCAGTAGGATCCGGAAAAATACGCCGAAATAACTGCATCCGTCCAGAATCGCCGCTTCGTCCAGGGTCTTCGGCAGGTTCTCAAAGAACTGCAAAAAGATGTAGATGGATATGACATCTGTGCCCAGCATCAGAAAAATATAGCCGTAAAGGGTATTGACCAGATGCAGGGACGTCATGATCTGATAGACCGTGACCTGTGTGGCAATTCCGGGGATCAGTGCCGCTACCATAAAGAGATTGCGGATGAGATGATTGCCGCGAAATTGAAAGCGGTTCAGCACATATGCCAGCATGGCAGAAATCAGCGTACTGCCCACCAGTACAAAAAACAGGATCAGAAAGCTGTTGAGAAATGCCTTTCCCATGCCTGCCTTTTCCCAGGCAACTTTGAAATTCTCAAAGTTCAGCCAGTTTTCCGGCAGGGTCATAACACTTGTGGTGCGATACTCTTCCTCCGTCTTGAATGCCGTTGTAATACAGCTGACAATGGGGACAAGGGCACAGAATGCCCCCAGAAGAAGCACTGCATATTGCAGCAGCTGCATGGGCAGCCGTTTGAGTCGGGCTGTTGTTCCTTTCATTTTCTGCGCCTCCGTTTCCCGATCTGAGATCCGGTATCCATTCGCTTTTCTGCCCATTTCTGCACAGCACTCACCAGCAGGATCAATACCAGCAGCACCACTGCCATAGCTGAAGCCAGACCAACTTTCTGGTTGGCGTGGGCAAGCTTATCCATCAGGACAAAATAGGTGGATGTTCCGAAGCCGCCGTCTGTGATGACATAGGGGATTTCAAAAACGGACAGCGAACCGGAAATCGCCAGAATCATATTCAGAACCACGATCGTCCGGATGGACGGGAGAATAATATACCGGAACCGGTGCCAAGCATTTGCACCGTCAATAGCCGCCGCTTCGTACTGGGTCTTGTCCACACTGGCAATGGCACCGATGAAAAGTACCATATTCTGTCCCATATACCGCCAGATGGAGGACGCCACCAGCACCCAGTTATTGATCCGTGTATCCTTGAGCCAATATGGGAGCATCTCCTCCGGGATACCCAGGACGCCCAGGATGGAATCCAACACAAAACCGTGGGTGTAGAAGTATTTGAAGATGAACCCCACGGCAATGCCGCAGACCAGACTCGGAAAATACAGAGCGCCCCGGAAGAAATTCCCGCCCTTTGGCTGAAAACTCAAGATTGAAGCAAACAGCAGCGCAAGCGCCAGCTGTACCACAGATCCTACCATATAATACAGACTCAGCTTCAGGGCATTAAAGCAGTCGTCCCGTGTGAATACGTCAATATAATTTTGCAGTCCGACCCATTCCCGGTCGCCGATATATTTCATATCATAAAAGCTGAATTGCACCATTTTGAAAAACGGCAGATATGTAAACAAGATCAGCAGGAACAACGGTACAAACAGGAATGTCAATGCCACAACTGTTTTCTGCACATTGGCATTTGACCATTGCAGCCGCCGTTTCCGTTTTGTCAGACTGCCTTCTGCATGTTGCTTTCCCATGTGGGTTCACGCCCTTTCTGAACTTACTGAGGCGTTACGCCGTTACTCTCCTGCGCACTGGTCCACGCTGCATTCCATTCATCTGCAATCTCTTCCATGGTTTTTGTTCCGCCAATGGCAGCTTCTACAATTGCAGCAACATGGGTCGGGTCAGCATCCAGGGAAATTTCAGAACCGTTGTTGATGTTATTGAACAGATCTTCCTCCCCGCTGGGTGCCGGATTGTCTGTGATCAATGTAACATCTGTGAAACTCTCCAGAGATTCCGGATACGCATCGCCCTTGACAATGGGAATACCGCCCTGACTGCCGGCATAACCGGAGGATTCCGTGAGCCATTTGATATACAGCATAGCCGCTGTCTTTTCATCGGCGCTGCTGTTCACATTTACACCGTAGCAATAGTCAGCGCTGGCAGAAGCATACTGCTGACCGTCAACCGTAATTGGGAACGGCATATAGGCGATATCATCGGCATTCGGACCGCCTGCCTGCATCTGAGGCACTGCCCAGCTGCCCAGAACCATACAGCCGATGTTGCCCTCGTTGATCTGTGCCTTGCAGCCTTCCCAGTCAGTGGTGGTGGGATCATCCTCTGTCAGTCCCCGTGCCACTGCTTCGTACAGCACATTATATACGGCGTAGGGACCTGTCATATCATCCCGTTTGGCAAAGGGATCTTTCGCATGTACCAGACCATTGTTCTTGAAATCCGCATCTCCAGTGGCACCGCCGGAAATATAGGCATCCCACGCTGTCAGCGTCCAGCCTGCAGCATAGTTCGTATACAGCGGAATGGCATCCGTCTTGTCAGCAATCAGCTGCAGATCCTCCAGAAAGGCATCCGGTGTCTTTGGCAGTTCTGTAATGCCGGCTTCTTCAAACACAGCCTTGTTGTATACAATACCGCTGACATTGCCCATGCTGGGGATGCCGTACACGGTGTTGTCATACATCTTCTTGTCTGTGAACTCGTACATTTCTTTGAACTGATCATAGCTGCCAAATGCTTCAAAATAATTGCTCAACTCACTCAGATCCACAGTAGCAGGAATACAACAGATATCGCCCCAATCACCGGAAGTCAGACGCGTTGTGGCATCGTTGTCATAATCTGTAATGCCCTCATATGTGATCGTGACATTGGGATACATTGCTGTGAATTCCGACACATAATTCGCAAACTCTACTTCGATCAGATCGGTACGGTTTGTCAGGATCTTCAGGTCAGCCTTGATGTCTGTTGCAGTTTCGCCGACTTTCATATCCATATAGGATATGGACGGGCTCTCTTTTTTTGCACTTCCTGCATCAGAGCCGCATGCGGTCATTGCCGCTACTGTGAGTCCTGCCAGTACGAATGCCAGCCATCTTTGTTTCATAGTCCATTCCTCCATTTGATTATTTGTACACATCGCCGCTGTCCGGGCTTGTGTACTGGTTACGAACCTCGTGGGTGTTTTTCCGTTGAATATATCTTACTCTATTTTTACTTAAAAGTCAAGCTAAAATTGAACTTAAAATTGTTTTTCTGCGTTTTACACAATTCTATAGTATTCATATTATCTATATTTCACAAACAGTTTCATAGAAATCTTAGTAAATATCAGCAATTGGATGTGTCAACCCTGCATCTGCACTTAATTTTTACTTAAAAATAAGAAAAACCGCCTATGGGAAGTTATTCCCACAGACGGTTTTGCCCTATACATTCAAAAAGCATTGTGATAAATTACAGGAGATCAGGTTGTCTCCAGCCGCCGGACGCTTTCCCGCACGATTAGTTTTCCGCTCACCACAATGCGCCTTACATCGGCATCCGGTTTCTGGATACGGCGAATCAGCTGCTGGGCGCTCATTTTCGCCATATGATCTACATCCACAGCATAGGTAGTCAAAGGCGGCTGTGCATACTCCGCCAGCACATAGTTATCAAACCCCACCACTGATACATCTTCCGGCACACGAATCCCCTGCTGTTTGAGATGATTGATCAGAATATGCGCTGTAATATCGCAGTTGCAGGCAAAGGCAGTGGGCATCCGCTCCAGATGTTCCAGCGAGACAGCGACCTTTCCCTCTGCATCACGATCCGGAAGCACATGCGCCTCCGTCACCGGGATCCCTGCCTCCCTCATAGCACGGCAATAGCCGTAATACCGGTCAGTGATACTGCTGGTCTCATTGACAGAACCCACGAACATAATATCCCGGTGTCCCATTTGCAGCAGATAATCCACCATGGTATACATTCCATAATAGCCATCAGAAATGACAGCATCCTGATGGAACCGAGCATCAAAAGCATCCAGGACTACCATGGGAATACCAGCTGCTACCAGTGCATTCCGGTATGCCGCTGTAAAATTGCCCATGACAATAACGCCGTCTACCCGTTCCTCCTGCACCAACCGCGGGATCTGCTGTTCCTGTTCTGCCTCATCTGTGACCACTTCCAGGATTCCTAAATGTCCATTCTGCGTCAGATGATACAGGACTCTTTCATACAGATTCCAATAAAATGACTGTCCCTGTTCAATATAACGATAAGACGTGACAATTCCAAGGGTATAGGCAGCAGACGGTGCCGTCCTGTTTTTCTTTCCTTGATACCCCATTTCCTGTGCAAGCTGTTGGATTTCCTGGCGCATCTCTTCACTGACGCCATCTTTTCCAGCAAGCGCTTTGGATACTGTCACAATGCTGACATGCAAACGTTCTGCAATATCTGACATGCGTACCGCTTTTGCCATTCTTTTCGCCCCCACTTCTTTTTTAGCTAATTATACTGCAATTTAGCTAATTTGTCAAGTGGAAAGTCAGCAAAACTATCCTCTTCCTACGTAAACAAATTGTAATACTAATTCCTCAAAATATTGAACTCGTCTTTATTCCGCCGTATACACCGGAGATGAATCCCATAGAACAAATCTGGGAAGAAATTCGGGAAAAGGGTTTTAGGGCAATACCGCACAAAGAGCGCCTAGCGGCTTTGCACGTCATATGCTTGCATAT
>JBJFHO010000055.1:0-3667 GCA_051893675.1 Ruminococcus sp. | reverse complement strand
CGGCGACCAGGGACGCTGTCCCTGGACTCTGCCAGGGCTTCCGCAGCCCTGGACCCGCGCCAGCTGTGCTCAGCTGGACCAGCATGATGTGCAACCTTTTCGAAAAAGGAAAAGCAACTATTCTTGTTATCACGTGTAACAATAACTGTTTACTGTCTGCTCTTTACACATCACCCCAATCATTTCCACCCATAAATCAACCCATCCGGCGCATCCTAATCCTATCCCCAAAACAGGAGGTATGACACAATGGATGCTTGGGATATTTTTTGTCTGACCGGACACGTGGACGACTATCTGCACTATCGTCAGGCACAGGGACTGGCACAGCCAGATGCCGATCCTGCGATAACAAAGGAGAAAAAAACGCATGGAAACATACCGAGGACTGGTGCTGGCACAGCGGACAGCGGGCGACCGTGGGAAGTTCATTGATATCCTCACCGAAAAAAACACCTTGCAGGAGGTCTATGTGCGTGGTGCCAAAAAAGCCTCTGCTTCAGGCACTTCCACTACCCAGCTGTTTTCCTATGCCACTTTCAGCGTGCAGCAGCGGCAGAACCGGTTCTATCTGGACAGCGCCGAGCCCATCCGTATTTTTTACCGGCTCCGGGAATCCCTGTCCCGGCTGAGTCTTGCCATGTATTTCAGCGAGCTTCTGCGGCAGAGTGTCCGGGAACATCAAAACCCCGGCGAGAACTGCGAGGTCATGCGTCTGGCGCTCAATACCCTGCACTATCTGGAAAACGGTCAACGGGAGGAAGGCTTTCTGAAACCCGTTTTTGAACTGCGCCTTATGACAGAGCTGGGTATGATGCCCGATCTGCTCATGTGCCGCTGCTGCGGCGAATTTTTACCAAAACGGCTCTATTTCTCCGTGGAAGAGGGCTGTTTTTCTTGTCAGGACTGCGGCGCACCCAAAACGGCATATGCACCCATTCTGCTCCGTGCACCGGCTTTGCAGGCAATGCGGCATATGGTATTCGCCGATTTCACCCGGCTGTACAACTTCCGCCTGGGTGCGGAAAACCTTGCCGCCGTCCAGCTGTGCGCCGAACGCTTCGTGCGCTATCATCTGGATGTGCGGCTGGATACATTGGAATTTTACCACAAGATCACAACACCACCTCAGCTTATGGAGGAAACAACTCATGAACCAACATTATCAGATACTGGAATTTCATAAAATACTGGATATGCTGGCGAACCTGTCCGCCAACGATATCACACGGGAAAAAGTCAAGGCAATCACCCCTACCTCTGACCTTGCAGAAGCACGTGCCGAAATGGAGAAAACCAGTGATGCACTGAGTCTCTCCATTCAGTTCGGCGCACCGCCTTTCCACGCCTTTCAGGATATGCGCATGGGACTGCGGCGTGCCAAATCCGGCGCACGGCTCTCACTGAAAGATCTGCTGGAAATTGCCACTGTCCTGCGGCAGGTACAATCCCTCAGCGACTGGTATGACCGCTGTGCCGGAGTGGAATCTTCTCTGGATGACTTGTTCACACAGTTGGCACCAGTGCCTTTTCTGCTGGAAAAATTAGACCGTTCCATCCTCTCTGAAGAGGAAATTGCCGATGCTGCAAGTCCGGCTCTGGCGGAAATACGCCGGAAGATCGGACGTTCCCGGCAGAAGCTCCGGGATACCCTGGATAATATGATGCGGCGGCAGGAGATTCAGGAATGCTTACAGGACAACCGTGTCACTCTCCGTGACGGCAGATTCGTATTGCCTGTCCGTGCGGAACACCGGGGAAAAATTCCCGGTCTGGTACATGACACCTCGGCAACGGGACAGACCTTGTTTATCGAACCCATCGCCGTGGTAGACGCCAACAATGATATCCGTCTGCTGGAAATCCAGGAGACAGAGGAAATCGAACGCATTATTGAGGAACTGTGTGCAGAATGCGGCACCTGGGCAGATGCCATAATCCGTGATCATGAAGTCTGTGCAGAGCTGAATCTGTACTTTGCAAAGGCACGGCTTGCGGAACAAATGCACGCCTTTGCACCGACACTGACAGATGACGGCGTGATCATCCTGAAAAAGGCACGCCATCCCCTGATTCCCTATAAAAAAGCTGTCCCCATCAGCTTCACTCTGGGTGATCCTTACCGTGCGCTTATTATCACCGGTCCCAATACCGGCGGTAAGACGGTTGCTCTGAAAACCTGCGGTCTGCTGACACTGATGGCAATGAGCGGTATGCTGATTCCGGCGGCTGAGGGCAGTCAGATTTCCGTCTTTGATCATGTGCTGGCGGACATCGGCGATACCCAGAGCATCGAGCAGAATCTTTCCACATTCTCGGCGCATATGAGCAGTGTTATCCGCATTCTGGAACAGGCGGACGAGCATTCCCTGGTACTGCTGGACGAACTAGGTTCAGGTACTGACCCAGTAGAGGGTGCAGCGCTGGCGGAAGCAATTATTGCCCGGCTGAAAGACAACGGCGCAAAGCTTATGGTTTCCACACATTATCAGGAATTGAAGCTCTATGCCACCCAACAGCCGGATGTGGAAAATGCATCCTGCGAGTTTGACATTGAAACGCTCCGTCCCACCTATCGGCTCATTCTCGGCTCACCCGGAAAGTCCAACGCTTTCGCCATCAGCGAAGGGCTAGGTATGGCAAGGGAGATCATTACCCAGGCAGAAACTCTGGTCAGTGAAGAAAATACCCGGTTTGAACAGGCTGTTGCAAAGCTGGAGGAAACCCGGAAAGAACTGGAGCACGACCGGGATGCCCTGCGGCTATCCCTACAGCAGGCGGAGGAAAATGAGGCAAAGCTCCGGGAAGAACTGGAGCGTACCCGGAAAGACCGGGAAAATATCATGGAACAGGCACGGCTGGAAGCCATGCATATTGTGGAAACCACAAAGGCACAGTCCAACGAAATGCTGACGGAACTGGAACAGCTGCGCAAGGAAAAGGAAAAAGCATCCTTTGCAGAGGATGTAATCAGCGCAAAGGGACATGTGAAGCGTGGTTTCCGGAAGATGTACGAAACGGCTAACCCGGTGACGGATACAGCAGATGAGGACTATGTGCTTCCCAGAGAATTACAGGTGGGCGACACGGTGCTTATGGCAGATACGAAGCAAAAGGCAGTCGTTGCCGGAAAGCCTGACAAAAACGGCATGGTATTCCTGCAAATGGGCGCTATGCGCACCAAAGCACCAGTGGGCAAGCTGCGGCTGGTAGCCGGAGTGGAAGAAAAACAGAAAAGTCAGCAGAAACAGCGTAGTTCCGCCGGACGTGTTTCCGCACAGGCGGCACGGCGTGGTACTATGGAACTGGACATCCGGGGCTGCACCTGTGACGAGGGTGTCTATCAGATGGACGCCTTTCTCGACCGGGCAGTGATGTCCCATATTGCCACAGTGACGATCATTCACGGCAAGGGTACGGGACAGCTGCGCAAAGCCATTCACCAGCGGTTGAAACAGCTGAAATATGTGAAATCCTTCCGGCTGGGCATATTCGGCGAGGGTGAGGACGGTGTGACGATCGTCAGCCTGGAGTAAGAAAAATTCCCAATAGCAAAGAAAAATCCTTTTGTCAAGGAAAACCGGACATACGCAGTCCAGGGCGCGTTTAGCCCTGGCGCAGGTCCAGGGCTGCGCAAGCCCTGGCAGAGTCCAGGGACAGCGTCCCT
>JBJFHO010000054.1:0-3673 GCA_051893675.1 Ruminococcus sp. | reverse complement strand
GAAAAAGCGACAGCTTTTTCGAGGCGGGGCGAACAAGACCGCCCCGCCTTGTGATACCTTTCCAGTATGTGAAGTTTTGCAAACGTCCCGGTGGGACGTTTGCAACAGAATAAACTTTTAGATGTGACAGGGTACTAGGTTTTTAGAGGTGCCCTACTGTCATTTCTAAAACAATACCGTGAAACTGCACAAGAATACGCCCTGCATCTATACAAAATGTACAAAAGTTGCAAAAAGTCTTGTGATTTATCGAAAAATGTATTACAATAATAAGGAGACACTGTCTGAAGCGGTGTCTCCTTATTATTGTCAGTATCCTGACAGACCAAATCCATCGAAAGAAGGGAATCTGTTGAACAATTCCAGAATTATGCTGGGGAACGCTGCCATTGCGCAGGGTGCCTATGAAGCCGGCGTAAAAGTATCCGCTGCCTATCCGGGCACGCCCAGCACAGAAATCAGCGAATGTATTGCAAAATATCCCGAGATCTATGCCGAATGGTCTCCCAATGAAAAAGTAGCCATGGAAGTCGCTATTGGCGCATCCATTGCCGGCGTCCGTGCCATGGCTTCGATGAAGCTTGTGGGCGTCAACGTGGCATCCGACCCTTTGTATTCCATTGCCTATGCCGGTGTCAACGGCGGTCTGGTACTGGTTGCCGCAGACGACCCGGGCATTTACAGCTCCCAGAACGAGCAGGACACCCGGATGGTGGCACGTGCCGCCATGGTACCGGTGCTGGAGCCGTCGGACAGCGAAGAAGCCCGCATTTTCACAAAGCTGGCTTTTACATATAGTGAACAGTATGACACGCCTGTGATCGTTCGCACTACCACACGACTTTCCCACTCTCAGGGCATTGTGCATCCAGAAGCACGGGAAGAAGTGCCAGACAAGCCCTATGTCCGCAATATCGAAAAGAATGTCCTTATGCCGGCAAATGCCAGAAAGCGTCATGTAATCGTAGAACAGCGCATGAAGCAGATGGCAGAGGATGCCTGCACATTTGACATCAACCGCATTGAATACCGTGACAAGAAGATCGGTGTGATTACCAGCGGTATTCCCTATCAGTATGTCCGGGAGACTCTGCCGGATGCCTCAGTCCTGAAACTTGGTCTGGTGCATCCCCTGCCCAAAAAGTTGATCGAAGAATTTGCCGCAAATGTGGAAACGCTCTATGTTGTGGAAGAACTGGAACCGGTGATGGAAGAACAGATCCGCTCCTGGGGTATTTCTGTTATCGGCAAGGAAATTTTCACAGTACAGGGCGAATACAGCGCCAATATGCTGCGCCGTGCTATTCTTCATGAGGATGTCCAGCTGACGCCTCCGGCAGAAGCACCGCAGCGGCCGCCCATTCTCTGTCCGGGATGTCCACACCGCAGTGTCTTTTCCGTCATGAAAAAACTGAAACTTCACGGTGCAGGTGACATCGGCTGTTATACCCTGGGTGCAGTTGCACCTCTGGGTGTACTGGATTTCAACGTCTGCATGGGTGCCAGCATTTCCACCCTCCACGGCATGGAAAAAGCAAAGGGCAAGGAATATGTTCAGGACTGGGTAGCGCTGATCGGTGACTCCACATTCCTGCATACCGGCGTCAATTCCCTGATGAATATGGTGTACAACAAGGCGACAGGGACAGTGATTATCCTGGATAATTCCACTACCGGCATGACCGGACATCAGGATCATGCGGCAACCGGAAAAACACTCCAGGGCGAACCGACCTATGCCATCAATATCTACCGCCTCTGTCAGGCTATGGGCATTGAGCATGTCTATGAGATCGACGCCTTTGATATCGAAGGATTGGAGGCATTGCTGAAACGGGAAGCAAAACGTGATGCACTGTCTGTGATCATCACAAAGTCCCCATGTGCACTTTTAAAGGAATTTGTTCCCAAGGGCAAGTGCATCGTTCACGAAGATGCCTGCAAAAAGTGCGGTCAATGCCTTGCGCCGGGCTGTCCGGCAATGATCCGGCAGGCAAACGGTGTGCCGCAGATTGACCCGGCGATGTGCAACGGCTGCGAGCTTTGTGCAAAGCGTTGTAAATTCGATGCCATTGAACTGATTCCAAGGGAAAAAGGAGGCAAAGCATAATGCAGTCCAAAAATATTATGATCGTAGGCGTAGGCGGACAGGGTACACTCCTCACCAGCCGTGTGTTGGGTAAGATCGCTCTGACCGGCGGCTATGATGTCAAGCTGTCCGAGGTACATGGCATGGCACAGCGTGGCGGCAGTGTTGTTACTTTTGTTCGCTATGGCGAAACTGTAGCTGAGCCGATTGTGGAAGAGGGACAGGCAGATATTCTCATTGCATTCGAACGGCTGGAAGCCCTGCGCTATGCCCACTTCCTGAAACCGGATGGTGCAATTATTGTCAACGATACCCGCATTGATCCCATGCCTGTTGTCATCGGGGCAGCGGAATATCCGGAGGGGATTCTGGATACGCTCCGGCAGTCCTACAAAGTGCTGGCAGTTGATGCCACCGCAGAAGCGCTGAAACTGGGCAATCCCCGTGTGTTCAATACCATTATTCTCGGAGTTGCTGCACAGAAAATGGAATTTTCCAAGGAAGAATGGCTGGATGTCATTGCAGATACTGTACCGCCAAAAACCGTTTCTATCAATCAGACCGCATTCCTGACCGGCTATACCTATACCGGCAATCATACAGCGGAAGGACAGGAGTAAATATTATGCCAATTACGGAACTTTTAGAAGAAAACGCCCGGAAATACGGCGATGATGTCTGCCTGGTGGAAGTGAATCCCCAGGTTCAGGAAAAACGCCGTATGCTCTGGAAGGATTACGATCTGATCCAGCCCACTTCATCATTCTGGTATCGCCGGGAGATCACCTGGCATGTCTTTGATGAAAAAGCGAACCGCTTCGCCCAGCTGCTCATCAGTCGTGGCGTCAAAAAGGGCGACAAGGTTGCCATTCTGCTCATGAACTGCCTGGAATGGCTTCCCATTTATTTCGGTATTCTGAAAACCGGCGCCCTTGCAGTGCCCATGAATTTCCGCTACAGTGCAGAGGAAATTCAGTATTGCCTGGATCTGGCGGATGTGGATGTACTGGTGTTCGGTCCCGAATTTATCGGTCGTATTGAAAGGATTGCCGAATCCATCAGCAAAAACCGGCTGCTCTTTTATGTAGGCGGTGACTGTCCGTCCTTTGCCGAGGATTATGACAAGCTGACTTCCAACTGTGCCAGCATCTCCCCCGGCATCCCCATCCAGGATGCGGACGATGCAGCGATTTATTTTTCTTCGGGAACAACAGGATTTCCCAAAGCGATTCTGCATACCCATCGCAGTCTCATGCATTCGTGCAAAGTGGAACAAAATCACCACCACCAGACAAAAGACGACGTATTTCTCTGCATTCCGCCTCTGTATCACACAGGTGCAAAAATGCACTGGTTCGGCAGTCTGCTCAGCGGCAGCCGTGCAGTACTGCTGAAAGGCGTCAACCCGGAGACGATCTTGCAGACTGTTTCCCGGGAAAAGTGTACCATTGTCTGGCTGCTGGTGCCCTGGGCGTTGGATATTCTGGAAGCATTGGACAACGGCTCTGTCCGTCTGGAGGATTATGAACTGAGTCAATGGCGGCTCATGCATATCGGCGCACAGCCTGTTCCCCAGAGTCTTAT
>JBJFHO010000053.1:0-3679 GCA_051893675.1 Ruminococcus sp. | reverse complement strand
CCAGGGCTACTCGCCCTGGACCTCGCCAGCTGTGCTCAGCTGGACCAGCAGCCTGTGCAACCTTTTTGAAAACGGGTAAGATACATTTTTAGATGTGACAGGGTACTAGGGCACCTCTAAACCAATCCCCGGAACTTATTCCGCATAAGGCAGGGTAGTAATCAGATGCACCAGGAATTTCAGCAGGGTGACACTGTCATGGCTGGTGAGTGTGCCGTCCAGATCGCAGTCGGCATTCTTCCACGCTGTATCGTTCAGAGTCACTGCATTGGCAGCCGCCTTGTTCAGCAGGACAGCGTCAACGAGATCCACACAGCCGTCCAGATTGATGTCCCCGTAAAGTACGCTGGCATCTTCCTTGCTGCTTGCGGCAGTCGTACTTGCAGCCGTTTCGCTGGAGACTGTTCCAGAGCTCTCACCAGAAATACCGGCAGCAGTTGCCTTAGTGCTCTCCGCAGAGCTTGTTTCCGTGCTGACCGCAGGATTGGAACCCGTTGTTTCCGTGCTGCCGGATACTGTGGACTGCACTGCCGATGTCGTGCTGCTTTGGGCAGTACTCGGGGCAGTCTCTGTCACTGTTGCCTGCGTCTCCGTGGGAACAGTGACGGATGCCATTGCCTGTGTTGTCGCAGAGACGGTTTCCGTTGTGGTAGAAACCGTGGTGCTCTGGGCAGTTGTAGTAGTCTGAGCCGGGAGCGTGTAGTCTACCTTCTGCAGCTTCCATTGCTGGCAGGCGTTATCGTTCCACGCCCACTGCTGGACATTGGCACCGGAGCTTGTGGATGCGTCTGCCACTTCCACACAAGAGGTATCCTTGGATGCCCTTGTGACAATGGTGTAGGTACCGTCCTCGTTGTCCACAAACTTGAAATACTGTGTGCTTGTGCCGTTTTTCGTGTCAATGATAATGTTGGAGCCATTTGCGCCGTCATTGACATGCAGCAGGTATGTTGTGCCATCGCCCAGGGCGGAATAGATATAATAATACCCCCAGTTGATGGAAACCACATGCCATACGTTGTGGGCAGAGGGATTGGCAGTATCTGCACCCCACTGCTGGACATTGGCGCCAGCCTCTGCCTTGCCGTCCTGTACCTCCAGGAACTGTCCGCTGTTCACATTCTGAATCATGTAGCATGCGGATTCGTCCAGCACTGCGCCGTCCTTTTCTGTGATCACAGTCAGCGTCCACTTCTGGAAATCACTGCTGCTGCACTTCTGCTGTTCCACATTTGCACCGGAGCCTGTGGAATCCGAGGCGATGCCCACGCAGCTGGCATCCTCGGTGCACTTTGTGGTAATGAGATAGGAGCCGTCACCGTTGCTGACCAGCTTGAATTTCTGTGCGTCAGAATTCGTGAAGCTGTATATGCCGATGTTGGTACCATCCGCTGTTTTGCCGCTGTCCAGATCCAGATAATAGGTCTTGCCGTCGCCTACGCAGGAACGGATGTAATAATACCCATCCCCGGCATCCACCAGCTTCCAGGTATTGTGAACTGCATTGCTTTCCGCACCCCATTGCTGGACATTGGTGCCGTCCGCAGCCGCTGCGCCATCCACTTCCATGTACATACCGCTGCCCACGTTCTGGAACATGTACTTGACAGAGGTATCCATAGCCGTGCCAGGCTTCACAGTGGATACCGTTCCCACGATAGTGTCTTTCAGGAACGGCGAAGCATACCGTGTGACAACCATGGAGGACATATCTGCGTCTGTGATATACTTGATGCCGGCATCGCTGGTAAAGCAGCCGGAATATGCCTGACAGAAAGATTTCACATCCGTTCCGCTGGAATCATAGGCGGCAAGCAGTTCGTAGCCGTAATTTTCCTTGGCAGGTTCCCAGGTGTGGCTGGTGTAGGAAGCCGACAGACTAAGGCTGTAAGGCGTGGATGTGCTGCTGTCGGCAGTATAGGAGCCGCTGTCACGGTATTTTCCGTTGGCATCCACAGAGACTTCCACGCCTTTCAGGGACTGAAAACGGCAGTTCTCTGTGAATACGGTAGAGCCTTCCCCGGCAATAACCTGGGAGCAGCCGTCAGGGATGCCCGAATCCACGCCGCTGTGGTAATTGTTATAGAAATGACCGAAGCCGTTGCCGATCTGTGCACAGCGCCGCACGCACTGATCCCACCAGCAGTACATGATGGAAGTCCGGCAGCGTGTGGTCTCTCCGTTCTGCGTGCCGTATGCCACTGTCCAGTAGCGGTTCCGGAAAATATTATAGGACAGGGTGACATAGTCCGGGCTGCGATCCAGATCTTTGGCGTCCAGATAGGATTCATAAGGTGTATTGATCCAGATGAACTTTCCGACCTCGTCCTTATCCCGTGTCAGTTCACTGTCAAAGGTGCAGTGATCCACCCAGATATTCCGGGACGACCAGATATTGACCTGGATCCGATCCTCCACATTCTTTGCCTTGAAGCTGATGTTGCGGATCACGATATTATCGCTGGGCTCATCGCCCTCTGTGCCGTATTCATTGTTGGTACGGAGCATACAGTCCTGAATCTGGTTTGCGCCATATGCTCCCACAATGGTCTTGTTATCCCGGATACGGGTGTGATATTCCGAAGCCATATCCAGATTGCCGTTTACCACAATGGTCAGGGGCTCTGTGGAGCTGAGTGCTGTCTTGAAGTCCTCCACAGTGCTGACCGTAACCGTTTCGCCCAGGAGGCCGCCGATGGTACCGGCTTTTTCGCCCTCTGCCACCTGACAGTTTGCAGCGAAACCCTCCAGACCATCCAGATTCAGCTTATATTTCTGATAAATACCGCCGCTGTAGCTTGTCATGGAGAAGGAATTGGTCTCCGGCTGGAAAGTCAGCGCCTGGGAAGTATCCGCATTGCTGACGATCTTGTAGTACAGGTAATAGCCGTCGAAATCCTTTTCCACGCCGGTGATCTGCCAGCGTTGGTTTGCATCGTCTGTATCTTTGGCGATGGTGCAGCTGCCGTTGCTGTTGGTCATGACGTAGCCTGTTGCGGCGTTGACAATTTCATAGACGCCGTCGCTGATATAATTCAGCGTCCATTTTTCATTGTCTGCGCCGTTGGTTGTCCAGGAGTTGAGCAGGGAGCCGTCGGAATAGCCGGAGATATTCACATTCCGGTTGGTATCTCCGATGCCCATGCGGAATTCCTGCACAGGATAGGACACTGCCGCAGAGACTGGTTCTGCGGCGCCGGGAAGTACTGCTGCGATGCCGGTGAATAATGTCACTGCGGCAACGAGGCAACGCTGTCCCTTTTTGAAAAACATGAGAATTCCCCCTTTTAGAATAGTGTTGTTTTTCATAAAAATTTTCGCCCATGTTCTGATAATATCACTATTCTGCTGAAAAGTCAATAGACAATTTTAATAAAAGTGTCTAATACGGTGTAATATGCCAAAAAATCGGGCAGGAGGGATGAACCTCCGCCCGATGTCTGCATAAATCATATTAGTGGTATTTGTAACAGCAGAAAAGTATTCTTTCTGTTCGCAAAAAAGGCTGCATGGCAATGAAGTTTTTTGATCCAGCATGGGGCGGGAAAACTTCGTTCGCTCGCATTGGCAGGTGGAAAGCTTATTCCGTTGAAAACGTCCCACCGGGACGTTTTCAAGGCTTAACTTGTTGAAAAAGGTTTACAAGGGGAAAGCGGTCTTGTCCGCTTTCCCCTCGAAA
>JBJFHO010000052.1:0-3727 GCA_051893675.1 Ruminococcus sp. | reverse complement strand
AAATCCCACTGTAGGGGCGGATATTATCCGCCCGCCGTATTCCCGACAATCACAAATTGCACGAATTCTGTGCAAATGTAGGGGCGAACTGCGTTCGCCCACAAATCACCGGAAGCCACCACGGGCGAACAATGTTCGCCCCTACAATGGGTTTCTTCGAGAACGGCGGGAGCAAGCCCCCGCCCTACGCTTCTTGAAATCAAAAGTAAAGTTTTAGGCGTGACCATTTCGTAGGGGCGGATATCATCCGCCCGCCGCATTCTTCACAATGGTACAAATTTGGTGCAGATGTAGGGGCGAACTGTGTTCGCCCGCAAATTTCCAGAGGTTTCCCAACGGGCGAACGCTGTTCGCCCCTACAATGGGTTCCATCGAGAACGGCGGGAGCAAGCCCCCACCATATATTTTTTTGTTTTCAAGTGTCCTTTCACAAGGCAACCGAGAGAAAAATCTACACCTGCGATTTATCCAAGCTCTGCCGCAAGGAATTCCTCAAAGGTCAAGGCACTGCCCACTGCCTGTGTTGCGTAATATTTCAGCGTCAGATAGGCATCATTTGCAGTGACATTGCCGCTCTTGTCCACATCAGCAGCATCCTTGGAGATATTCTCCGGCGGTGCAGCGCCGACGGATTCATTGGCATAATACAGCAGCATCCAGTAGGCATCGTCAGCATTGATACTGCCATTGTCGTCCGCATCGCCCAGCGTATAGGGCTTCCAGAACAGCTGGATGCCCCGGGTTACCGTAAGGTCGCCGCTTTCAGAGATAACAGCATCCGCTTCTGTTGCCTGAGAGGGCACTTCCAGCGTTTCAGAAAAGGTGACATCATAGTTGTACCGGGTAGTCCCCTTGACGGTGGTCTCCGTAGGTGCATCAGCAACCAGAAGCCCGTCCTCGGTGTAGATGGAACCCTCTGTGTCCGGTGCACTGATCTCCACGGTATAGGCAGAGCTGTAGACAGATGTCAGCAGGGGAGAGGCATAGGTCGTCTCAAACTGGGACGGATCCGAGGGACACTCAGAGTGATTCACAAGAAATATATATTCCGTGGCAGACTGCCCCTCCTCCGGTGCCAGGTCTGTATCATAATAAACCAGAGGTGCCTCGGCGGACTGCAGGGTAATGGTGACATGGATGGGATTGTCATGCACTGTGACAGCGATCTGTCCGGTGATCTGGCTGTCCGACAGAGGCTTCAGGGAGATATTCCCGTTATCATCCTTGACCTCGTAGTACAGGGCTTCGCTTTTGGGTAATGTAATGGAATTGACTGGGGCAGTTTCTTCGGCAGAAACTGTCCACGGCGTCAGCAGCGCAGTACCGCACAGGAGCCCGGCGCTGCAAATTGCCAGAAGCTTTTGATGCATAGCATTTCCTTCTTTCTCATCAGAGCATATTCTGTTTTTCACTGCACACACGTCGCATCAATATGGCATGGTGAATTGTCCCACACGCCAGACGCCCCGTTCCAATACCAGTGTAAAGATATCCTCCTGGGTAGTCTGTTCCGTCTCGTCCGGGAACTGGTAGGTGGATACAACGGTGAATGTCAGGGTATCATCGGTGCTGTCTGTCAGGGCAGTGACCTCAGAATCCAGATAGCTGATATCTGCACCCCGGTCACCGCAGAGACGGTAGAGCTTGTCGTCTACGACCCGGAATTGCTCGTTCAGATCGTTCTCGTGCCCTGTCTGGGCAAAAACGGAATAGTATTCTGCGGTGGCTTCTTCCAGGGTATCACAGCTTGTGACACGCTGCCAGTTCTCGTCGATCACGTCAGAGGCATCATAGGTGAAGCCGTCGCTGGAGCAGAGGTAGGTATAATATACAGCGGCAGCGGTGGTATAGATCTGCTGCGCCTGTTCGCACCATTCCTCGGCGGTCAGACCGGTATCACCGATGAGGACGCCGTCATCGCTCTGTTCGTCGTTGTCAGGAGAAGCAGCGCTATCTTCGGACGATACGGCATCCTCTTCCTGGGCAGTGCTTTCTTCTGCGGTATCATCATTTTCGACGGCTGCGGCATCGGTCTCCGCCGCCGGGGATGTATCGGCAGCCCCGGAGGCTTCCATTTCAATGGGTGTTTGTCCGGCGTCTGAACCTGAAATATCCGTGCAGCCGGAGAGCATTGCTGTCAGGGTGAACACAGCAAGGCAGGCGGCAGCCATTCGATGTTTTTTGTGCATAGTAGCTCCTTTCACAGGGCAGTGGGATCGGGAATATGTTCCATGATCCCGGGGATAGGCGTTTGTCGGGAGACCCGACTTTTTTATTATACCATATGTGCCTGCAAAAGGCAATGCTTTTTTCACAATTTCAGATGTCTGTATTTTTTGGCGGCATTTGATGTGATTTGCAGGATGCTTTTGAAATATAGGGAGACACTTTGAAAATTGCGATTTTAACAAAAACTTTGCGTGGATTTCTTCTGATTTTAATCCGTGCATTTTTCTTTTTTCGGTTTTTCGAAAATCCAGAAAAAACAGTTGACAACTGCTTCTCTTTGTGCTATAATAATACATGTTGAGCCGCTCAATTACAGAATACAAAAATGCTGTTATAGCTCAGTTGGTAGAGCACTTCCTTGGTAAGGAAGAGGTCACCAGTTCGAATCTGGTTAACAGCTCCAAGAATTTGCACGTAGTTTCGGTACTTTTCCGAGATTGCGTGCTTTTTGGTTTTGTGGGCGATGTGCTGCTCAGGGCACTATTAGGGCACTAAGCTATCAAAAGCACCATGCAAAAGACAATAGAATACAACAAGAAAACCGCCACTGGAATACATCCGGTGACGGTCTTTTTTTACGCCTGTTTCTGTTCCGCCTGCTCCCCTGCATCTTTTGGGCGCTTTGAGCAGGTCAGAAGCATATCTTGCAACACGCAAGCTGCCTCTTCGTCTGCCTCTGCGATACAGTGCAAGTATTTGTTCGTTGTGGATATATTCCCGTGCCCAAGCCGCCCCTGCACCTGTTTCAGGCTGACACCGCCATACAAGAGCAGCGTTGCGGATGTATGCCGCAGGGCGTGGAACTTTCTATGCTGAAAGCCGTGACGTTTCAGGAACTTTGAAAATTGCTTTGTGGGGGTCTGTGGGTTCATCATTTCGCCGTTATCTTGCGTAAATAACCACCCTCCATCGTGCCAGTATGTCCCCAACGTGCGCCGCTGCAGCCGTTTTTCCAGCTCCAAGCGGTCAATCAGTTCAATACACTGCGGACTGACTGCAACAGTTCTCACTTCATAATCTTTCGGCGGCTTCACCTCTGGCGGCTGTCCGGTTCGTTTGATTGCGGCACGTTCTATGGTAATCTTATTGGATTGCCTGTCAATGTCTGAGAATTTCAGGGCAACCAGTTCCCCACGGCGTGCCCCTGTGATAATTGCAAGCTGTATCAATACTTGAAATTGCAGGGGCTCTCCCTCCAGCGCCTCCAACATAGCGGCAGCTTCTTGCTTTGTAAAAATGTCAATCTTCGGGGCGGTTACTTTTGGAACGTCCAGAAGTTCCGCCCGTGCCGGGTTCTCTGTGAGAATGCGCCGCTTGACTGCCAGCTTCATGATGGATTGCAATATGGTAAGATAGCGCTTGACGCTGGATGCAGAAAGCTTTTCATCGCTTGCTGTTCCGTCACGGTTCATTTTATCCACGCTGCACAGCTGCTGTATAAATGCCTGCACGTGTACCGGTTTCAATTCTGAAAGCTTATGGTGCCCAAGAGCAGGCA
>JBJFHO010000051.1:0-3731 GCA_051893675.1 Ruminococcus sp. | reverse complement strand
CCATTACCCGCAGGGAATCCGGCGGTATGCTTTCTTCGAGGATGCTGTGCGGGGACGATTATCGGCAGCACCCCCTTTATCCCTATCTGTGCCCGGAGTGGCTGGGCCGGGGGCTCTCCATCCCACCGGGGATACTGATCACCAGCAGCCGGGACACCTGTTATCATGATTCCTGGAACCTGTATGAATCCTTTCCTAAAATCCACACGCCTTTCCAGATACGGGACTATGGGGAGGATCCCCATCTGTACCACGCTTTCTGTGTGGCAGAGCCGGAGCTGCCGGAAAGCCGAATGGTCATCCATGATATCGTAACCTTTTTCCATGAAACCTGATAAGAACAATAGGAGGAAATCCATATGAAAAGCAAAATTCTGAAAGTCGTCAGCCTGATTGTTGCCATGACCTGCATCCTCTGCTACCCGGTCAAGGCGTCCGCGACGGCACAGGGAACCAACGGCACCGAGCTGGAGGTGGTTCAGCCGCAGAAGCTGGAAATCCAGCTTGGAAAAGCGTGGGTCGGCGTTGAGTTCCAGCTCAAGACGGATGTCGGCAATTATCCCGAAGTGATCCCCGTGGGGGAAGACGGCGTTCTGCGGCTGGAGATCGGAGGCAGCAGCAGTTACATCCTGACTTGCCTGAATTCCGGTGCGGCGGTTCCCACACCCGAGGTAGATGCAACGGTACAGACCACGCAAACCACAGAACCTACAGAAGCTACGACAACCCAGACCAGCGAAGCGACAGACCCAGCTGTGACGGAGCCCATTGGCGAGGACGCGGATCAGGCGTTAACAGTTGCCGGTATTCCCGTTTCTCAGATCATTATTTTCGGAGTGGGATTACTGGTGGCACTTGGTGCGCTTATTTTCATGCAGATGCACAAGTGCTATGAATCCGAAGATGCGGACGATGATGAAGCATAAGCCTTCTTCGCTCCAAACGGCCGTCTTCACTTGACAAAAATGACGAAAATAGCCCGCGAAATGAGTATGGGAAAACCGAAATTGTAGAAAATATAGAACTTATCCGAATGCTTTCTTAAAGCATTGACTACCCACAAAAGGGGTGCTACAATACAGTCGTGGCAGGGGCTTGCACCCAGGCTTTCGATCCGTCGGAAGAGCTCCCGGCGTTTGACGCACCCGGGTGGGTAGCGGAATCGTTACGGACTTAGCGTTGTGATAGCGGTTCTTAATGGTGCAAGCCAATGAAACAGGATTACCGGAAGGTTGCTTTACTACAGGCATCTGTGGGGATTCACCCCCATGGAGTATGCTGCGGTATTGCATCCTTCCGGTATTTTTTATTTGACGGAGGTTTATTTCAATGAAACAGAAAAACAAGCGAAAGGGAATCGACAGAAACGCTCCTCGCTGCCCCTACTGCGGCAGCCACACCATTCTGAGAAGCGCAGACGGTATCTACCGAGAGAACTCCCGGAATGAAATGCTGTATGTCTGCAAGAATTACCCCGCCTGCGATGCCTATGTCCGCGTTCAGAAAGGAACCACAATTCCTCTGGGAACTGTCGCCAACCGTGAACTGCGGGAATTACGGGCAGAGGCGCACCGGCAGTTCGGCAAATTATATCTGCGGGGATATATGAGTAAGCATGACGCCTATCAGTGGCTGGGCGGGATTCTCGGTGTGCCCGCAAATCAGGCGCACATCGGGCAGCTCAGCGTACTTTCCTGCAATCTGGTGATTCGGGAAGCGGCGAAGCAGGCTGCATGGTATCACGACCGGCAGATGCGGAAACAGAAACATGAGGAGGTTGAGGCGTCATGACACAGGAGCAGCAGTATCTCGTTGAAAGGAATATGGGTCTGGTGGGTAAGGTCATAAAGGATAAGGTACATGGACTTGGCCAGCCCGGCGTTCCCAGCTATGAAGATCTGTACCAGATCGGCTGCATCGGTCTGTGCAAGGCGGCCGTATCAGATAAAGGCGGCTGCTTCTCTACATATGCCTACCGCCTGATCTGGAATGAGATCTGTGATGAACTGATTCGCGCTACCAGATTGGGCGGAAAGGAACAGTCCTTCGATTCGATGGAAGATCCGATTGACGATATGCATAAGGATGCGCTGGACACCTTTGACCTGCGCCTTGCGCTCCAGCAGGCAAAGGACAGCGCCCAGGGTGTAACTGCGAAAGGGATTCGCTGTCTGGAACTGACTGTGCAGGGCTATAGCAGTCAGGAAATAGGCACAATCGTCCATGCAGAAGCTGCCACCGTGCGGATGTGGATGACCAAAGCACGGAGGTACCTCAGGAGCATTCCGGAGCTGCGGCAATATGCGTATTCGGGGGTGGCAGGATGAGCGCAATATGGAAGCGGGTCAAGCCCTGGTGGATACCGGCAGGCTTGACCCTCTTGGCTTTTATTCTTTTGCGGTATGTGTTCCTGATCGGCTATGTCCCAACGGAATCCATGGAGCCCACACTCCCGAAGGGCAGCTTCCTACTGGGCCTGCGGATCTTTGAAGAACCCAAGGTGGGCGACATCATCGTTTTTGAGAAGGATGGCGCTCTGCTGGTCAAACGAATCGCTGCCGGGCCGGGAGATCAAGTCGACCTGTCACAGCTGACCTACATGACCTCCCTGCCGATTCCGGTATGGAAGGAAACGATCATAACTGTTCCGGAAGGCTGCTATTTCGTTCTCGGAGATAATACACAGAATTCCTGGGATTCCAGGTATTGGCAGGATCCGTACTTGAAGGGAAAAGATATCATCGCCATTGTACGCACCTGACTTGAGGATGCGGTGCTTATGCAGAAACACACCTGTGTGCCAGTATTTCTCGAAATTGGACGGGCGTCCAATATTTCTTCCCTTCCGGCAATCGTCCTGACTGCATTCCTGATTCTGCTATGTTTTTCCAAAGGGACATTCGGGTCTACCCAAACGACGGCAGGGCCACCGGGGCGCTGTTTCTGCCCGGCAAGTTTAGGTAAAGGTGACCTTTTCCTTCGAAATGCCGAAGCGGAGGCTGAACAGCGGACTATCAAAACGCTTGGGCATATACACCCTTTTCAGATTTTTACACATAAGGAATATGCCGAAGCCGAGTTCCGTAACACTATTGGGAATGCGGATTTCAGTCAGTCTTTTACACTCGAAGAACGCATCACCACTAATACTGGTAACACTGTTTGGGATTTCGATATGTTTCAGATTCTCACATCTCATAAAAGTGCCGGCATGAATTCTGGTAATGCCATTCGGAATATGAATATTGGTCAAATTTTCGCACGAGCTGAATACATAATCTTTGATCTCTGTAACACTATCTGGAATTACAATATTGGTAAGGCTCTTGCAGTAGTCGAAAGCACCAGAGCCAATACTGACAACACCATTTGGTATTTCAATGCTTCTCAGTTTCTCACAACCGCAAAAAGTATCCCACTGAATTTCGGCAACTCCGTTCGGAATATGAATATTAGCCAAATTTTCGCACGAGCAGAATGCATGATGTCCAATTACAGTAACACTATCCGGAATGTCCACACTGGTCAGGTTTTTACATTCATAGAATGCATAATTTCCAATATTCATAAAACCGACCGAGATATGTACTGCTTTGATATCATTTCGATATTCATACCATGGTGTATCTGCTGATCTGTCATCATGAGAATATTCCCATTCTGGCATTTTTCCAAGCCCCTGAATGGTCAGCAAACCATCGTCATCCAGCGTCCATTCGATTCCTTGCTCG
>JBJFHO010000050.1:0-3737 GCA_051893675.1 Ruminococcus sp. | reverse complement strand
CATCTGACGCACAATCTTTGTGCGGTATTGCCTCAGGCATTCATTTTCAGGCAGACAATATGCATCGCTGCCAGATCTGTACGTTACTCCATTAGTCCTTCCGTACAATGATCACCTGTGTAGAAGTTGCATAGCCCTGGGTAAAGGAAACGTTTTCCTCACGGTCAGGGGTAACAGACAGGCCAGCCACGCCGACATCTGCCTTACCGGAGTCTACTGCTGCGATAATGGAATCAAACTCCATGTTCTCCACTTCCAGTTCCATGCCCAGTACATCGCAGACTGCCTGCATCATATCCACGTCAATGCCCACAATAGCATCGCTGTCCATACTCTCATAAGGCGGGAATTCCGCATTGGTCGCCATAACCAGTGTCCCCTGATCCCGTGTCACGCTCTCATCCGGCGTATAGGGAACCTGATCTGCATCGTCACCCACCCAATGGCTGACAATCTCGTCCAGTGTTCCGTCAGCCTTCAGCTGTGTCAGTGCATTGTCCAGCTTCTGTCCCAGTTCGTCATTGCCCTTCTTATAGGCAATGGCATATTCCTCTTCCACAAAGGGATCGTCCAGAATCCGCAGAGTATCATTCTTTTCCACGAAAACCTTCGCCGGTTCGCTGTCGATGATCACTGCATCAATCTTCCCCTGTTTCAGTGCCTGTACCGCATCTGCGCCCTTGTTGTACGGTTCAACAGTAGCACCCTCAACTTCGCTCTCTGCATAAATATAACCAGTTGTACCCAGCTGTGCGCCGATGGTCTTTCCCTGCAGGTCGTCCACACTGAACACTGTATTTGCCGGCGTACCGCAGCCGGTCAGGGATGCAGCAAGCATTGCACCAGCTGCCAGAATTGCCATTGTCTGTTTCATAAATTTCATACAAGATCTTCCTTTCTGTTTCTCATCGGTCGGACAGCATCCCGAAGCACACCGCAGAACCGATCACAAATTAACTACTATTATAATCGAAATCGAGAAAAAAAGCAAGTCATTTTTCCGAGTTTCCGAATATTTTGATTTTTGTATACGAATCTCTGGAAATTTTTTTCTTTTCCATTGTGAAAGCTTCTGCAGCGGTAAACAAATTGTAAAAATCATTCCCATATATTTTGACGAGGTGATATCCCATATCTGCAACTGCATTGCGTATCCGGATTCTATTCAATGCAGTTGACACATCCTTTTTTCCATGTTATAATAACATTGTTTTAAGATTATCATTCGGGCACCTCTAAAAACCTATGACGTTTGTCAAAACGCCCCAAAAAGGAGTAATGTAACAATGAAGACCACTTTGATGAAACGAACCTTTGCAGCTATGGCTGCCATGACAATGCTGCTTCCCATGGCAGGATGTGGGAGCAAATCCGAATCCGACGGCGGCAAGGAAAAGTTTATTGTCGGCTTTGACGCAGCATTTCCGCCCTATGGCTACCAGGACGAAAACGGTGAATATGTAGGCTTTGACCTGGATCTGGCAGCGGAAGTCTGCAAGCGCAACGACTGGGAACTGGTAAAGCAGCCCATCGACTGGAACGCCAAGGATATGGAACTGAATTCCGGCACTATCAGCTGTATCTGGAACGGCTTTACCATGAACGGCCGTGAGGATGACTACGCCTGGACAGACCCCTATGTGGACAACTCCCAGGTCTTTGTGGTAAAGGCAGACAGCGGTATTGCTACCTTTGACGATCTGGCAGGAAAGGGCGTTGCCGTACAGACAGACTCCTCCGCAGAGGACGCTCTGGAAGAGGACGACAACAAGGCGCTGACTGATTCTTTCAAGGAACTGGTAGTCGTTTCCGACTATAATACTGCATTCATGAACCTGGATTCCAATGCCGTTGATGCCATTGCCATGGACATCGGCGTTGCAAACTATCAGATGGAATCCCGTGACGGCGACTATGTCATTCTGGACACCGTTCTCTCTGCGGAACAGTATGCCGTAGGGTTTGCCAAGGACAACACCGAACTGCGGGACAAGGTGCAGAAAACCCTGGACGAAATGCGTGAGGACGGCACCTTTGCAGAGATCGCCGAAAAATGGGATCTCAGCGATTCCATCATCCAGTAACCCAAATCGAAAGGAAAAACCATGTCTTTTTTTGAAATTGTCGCCCAGTTGGGAGACAGTATGCTCCGTTCCATCTGGATCTTCCTGCTGACGCTGCTCTTCTCCATGCCCCTGGGACTGCTGATCTGCATCGTGAGAATGTACGCATGGAAGCCCATCCAATGGCTCATGAAGTTCTATATTTCCGTAGTACGGGGCACACCGCTGATGCTCCAGCTTCTGGTAATCTACTTTGGAAAATACTTTGTATTCGGTCTGCCTCTGACCACAAGCTACCGTTTCTGGGCAGTTATTATCGCATTTTCCCTGAACTATGCCGCCTACTTTGCGGAAATATTCCGCAGCGGTATTCAATCCATCCCGGTGGGACAGCATGAAGCCGCCAAGATCCTCGGATACAACCATTTCCAGACCTTCCTGCGGATCATTACGCCCCAGATGGTCAAGCGTGTTCTCCCGGCAGTGACAAACGAATCCATTACACTGGTCAAGGATACTTCCCTCGCCTTCGCCATTTCCTATATTGAGCTGTTCACAGAGACATCCATGATCGCAGCATCAGAGACTTCTATGCTGCCCTATCTGGCAGCAGCTATTTTCTACTACGTTTTCAATCTGCTGGTTGCCGGTCTCATGTCGCTTCTGGAAAAACGGCTGAACTATTATAAGATCTAGGAGGTGCCCTGTGAACTATTTAGAAGTCAGTCACCTGCAAAAACAATTTCAGGATGTACAGGTGCTCAAGGATATTTCATTTTCTGTACAGCCCGGCGAAGTGCTCTCCATCATCGGACCCTCCGGTTCCGGAAAATCCACATTGCTGCGCTGCTGCACCTTTTTAGAGACTCTTTCCGCCGGCTCCATTTCCTATATGGGAAAGACTGCCGTCACAGCGGAAATAGGAAAGAAGCCGGTCTATGCACAGCGGGCAGATTTCCGGGAGATTCAGCACTATTTCGGTCTGGTATTCCAGAATTTCAATCTCTTCCCCCACTATTCCGTTCTGCGGAATATCACAGAAGCCCCTCGGATCATCCTGAAAAAGAGCAAGGCGGAGGCAGAAAAGACCGCCATGGAACTTCTGGAAAAGGTGGGACTGGCAAACAAGGCAAAGTCCTATCCCTGCGAGCTCTCCGGCGGTCAGCAGCAGCGTGTGGCAATTGTCCGTGCCCTTGCCATGTCCCCGTCCATTCTCTTTTTTGATGAACCGACTTCAGCCCTCGACCCGGAACTGACAGGCGAAATTCTGGAAGTTATCCGGCTTCTGGCTGAGGATCATATGACCATGGTCATCGTGACTCACGAAATGAGCTTTGCAAAAGCTATTTCCAACCGGGTCATCTTCATGGCAGACGGTTATATTGTGGAAGAAGGTAGTCCGGAACAGATCTTTGATCATCCGGAACAAGAGCGCACACGCCAATTCCTGGCACATTATCAATAACAAAACTTTATTCCAAAAAGCTGCCGCAGGCTGCAAAATTCACTGCTATGTTCATGAATTTTGCAGCCGCGGCATTTTATACGAATCTCTTAAATGGAAATAGATAAAATTGCGAGCAGAAATTTTGACAGTATACTACACTAGCCGCTAATGCAAAAAGAACTGCCGCATCATTTCATTGACGCAGCAGTTCTCGCAAATTGGTGGGC
>JBJFHO010000049.1:0-17347 GCA_051893675.1 Ruminococcus sp. | reverse complement strand
TCAAGGATATCCTGCTGACACCCTATGTAGACCTCAAGACCGAATACTACGATCTTGGTCTGGAATATCGTGAAAAGACCAAGGATCAGGTGACTATCGACAGCGCCAATGCCACAAAGAAGTACGGCGTAGCTGTCAAGTGTGCTACCATTACCCCCAATGCAGCAAGAATGCCGGAATACAACCTGTCCCAGATGTGGAAAAGCCCCAACGGCACCATCCGTGCCATTCTGGACGGCACCGTATTCCGTACCCCGATTCTGGTGAAGGGCGTTGAGCCGTATATCCCCACCTGGACAAAGCCTATTACCATTGCCCGTCACGCTTACGGCGATGTGTACAAGAATACCGAAATGAAGGTAAAGCAGGGCAGCAAGGCGGAGCTGGTTGTTACCGATGCAGAGGGCAACGAATCCCGGGAACTGATCTTTGATTTCAAGGACACAGACGGCATCATCCAGGGTCTGCACAACAAGGCAAACTCCATTGCCGGATTTGCACGTGCTTGCTTTAACTACGGTCTGGATCTGAAGCAGGATGTCTGGTTTGCAACGAAGGATACCATTTCCAAGAAGTATGACCACACCTTCAAGGATATTTTCCAGGAGATCTACGATACTGAGTACAAGGAAAAGTTCGAGGCTGCCGGCATCGAATACTTCTACACCCTGATCGACGATGCAGTGGCACGTGTCATCCGTTCCAATGGCGGCTATATCTGGGCTTGCAAGAACTATGACGGCGATGTTATGTCCGACATGGTTTCCACTGCTTATGGCAGCCTGGCAATGATGACCTCTGTTCTGGTTTCTCCGGATGGCATCTATGAGTATGAAGCTGCACACGGTACGGTACAGCGCCACTATTATAAGTATCTCAAGGGCGAGGAGACTTCCACCAACTCCGTTGCAACCATTTTTGCATGGAGCGGTGCACTGCGCAAGCGTGGTGAACTGGACAAGCTGCCGGAACTGGTAGAGTTTGCAGATAAGCTGGAAAAGGCAACCATCCAGACCATTGAGGACGGCGTTATGACTGGTGACCTGTATCTGATCTCCAAGCTGGAGAATAAGAAGAAGGTGAACTCCAAGGAATTCCTGGAGGCAATCAACGAGCGTCTGGCTGCGCTGATGGCATAAATTCGATGCATGTGCATGACAGGAGAGCGATCGCTTTTGGAACAAAAATATGAGGCTTCTGCATCTGTGGTGCGCCGCCTGCCCCGGTATTACCGGCTATTGCAGGAACTGGAACGCACCGGACAGCAGCGGACTTCGTCCCGGGAACTGGGCAGACAGCTGGGCATGACAGCATCCCAGATCCGGCAGGATCTCAGCTGCTTCGGCTGCTTCGGCCAGCAGGGCAGCGGGTATTCTGTGAAAGAACTGCGGGAAAATCTGGAGCGTATTATGGGATTGCCCCAGCTTCTGCCAGCGATCCTGGTGGGCGCCGGGAGTCTGGGCAAGGTGGTTTCGGAGAATGTACAGTTCGAACAGCGTGGATTTCGTCTGATCGGAATTTTTGACACGAAGCCGGAATTGATCGGAAAGCAGCTGGCAGATCTGGAAATTCATTCTATGGAACAGCTGGAGACGTTTTGCGCAGCACATCATCCGGCGGCAGCGGTACTCTGTCTGCCAAAGGAATCTGCCCAGGCAGTGGCGGAGCGTCTGGTGTCTCTGGGAATTCGTGGTCTGTGGAATTTCAGCCACTGTGACATTGCCGTGGAACATGCCCAGGTGGTTACGGTGCATCTGGACGACAGTCTCATGACGCTCTCTTATAAGCTGCACAATCTATAAGCACAAAAAGGGTACTGGTTTTGGAATCAGTACCCTTTGCTTGTTGAAAAACTCTGCCGAAACATGCTATAATAAATGTGGAGCATACCATAAACGGTACGGCGGTCTTTTCTCGCTCCCATGCTATTTTACATAGGATGGGAGGTGATAGTATGGACAATTATGTTACATGGCAGGAATTGATGCAGTTCTGTGATCTTCTCATGGCGTTTGCAACATTGATTTGTTTTATCTTCTATCATAATAAAAAGAAATAACCGCCCTTCGCTTGCAACCCAGGACGGCTAATTCTTATATTATCCAAATGGGAGCGGACCGTCGACCGGTATGCTCTTCTATTTATATGATATCAGATTTCATACGATTTGTCAAGTGCAGGATTTTAATTTGCACGGAAATCAATTTTTAAATTATATGCTGTGAAATGAATCATTTTATGTAGGGGCGAACATTGTTCGCCCGCCAAAAATCCAGGCAAACCGCAACGGGCGACCAATGGTCGCCCCTACAATAATCCATATTTTACAAAAATTGATTTCCGTGTTTAATTTGTTCCGTTGCATGATGCCTTGATTGAGAATTGACAAACTCTGCCGGAACATGCTATAATAAATGTGGGGCATACCATAAAAAGAAATAACCGCCCCTTGCGACCAAACATGTGACGGTTGTTTCTATAACAAATCATGTGGGAGCTGATCGTCGACCGGTATGCTCTTCTATACTTAAGGCAACACCGCACAAAGAGCGCCTGACGGCTTTGTACGTCATATGCTTGCATATTTTGCGTCATATTTCACAAAAATGCTCGTGAATACACAAAGTATTCACTGCGCTTTTTGTTTCATCTGACGAAAAATCTGACGGCGCATCTGACGCACAATCTTTGTGCGATATTGCCTTAATAATATCAGATTTGATAGGATTTGTCAAGCGGATAGATCTGTTTTTTCAAGATCATGAACACGTGGAAAGGAGAACAACAATGGAACAGGAACATAGAGCAGATACCTCTGTCATTCTGGTGTGCGCCGGAAATGCCACACGGATGCAGGGGAAAAACAAGATTTTATTGCCCTTGGGAGATACCACAGTCATCGGACAGACCATGCGTGCCTTTGAAGCCTGTGATCGTGTGGCGGAGATCATCGTTGTGGCACGTCCGGCAGATCATGACGCCATCCGGGAATCGGCAGCCCAGTGCGGCATATCCAAACTGCACGCCGTTGTGGAGGGCGGTTCCACCCGGCAGCAGAGTGTCATGTGCGGTCTGCGTGCCCTGTCCAAGGGAACGACCATGATTGCAGTGCACGACGGCGCACGTCCTCTGGTACAGACAAAGCATATTGCGCAGGTCATTCAGGATGCTTCCGTGTTCGGCGGTGCAACGCTGGGCGTGCCGGTAAAGGATACTATTAAAATAGTAAATGATCACCTGATCGTGGACACGCCTTATCGCCCCCATTTGTTCATCACCCAGACTCCGCAGGTATTCAAGCGGTCGCTGTACTTTGAAGCAGTGACCTTTGCTCAGGAACATGCCCTGGATTTTACCGATGACTGCCAGCTTGTGGAGGCAATCAATTGTAAGGTGTACATGACTACGGGCGATTATACCAATATCAAAATCACAACGCCGGAGGATATTGCAATTGCACAGCTGTTATTGCAGCGGTGGAAGGAGGAAGCGTAATGGGAATGATACCTTTTCGGATCGGACATGGCTATGATGTTCACCGTCTGGTGGAAGAACGGAAACTGATTCTTGGCGGTGTGGAGATTCCTTTTGAAAAGGGATTGCTGGGACACTCTGATGCAGATGTACTGCTCCATGCGATTTCGGATGCCCTGTTGGGTGCACTAGCGCTGGGGGATATCGGCAAGCACTTCCCGGATACAGATCCTGCTTATGCCGGGGCGGATAGCCTGAAGCTATTGGAATGCGTGGCGGAAAAAGTACATGCCTGCGGCTATGTTGTGGGCAATCTGGACGCTACCATTCTCTGTCAGCATCCCAAGCTGGCACCTTATATTGCACAGATGCGGGAGAATATTGCTCATGCCTGCGGCGTTTCTGCGGAACAGGTCAGTGTAAAGGCGACCACGGAGGAAAAACTGGGCTTCACCGGAGATGGCTCAGGCATTTCTGCCCATTGCGTGTGCTTGCTTTTGAAGAATGAGGAATGAGGAATGAGGAATTAGGAATGAGGAATTAGGAATGAGGAATGGCGATATCGCCTTCGGCGATGGATTTTTATTTTGAGAATGCAGTGGATGACTGCCATTTCTTGTTCCCAAAAGCCTCCCCTGAAAGGGGAGGGGAACCGCCGACAGGCGGTGGAGGAGTGCTGTTACACAAAATCTGACTGCGCACCAGTCTCACCCGGTGCTTTCCCCCGGCATATACTGAAATGAGGAACCAGTTTCCTCATTATGATATGTAAAGGGGTGAGAAAGATGTCTGGATGCAAGGCGGCTATGGTTTCGTATACGAATGCCAATCAGGCACGCCGGACTTTGCAGCGGTATGGATATTCCAGCGAGATCCGCCGATTGGAACACCTTGGACCGGAAGGCTGCGGATTTGTGCTTTTGGTGCAGGGAGACTGCGGAAAGATTTCGGATATTCTGACAAGTGAAGGCGTTCCGTTCCGGGAGCTGCAAGAGGGACGTGAGATGTGGTGATAGTCAATTTCGACAATGCGGCGACCACGTATCCGAAGCCGCCGGAGGTGCGCCAGGCTGTGGCAGAAGCTGTGGCAAAGTTCGGCAACGCCGGCAGAGGCGGTCATGCGATTGCAGAGCGCACTTCGGAAATGGTCTACCACGCACGGGAAACTGTGGCGGATTTTTTTGACGCCAAAGTGGAAAATACCATTTTTACACTCAATTGCACCCATGCTCTGAATGTGGCAATTCAGGGCATTTTAAAACCGGGAGATCACGTCATTATCAGCGATCTGGAACACAATTCCGTTTATCGTCCTGTGGCGGCACTTGCCAAGGCAGGGAAGATCTCCTATAGTATTGCAAAGGTCTCGCCGGATGACGCTGTGACTTTACAGCACTTTCAGGCGGAGATACGACCGAATACACGTGCAGTGATCTGTACTATTGCCAGCAATGTCACTGGTCAGATCCTGCCCTACCGGGAAATTGCCCAGCTGTGCCGGATGCACGGACTCTGTTTCATTGCAGATGGCGCTCAGGCATGCGGAATTCTGCCCCTGTCATTGGAGCGGGACGGTATGAATATACTGTGTACTGCCGGGCACAAGGGTCTGTATGGTATTACCGGAACTGGCGTGCTCATGACGGACTGTGTATTTCCCATCCAGCCTCTCATGCAGGGCGGTACGGGCAGTGCGTCACGCAGTCCGGAACAGCCGGAGTTCCTGCCGGATCGGCTGGAATGCGGCACACTCAATGTGATCGGTGCAGCTTCACTCTGTGCCGGTATCTCCTTTGTCAAACGGCGGACGGTGCAGGGACTGTACCGTCATGAATCCCAGTTGTGTGAGCTGCTCTGTCAGACACTGCGGGATGTGCCGGAAATCCGGATCTACCGGGAACCCGGTGTTTCCTATGTACCCATCGTGTCTTTCACCGTGGACGGCGCTTCGCCGGAAACAGCGGCGGCGTGGCTCAGTCAGCAGGGGTTCTGTCTCCGTGCCGGACTGCACTGCGCACCGCTTGCACATGAGAAGCTGGGGACGGAGGACGGTACCATACGGTTTGCTCCCTCTGCCTTCAGCCGGGAAGCAGATACCCTGAGGCTGGCTGCTTCCTTGAAAAATTATGTCAATATTCTGAAAAATCAAGAAAACCTATTGAAAAAATCCGGTGATATGTTACAATAGTAATAGAATCGGATACGGGGGCACTGCCCTCGTTACATAACGGTGTATGACTGCAACGAGCCCGGTATATACCAGAACAAGAAGTAGGAAAGGACGGAATGCACATGGATATGAAATGGAGAGACTTGTTGGATATGATTTTCAGCGTCATTAAGACGGCTGAACCTGTGGATATTTTGGATATCCTTGTGCTTTCTTACGTGGTTTATGTGGTGATGAAACTGGTGCGTGAAACACGTGCCGGTCAGCTGCTGAAAGGCATCCTGCTGCTTCTGATTGTCTATATTGTGTCCATGTGGATCAATATGAAAGCCATATCCTATCTGCTTTCGGAAACACTGAATATCGGTATGATCGCCGTCATCATTCTGTTCCAGCCGGAACTGCGGCGCACGCTGGAAAAGGCAGGCTATACGAAACTGGGACTGCGGTTTACAAGCGGATATGGAACAGACGATGGCGTCTGGCGCAATGCCATTGATGTCATATGCGATTCCTGTGTGGAATTGTCTGCGACTTCCACGGGTGCACTGATCGTAATCGAACGGCAGACAAGACTGGGCGAACAGATCGACAATGGTACGATTCTGGATGCCATTCCCAGCAAGGAACTGTTCGGAAATATCTTCTATAACAAAACGCCCCTGCATGACGGCGCAGTCATTGTCCGGGACGGCAAGATTCTGGCGGCGGCATGTTTTCTGCCGAAGCCCCAGAAAGAAGAACTGATCAACAAGCGCCTCGGTTCCCGTCACCGTGCCGCCATCGGTATGAGCGAAAACTCCGATGCCATTGTCATTGTGGTATCTGAGGAGACAGGTGCCATTTCTGTGGCGGAAAACGGTGTACTGAAAAGCGGCTTTACACGGGAAAATCTGCACCATCTGCTGACAGACCGTCTGATTACAGTGAATTCAGAGACACCCATCGTCAAGGTGGCAAAGAAGCTTCCATTCATCAAGCTGGGCAGGACAAGAAAGGAGAAGGACGATGTCAAAGATTCCGAATCATTCGCAGAAACAACGCCGGAAGAAACAGAAGACCAGCCATAACGGCACACTTTTTCAGCGGTTTTATGAAAGCCGCCCGGCAATGATGATCGCATCTGTTGCCATTGCCATTGTTCTTTGGTTTGTCATTTCCATTGCCATTTATCCCACAACGCCCCGCACCATCAATCATATTCCACTGCAGGTGGAGATCGCCGGAACTTCTGCCGAGGAAAACGGACTCAGCGTCATTGACTATGATGTGGAAGAGGTCACGGTGCAGATCGAGGGCAACCGTTCGAAAGTGGGAAACATTGAGGCGGATGACCTGACTGCAACGGCTGTGATCGAAAATGTCACCGCCGCAGGGACAAAGACGCTTTCCATTACCGTCACCGGCAACGGCAGCGAGCAGTTCAATGTGAAATCCATCTCGCCGTCAAAGGTGGATGTGACCTTCGACCGGATTGATACCTATACATTTGAGGTTCGTCCTGCTGTGCCGAATATCACTTATGCAGACGGATGCGTTCTGGATGAGGAAAACTTTGTGAGCAATCCGGGTACCATTGCTGTCACCGGACCGCAGCAGCAGCTGAATCAGGTTGCCTACTGTGTGGCAGAGACACAGCAGAAAGAACAGCTGAGTGCTTCTAAAATCCTGACCACGGATACACTTCTCTTTTACAATGAAGCTGGTACGCAGGTGGATTCTTCCAATTTCACCTACGATGTGGCGACTTTCTCTATTGAAGTACCGGTGCTGTATCAGAAAACCATGGATATCACATACCAGATCACCAATGCGCCGGCAAATTTCGACCTGGATTCCCTGAATCTTTCTCTCTCGGAAAATCAGATCACACTGGCGGCACCCAATACTTCTCTGGATGAAATGAACGAGTTCAATATTGGCTCCATTTCTCTCCGGGATATCGACCTGAATTATTCCAATGACTTTGTGGTCACGGTGCCCGATGATTATGTCAACCAGTCGGGATTCTCTACTGTAACATTGACGCTGGATTCCACTGGTCTGGCAAAGAAAGACTTCGTCCTCTCTGACATCGGCATCATCAATGCGCCCGCATCCTATGACTTTGAAGTGCTGACTCAGCAGCTGACAGTCAGCATCATCGGACCAGAAGAGATCATTGCCGACCTGGATGCAAGCGATATCACGGCAAATGTCGATCTGCTGAGCTATTCCACCCAGGCAGAGGCTGTGGACGGAGATACGGTCACTTTCAACTACACGCCGACCATCTCCTGTGCACGTTATAATACCGTCTGGGCTGTGGGAGATTATCGTGTCGCTGTCAAGGGCGTCCGGAATGTGGGCACTACCGCTTCGGTAACGCCGCAGAATAAGACCATTACAGAGGCAACTTCTTCCGAATAATCAAGGCAAAAAACAAATCAATTTAAAGTACAAAAGCGGCTTTTCTCATGAAATGCCGCTTTTTGCCTGAAGTATTATCTGATGTTTTTTCATATGTGCAATGATTCTGTACAAGTTGCACAAAATAGGAAGGGAATAATTTTCACTTGCCATCATAAACTTAACAATTTATACATTTACTTTTCTTACAGTGTCTGTTATAATAAATATAGCTGCAAAATGAATGATTCGTTTTGCATGTTTAAACAGAAAGGGCAATCTGCCGTCTTTTCTGTGACGAAATCAACAGATGAAATTCATTGAAAAAAGGAGCGATATGAATGAGCAAGACCTTTCATAAGCGAGTAAAAGCACTGGTTATCAGTGCTGTTATGGCGGCGAGTTCTGTAGCTGTCACCTCTGGCGGTTCATTTTTCGCAGAGGCAGCCGGAACGGAAGTGTCTGTTGGGAAGACATTGGAAACATCCCAGACCAATCCGGATGATCCAGATCATCCTTTGAATGAGACAAAGTGTACATATTTGTGCAAAGCGGCGACGGATGAGTGGACATCATTTACGGATACCACCGGTAAATCCCCGAAGGATATTCTGGGAACAGACAGTCCGACAACATTGCAGTTTAATCTGAAGGCAGATCAGATGGTAACCGATTTTTCCTACTATTTCGGCTGCTCGGCAGATGAGTCGCATGATTGGTGGTGGGATACAAACACGCTGACTTCCGATGGAGAGGCAATTCAGTGCCATCCTTATGCATCGGAATTTTCTGTGGTTGTAAAACTGCCCAGTTACATTGATCTGGGAGCTTCAGGAAAATTCCAGTTCCAGAACTGCTACACAGGTCTGATTGATGAGACCGACCAGAAGACACGGACACAGGATGCAAGCATCACACTGGTTTCCATTACCGTAAACGGCACGACAGATACCAGTGAAGGCACAGCACCGGATTGGATCAACGGCGATGATGATCTTCCGGGCGGCGCAGAAAACACCGGCGGTCTGTACTTCTCCAGTGCAAACGGCGGCGCTGCTTCCTACAGTGTAGATCAGAGCGGCGATACCTGCACAGTAACTACCCTGAATTCTCTGAAGCTGGACGGTCTGGATATTGCGCTGTCCATCGGTGATAATTGCAGTGAGGAATATTATGCTTCTGAGGCATTTGCTGCAACAAACGACGGCAAGACTCTGAATTCTGAGACTGCCATCCGTGAAGCAGGCTTCCCGCTGAACAGCCACAAGTTCACTTATGCAGACTTTAACTTCATTCCGGGTCAGACGGTTGCTTCCGGTGCAAAGGTAAAGTCACTGAGTGTGACACTGAAAACAGCTGACGATACAAATGTCAGCCGTGTAATGTACGGCGGCGGTCTGAATGTAGAATACATGAGCCTTGCTGATACAGAGTATGCAAAGCTGCAGGCTGGTCTGAAGTCTGACGTCAATGCTGGTTACTGGTACAATGATATCGGCGGTGCTGCACTGAAGCAGTGCACAGACGCTGGTGTTGATTGGGGCAACGGCAAGGGCGAATTTGAAGTCGGCGGCGGCTCTGACCTGGCAAAGCAGGAACTGGGCAGCTACTTCACCGTTACCTGGGACGTTCCGGAACAGGTCGTTGATTGTGCAACCACAAAGAATACAGACCAGATTTCCTTCCAGCTGTGGTATGCAGAACTGACACAGGGTGACTTCACAGATGCTACGATTGTGGATGCAACCCTGACTTATGAAGAATCCATTACATTCCCGTGCTCCGGTACTGCTTCTGTTAAGAGCGCTGGTTCTTCCTCCGTTGGCAAGTCCGTTTCTATTCCGTATGCTGACTTTGGCATGACCTATGAAAAGACTGCTGACGTATACGCTGTACAGTTCGACGTAACCACCTCTGCTGAGGCAAACCAGGTTCAGGTCGGCGCAGGCACAAGCGTTCTGGAAAAGCTGGGCAAAACAGATAACTGGTGCCAGACAGATGATGTCTTTGTCAGCGACAGCGGCAATGCAACACATCCGATCCTGCTGTACTGGGAAAAGACCACTGCTGGAAGCCGTCCGGCAGCAAATGACGACAGCATTGCAGTTGCACCTTACCAGGATGCAAAGGGCACAAAGACTTATACTTATATGTGGATCATTCCGCCGTCTGTTGCAACTGGTGAGACTATCAACAGTGACACCGGCGCTGTGAAGAATGCATGGAACAATGTCAATGCAGAAGAAGAGGGCAGCCATGTTGACATGGGCGTATGGTATGCAAACCTGGGCGAGACTGTTTCCGATTCCTTCACAATCGACAACGTAACCGTTTTCTATGCAGCGGATGATGTAAACAACTCCGCAAAGAGCTATAAGTTTGAGGATACTCTGACAGTAGCTGAGTCCATTGATGTACAGGTTGGCGAGAGCGCAACACTGGAAATCAATGTTCCGGGCTGCACCATCACTACCGCAGACAAGAACACTGCAACTGCAAAGATTTCCGATGGTCAGAATGCTACCGTCAGCGGTAAGAACGTTGGTACAACAACTCTGACAATCACCACACCTGGCGGTCAGACTGCTGAGGTTACTGTAAATGTACTGGCAGAAGTTACTGCTGAGACAACAACCTCTATTGAGGATACAACTGATACTACCACAACTACTACCACTGCAACTTCTGGTTCAACAAGCCAGGGAGCAACTTCCAGTACGACTACTACCACAACAGCAAGCGGCACACAGACTACTGCTGAATTGAAGGCACTGTATGGTGACGTCAATGTTGACGGCCGTGTAGATATTACAGACGCTGTACTCCTGAACAAGGCAGCTGCTGGTGCTGTAAAGCTTTCCGAACAGGCAACACTGAATGCTGACTGCAACGCAGATAACGAACTGGGTAACAATGACGCAATTATCCTGCTGAAGTTCTTGGTATCGCTGATCAAGACGCTGCCGTCCACAGACTAATGCGATCTGTTCGCTTTCAAAAATTGTAACGAAACAGGACTGACGATGTCCTGAAAATAAAAACAGCCGCAAGGGGATATGCACTAACCCTTGCGGCTGTTTTTTATGTGTATTTTACGATTTTCCAGTGAGAGGCTGGTCGGCTTCTTCCAGCTTGCAGCGCAGCTTCCGGATGATTTTCTTTTCCAACCGTGAAATGTAGGATTGGGAAATGCCAATGGCTTCTGCAACTTCTTTTTGGGTGCGTTCCCGCCCGCCGGTCAGTCCGAAGCGCATCTCCATGATTTCCTGTTCCCGTTCGCCCAGTTCGGATACAGCTGCCCGGAGCATTTCACGTTCAGCTTCCGTTTCAATGTCCTTGCAGACAATATCCTCGTCTGTGCCGAGAATATCCGAGAGCAGCAGCTCGTTGCCGTCCCAGTCGGCGCTCAGGGGTTCGTCAATGGAGATTTCACCCCGTGTCTGGGTATTCTTGCGCAGTACCATGAGGATTTCGTTTTCAATGCAGCGTGAAGCATAGGTGGCAAGTTTGATTTTTTTGGCAGGACAAAAGGTCTCCACGGCTTTGATGAGTCCAATGGTGCCGATGGAAATGAGATCCTCCAGTCCCAGACCGGAGGACTCGAATTTTCGTGCAATGTACACCACCAACCGTAGATTATGGACAATGAGTGTTTCCCGTGCCTGGGGATCGCCTTGTTCCAGGGCAGCAAAAACTGTCTGTTCCTCCTCCTTGGAAAGAGGCGGCGGCAGGGTATCCGTGCCATTGATATAATCCACCCGGCATGGCGCAGCCAGTTTTTCCCGGAGCTGGGCGAATAATAGTTGAAGCTTCCAGAATAGTGTTTGCATGTACAGGTTCCTTTCTGTTATTCCATCAGATTGGGGTGAAAAATGGCGCTTTCCTGACTGCCGCTGATACCGATCATGACGTCCACAGCACGGCTCTTTCCGGTGGATAGATTCCGGATGCAGACTTCATCCGGACGGAACAGGGGAATCAATCCCTGGGCGGTTACGGTGGTACAAGGTACCAGCCGATATCCCCGGAGTGTTTCCACGGCTCTGCCATCCAGCACATCGGAAAGCATTTCAGCGCTGCAAATGATCACCGGTACGCCGGAAAAGGTGTCCGTCAGGTTATTCCCTGTGTCAGCAAGTCCCGGCAGAACCGCTGTTTTTTCGCCAAGCCGCAGGAATACCTGAAAGCGATCATCGGTATGACGGCGGCGGTTCCGCAGCAGACTGCACAAATGCAGCAAAGAATATGCCAGTGCAGTGAATAGAATCAGCTGTAGCAGGGAAAAATCCAGATAGCAATAACTGTTTCCCCAGGTGGTAAATCCCTGGCTGGAAAAACTGCTGACTGCTAGAAGCAGTCCTGCCAGTAGAAAATTGCATACGAAAAAGCAGCCGAACTGCCTCAGCCAGCTTTCCCGGTGGATCCCGAATGCCATGGTGACTGTTGCCGCCGCTGCCAGAAGCTTGCAGACCAACTGGAGCAGTATTGGCAAAGGCGGCAGCAGGATCAGCAGGGAAAACAGGCTGCTGCCGGCAGCCGTCAGGAAACAGCGCAGCAATCGCAATGGGGAATGCGTGATTTTTGCAGCAGCACGCAGCAAGAAATAATTGACATAGAGGCTCTGCACCAGCAGAACGTCCAGATAAATCGTTTGCACTGCCATCACCTCTGTGTCCATTATAGCAAAGCTGCCGTGCAGTTCCTGTCAAAAACATGAATGAGGAATGTGGAGTTAGGAATGAGGAATTTCGGTATCGCCTACGGCGATGGAATATAAATGGGAGACCATCCATTTATTTAATGTGAGCGAAGCGAACACCACCATTCCTCATTCCTAACTCCTAATTCCTAACACCACATTAAAAGTCCTCTATTGACGGAACGTCTTTCCATGTGGTATAATGTAGGTGACAACGGTGTCGCAGGTGGGGATCGCTGCGCATCTTGTCGCAGAAGTGTTCCGTCCTGATTCAGAATAGGAGTAATGATATGATGGATCATAATGAAAACAACAGACCGTTGGTGGATGGTGTTCCTGCATTGGAACGCAAGCTGGCTCAGGTACGCCGTGCACAGGAGCAGTATGCGGAATACACACAGGAACAGGTGGATCGGATTTTCCGGGCTGCTGCACTTGCGGCAAATCATGCACGGCTTCCGCTGGCGAAAATGGCAGTGGAAGAGACCGGTATGGGCGTAGTAGAGGATAAGGTCATCAAGAATAACTATGCCTCTGAGTATATTTACAACGCCTATAAAAACACCAGAACCTGCGGCGTCATCGAAGAAGATCCTGCATATGGCACCATGCGGATTGCAGAACCCATCGGTGTTGTGGCGGCGGTAATTCCAACCACAAACCCGACCTCCACTGCGATTTTCAAGGCACTGATCTGCCTGAAAACACGCAATGCCATCCTGATCTCGCCCCATCCCCGTGCCAAGAACAGTACCATTGCAGCGGCGAAAATCGTCCTGGATGCAGCGGTGAAAGCCGGTGCGCCGAAGGATATCATCGGCTGGATTGATGTGCCGTCTCTGGAAATGACCAATACCCTCATGCGGGAGGCGGATATCATTCTGGCAACAGGCGGCCCGGGTATGGTACGTGCAGCCTATTCCAGCGGCAAGCCTGCCCTGGGTGTAGGGGCTGGCAATACTCCGGCTGTCATTGATGCCTCGGCGGATATCCGGAAAGCTGTGAATTCCATTGTGCATTCCAAGACATTTGACAATGGTATGATCTGCGCTTCGGAGCAGTCGGTGATCGTGGATACGAATATTTATGATGCCGTCCGTGCGGAATTCCAGAAGCGTGGCTGCTACTTCCTCTCGCCGGAGGAGACAGAAAAGGTACGCAAGACCATTCTCATTAATGGTTCTCTGAACAGCAAGATCGTAGGGCAGCCTGCGGCGAAAATTGCAGCCCTTGCGGAAGTGGATGTGCCGGAGGAGACACGGGTGCTCATCGGTGAGGTCACCTCTGTGGAAATCAGCGAAGAGTTTGCCCATGAAAAGCTGTCTCCGGTACTGGCAATGTACCGTGCGGAGAATTTCGAACAGGCAGTGCAGTATGCCGATCGGCTCATTAAGGACGGCGGCTATGGGCATACGGCATCGCTGTATGTGGATGAGGTGCAGCAGCGTGAAAAAATTTCCATTTTCGCTGACCGGATGAAAGCCTGCCGTATTGTGGTGAATACACCGTCCTCTCACGGCGGTATCGGTGATTTGTATAACTTCAATCTGGCGCCGTCCCTGACGCTGGGATGCGGCTCCTGGGGCGGAAATTCCGTTTCGGAAAACGTTGGTGTCAAGCATCTGCTGAATATCAAAACAGTGGCTGAGAGGAGAGAAAATATGCTGTGGTTCCGCACGCCCCAGAAGGTGTACTTTAAAAAAGGCTGCCTGCCGGTGGCACTGCGTGAGATCGAAGAGGTACTGCACCGGAAGCGTGCTTTTCTCGTTACAGATCAGTTCCTGTTCAAAAGTGGTATGACCTCCTGCGTGACAGAACCCCTGCAAAAAATGGGCGTGGCATACCAGATTTTTTCCGATGTTCAGCCTGACCCCACTCTTGCCTGCGCCAAGGAAGGTGCAGCGCTGATGCGTACCTTTGAGCCGGATGTGATCATTGCTCTGGGCGGCGGCTCGGCAATGGATGCGGCAAAGATCATGTGGGTGCTGTATGAACATCCGGAGGCAGATTTTGCAGATATGGCAATGCGTTTTCTGGATATCCGCAAGCGCACTTACGAATTCCCGGAAATGGGCGGAAAGGCATATTTTATTGCTGTTCCCACCTCGTCGGGTACTGGTTCAGAGGTAACACCCTTTGCGGTCATTACCGACGAAGCCACCGGGACGAAGTATCCGCTGGCAGATTATCAGCTGCTGCCTAATATGGCGATTATTGACACAGATCTTATGATGTCCCAGCCCAAGGGATTGACGGCGGCATCGGGTATTGACGCCATGACCCATGCACTGGAAGCATACGCATCTGTTATGGCAACGGATTATACCGATGGGCTGGCGTTGCAGGCACTGAAAAATATCTTCACCTACCTGCCGGAATGCTACGAAAACGGTGCAAATGCACCTGTGGCACGGGAGAAAATGGCGAATGCATCCACGATGGCTGGTATGGCGTTTGCCAATGCATTTCTGGGTGTGTGCCATTCTATGGCGCATAAGCTGGGGGCATTTCACCATCTGCCTCACGGCGTTGCCAATGCCATTCTCATTACGGAGGTCATGCGGTATAATATTGCAGAAGCGCCCCGGAAAATGGGAACGTTCTCCCAGTATCCCTATCCCAAGGCACTGCCTCGCTACTGCGAATGCGCAAGATTTGTGGGCGTGACAGGCGGAACGGAGGAAGATGTATTTGAGAACTTCATTGCCAAGATCGAAGAACTGAAAGCGCTGGTAGGTATCAAGAAGAGCATCCGGGAGTATGGCATTGCAGAGGATGCATTCCTGGAGTCTCTGGATGAAATGAGCGAACAGGCGTTCGATGACCAGTGCACTGGTGCAAATCCACGTTATCCGTTGATTTCGGAAATTCGTGAGATGTATCTGAAAGCATATTACGGCGAATGAGCCTGAGGAGGAATCAATGTATGGAACCATTGTTGGAAAGCCGGGAAAAGACCAGCTATCGGGAAGGAAATACCCGTGTCAAGGTGTTCGGTCACGGCTTTAAGAAGTCGGACATTCTCAATGAAGCCCTGAATCAGGCTCGTGTGGAGGAGACCGGACTGCGTATCCCGAAGCTGCTGGAGGTACGCAAGGTTGAGGGAAAATGGGCAATCGTCACAGAATTTGTGGAAGGTGAGACGCTCCAGTCCCTGATGGAAGCCAATCCCGACCAGGTGCGCAGCTATATGGAACAGTTCGTGCTGCTGCAAAAGGAGATCCAGAGCAAGCGCTCGCCGCTGCTGACGAAGCTCAAGGACAAAATGAACCGGAAGATCAGCCAGTCCGGGCTGGATGCCACCACACGCTACGATCTGCACACTCGTCTGAACGCCATGCCGGATCATATCAAGGTTTGCCATGGGGATTTCAATACCAGCAATGTTATTGTGGATAAGGACGGCAGACTGTATGTCATTGACTGGTCACATGCCACTCAGGGAAACGGCAGTGCAGATGCAGCACGGACATATCTCATGTTCCGGCTCAGCGGCAAGGATGACTGGGCGGAACTATATCTGGATATGTTCTGCGATATGAACGATGTGGCAAAACAGTATGTGTCCCAGTGGATGCCCATTGTGGCAGCGTCACAGCTGGTGAAAGACAATCCCCAGGAACGGGATTTCCTGCTGCGTTGGGTAAATGTGTTTGATTACGAGTAAATCGGAATATGCAAAAAGGCAGATGCCGCTGGAATTTGGCGGTATCTGCCTTTTGTCATAAAGAGAAAAATCTAGGGAAAGAAAAAATTGTGAATGCGTTATTCATCCAAAGGAGGAATGTAGGTGATATCATTTCCACCGGCTGTATCAAAATTATTAACTGCCGGAGAACGATAGCCTTTTTCAATGGGGACAGTGAAACAAGTTCCGCCATCTTCAATTTCCCCTTTATCTGGAACAATTGTAATGGAAATGGAGGTTGCATCCGTTAAGGGGGCTTCCCATGTGGAGATGCCGTTGAAACTCAGGGGATTGTCCGTGTCAAAAATGGGCTGATACGAATTTTGATTCTGGTCAGTGATATATACAGTATCATATTCTCCGAAATCACCAGATATGGCGATTTCAGTGGAAAATGGTGAAACAATGATGCGTTCCAGTGTAATGCCGTTTTTTGTCTCTTGGACATCATAAGTGGTTTTCAGTCCAGACTGGTATTGGACAGTTGTTTCCAGAGAAAGGTTAGATTGACAAATGCCGATGTCCTTTGGCTCATAGCAACGGCTGCCATCTTCTGTCTCAGAAGCCAGAATTTGAATACTTGAATTACTGCCCCTGTAATAAGGAATCGACAGTTGCAAAGGGAGTGTGTCTTTTATTTCACCATCATATGTTGCTGTTAAAACGGTACAATATCCATTGTCAGATTTTACAAATTCTGCCAGACTCATGGTTGCATAGGTGGTTTTTCCCTCGGCTTCTTCTGACATAGAGGCAATCACTCCAGTTTCCGAATCTACAGCAAATTCACCAGTAATATCACGGAATTTTAACTCTTGCCCACCGAGTGTTGCTTCGATTGGTGCGCTGAGACAAGTGCTCTCTAGCATATTCTCCGGTAAATCTGTAAGCCGTAGGGTCATGCTGATATTATCACCGTCAAAGTAAA
>JBJFHO010000048.1:0-17414 GCA_051893675.1 Ruminococcus sp. | reverse complement strand
CTTTGCTGAAAAGAAAAAAGGAAGCGAAAAAAGAAAAGAGCCTCGCTTCGCTCGATGACGTGTCAGTAAACGAGTATTCCCCGGAGGGGGATACAGGCGGTTTGTCCGCCGCTGCTGAAAAGAAAAAAGGAAGCGAAAAAAGAAAAGATGGCTCGCTTCGCTCGGAAATGCCTCCCCTGAAAGGGGAGGGGGACCATTGCGCAGCAATGGTGGAGGGGTTGAGCCGTGAAAGGATATTATATTATGGCACTTTGGGCAGGAAGATTTTCCAAAGAAATTGACGCCGGCGTGAATGCGTTCAACTCCTCTATCGCATTCGATGCCCGTATGTACCGCCACGACATCCAGGGCAGCATTGCCCATGCAACCATGCTGGGTGACTGCGGTATTATCACAAAAGAGGACAGTGCAGCTATTATCACCGGTCTGAAAGGCATCCTCGCCGACCTGGACAGCGGCGCACTGGAATTCGACCCCAACGCAGAGGATATCCACATGTTCGTAGAAGCCGAACTGACCAAACGCTGCGGCGATGTGGGTAAGCGTCTCCATACCTCCCGTTCCAGAAATGATCAGGTGGCGCTGGATCTGCGCCTGTATCTCCGGGATGAGATCGCCGAAGTCCGCAGCCTGGTACAGAAACTCTGTACCGCACTGGTCACTATGGCGCAGCAGCATACCGAGACCGTTCTGCCGGGCTATACCCATTTGCAGCGTGCCCAGCCTGTGACATTTGCCCACCATCTGCTGGCATATGTGCAGATGTTTCTCCGTGACCTGGGCAGACTGGACGATACCGCAAAGCGTATGAACGAATGCCCTCTGGGCAGCGGCGCACTGGCTGGTACAACTTATCATATTGACCGGGAACAGACCGCATCCCTCCTGGGCTTCGATGCACCTATGGCAAATAGCCTGGACGGCGTTTCCGATCGGGACTACTGTATCGAACTGGCAGATACACTGTCCATTATTATGATGCACCTCTCCCGTTTTTCCGAGGAAATTATTCTGTGGTGCTCCTGGGAATTCAAGTTCATTGAACTGGATGACGCCTTTGCCACTGGTTCGTCCATTATGCCCCAGAAGAAAAACCCGGATATTACAGAGCTGATTCGTGGCAAGACTGCACGTGTCTACGGCGATCTCCAGACCCTGTTGACCATGATGAAAGGTCTGCCTCTGGCATATAACAAGGATATGCAGGAGGATAAAGAGGCTATTTTTGACGCAGTGGACAACGTAAAGCTGTGTCTGGAGACCTTTATTCCCATGCTGGAGACCATGCGTGTCAATAAGGAAAATATGCGTGCCGCTGCGGCAAAGGGCTTCATCAATGCCACAGATTGCGCAGACTATCTGGTAAAGAAAGGAATGCCCTTCCGGGATGCCTATAAGATCTCCGGCACCCTGGTGGCGCAGTGTATTGACCAGGGACTGACTCTGGAGACACTGCCGCTGGAGGAATACCAGAAAATGACACCGCTGTTTACCGAGGATGTGTATGAGGCAATTAGTCTGGAGACCTGCGTCAAGGGCAGAGTATCCCAGGGCGGTCCGTCTCCGGCGGCAGTGGCAGAGCAGCTGAAGCTGGCGAAGTCCAAGCTGGGTATGGCATAAAATGAAGAAACGGCAGATCAAATTTATTGTGGCATTGTGTGTCATTGCGGTGATCCTGTGGATCGTGGGAGAGATCGTGCTGGGACTGGTGCTGGATCTGGGAATGACAGTTTCCCGGATCTGGGCGATCACCATTATCGTACTGACCTGCGCATTCAGCCTGTGGAAATGCCCCAGAGAATAGGGGTATGCAAGAAAGGATAAAAAGCATGAGAAAGACAGCGTTTTTGACGGTGCTCCTGATGGGACTGTGCCTGTTTTCTGCCTGCGGTGCGGAAACAGCACAGGATTCTGCTGCCATAACAGAAACAACGACTGCTGCGGAAACCACAAGCAGCAGCGACATTTTGAAAGATACAGCCCCCCAGATCGGCACGACAAAGAAAGGTGCCGGAACGATAAAAACAGCCATAGCAGTACAAACAACCACGACTACAGCTGCAACGACAACGGCTGCAGAAACGCAGGAGGTAAAGTCCGTATACTGGACACCGATCGGGAAATATTGGCATTATTCCAAGGACTGTGCCAAAAGCGAATTGCCGGACGTGACCTATAACTATAAAAATGAGTCAAAGCCCCTGGACGATGCGACAAAGGAATCTATGGTACATCAATCACCTGAATCGTTCGGCATAAAAGACCGATTGGAACCTTGTCCGGACTGTGTGGGGACGGAATAAACGCTTGTTTCAGCATATGGAAAGGGAATGAGGAAGATGGCAACCAAAATATTTATTGACGGACAGGCAGGTACAACAGGTCTGCGGATTCACGAACGTCTGGAAAACCGTTCCGATCTGGAATTGATTACCTTGACGGAGGAGACCCGGAAGGATGCCGAGGCACGCCGGGCGGCAATCCGGGAGAGTGATATCACTTTCCTGTGTCTGCCGGATGCAGCAGCGAGAGAAGCAGTTGCATTGGCAGGGGATGCAGATGTGCGGATTATAGACGCATCTACAGCCCACCGTACCAATCCGGACTGGGCATATGGTTTTCCGGAATTGTCCCCGGCACACCGGGAGAAGATTCGTACTTCCAAGCGGGTGGCTGTGCCGGGCTGCTATGCAAGCGGTTTTGCATCTCTGGTGTATCCCATGGTGCAGAGTGGATTGCTGCCCAAGGATTACCCGGTGCAGTGCTTTGCCATGTCGGGCTACAGCGGCGGCGGCAAGAAAATGATCGCTGAGATCGAATCCCCTGACCGTGCACCGGAGCTGTTCAGTCCCCGGTTTTACGGTCTGGCAAATAATCACAAGCACCTGCCGGAAATGCAGATTATTTCCGGACTGGAGAGAAAGCCCATGTTCACGCCTATTGTGGACGATTATTATAACGGCATGCTGGTCTGCATACCAGTGCAGGCTGCCATTGCAGGGCATACCCTTCCGCCGGAGCAGGTGCAGGAGATGTTTGAGAAACAGTATGCCGGGTCGAATTTTGTCCATGTGAAGCCCCTGGGCACACCGGAGGAAATGACTGCCACAAAACTGAGCTGCAATGACCTGCGGGATACCAATCAGATGGAAATTTTCGTATTCGGCGATGCAGAGCAGATCTTGCTGTGTTCTCGTCTGGATAATCTGGGCAAGGGCGCATCCGGTGCGGCAGTGCAGTGTATGAATATTATGCTGGGACTGGATGAGACAACGGGACTGGTTTGAGAAAAGGTTGCTCAGGCTGCTGGTCCAGCTGAGCACAGCTTTTTCGAGGCGGGGCGAACAAGACCGCTCCGCCTTGTGAAACCATCTTACCAAGTAAAGCCTTGTAAACGTCCCGGTGGGACGTTTACAGCAAAAACAACGAAAGCGAATTATCATGAAAACAGCAAGAAAAAAGAAAATCATTGTCTGGATCATCCTGCTTTCCGTATTGCTGTTGATTTTGGCGGCGTGCAGCTGGCATTTGTACCGCAAATATGCCATAGGATCTGTGGGTAAGAACATCATGCGTGAGATCGACAGCCATGCCGATGCAAATGGTGACTGTACACTTGATCTGAGGGAAATGACGGATTTCGAGTGGGATACGCTGGTGGTTTTTGATGCAGATTTCTCTGTATATTATGGCGGCTATAAGAGCGATCACGATGTTGCAAGCGAGAAAATGAGCCAGATTCTGGGGATGGCATATGAACGCCCCTCAGGCTATCGGGCGTTACTGATTTTCATGAAAAACGGTGAGATCGTCCACGAAGAATCCTATCTGGCGGATATTGAAGCACCGTCAAAAATGAATATTTCCGTTCCGCCAGAGTATTTCTGTCAGGGTTTCGATGCCTGTTGTATATTCAGTGCGGATGAAGCAAATATTGCTGCGTCATGTGATAACGAGCATTATTACTTATATTTTTGAGAAAAACGAGAGGAGAGAGATACCATGGAAAAAATCGCAGTGGAAGGCTATACCTTCATTGACGGCGGCATCTGTGCCGCAAAGGGCTTCCGTGCCGGGGGCGTATACTGCGGCATAAAAAAGTCCATGACACCGGACGGAAACGAAAGCCCGGTAAGCAACCAGAAAAACGACCTGACCGTGGTTGCAGCAGATACTCTGTGCAATGCAGCGGCAGTGTATACCCAGAATAAGGTAAAAGGCGCACCGGTTCTGGTCATGCAGAAGCATCTGAAAGCCACGAATGGCAAGGCAATGGCTCTTGTGGCAAACTCCAAAAACGCCAATACCTGCAACGCTGACGGCGAGGAAAAGGCTGAGACCATGTGCACACTCACCGCAAAGGAACTGGGCGTGAAGCCGGAAGAAGTGCTGGTCATGTCCACCGGCGTCATCGGTCAGGTACTTCCCATGGAACCCATTGCAGCAGCCCTGCCGGGACTGTGCAAAAGCCTGACCGCAGATGCAGCCGGTGCCCATGAAGCTGCAACGGCAATTATGACAACGGATACTTTTGCCAAGGAAGTGGCTGTGGAATTCACGCTGGGCGGCAAGACATGTCACCTGGGCGGTATGGCAAAGGGCAGCGGCATGATTCACCCCAACATGGCGACCACCCTGAACTGTATTACCACCGATGCAGCAATTTCCCCGGAAATGCTCCAGAAGGCACTGTCCGACGTGGTAAAGATTACTTATAACTGCCTGTCTGTAGACGGCGATCAGTCCACCAATGACACCTGCGCTGTGCTGGCGTCGGGACTTGCCGGAAATGCGGAGATTACGGCGGATTCGGAAGATTATCAGACATTCCGTCAGGGATTGTACTGCGTCATGATGAACATGACACGGATGCTTGCCTATGACGGCGAGGGTGCCACAAAGCTGCTGGAATGCACGGTTTCCGGTGCAAAGGATGTGGACACGGCGATTATCGTGGCAAAGAGCGTCATCTGCTCGCCTCTGTTTAAGTGTGCCATGTTCGGTGCAGATGCCAACTGGGGACGGGTGCTGTGTGCAGTAGGCTATGCGCCGGCGGAATTTGACATCAATCAGGTGGCAGTGACACTGGCGTCCCGTGCCGGTTCTGTGGATGTATGCAAAAACGGTGCCGGGGTGGTGTTCTCCGAGGAAGAAGCCAAAAAGGTACTGCTGGAGGATGAAATCCAGATTCTGGTGTCCATCGGTGACGGTGCAGCGTCGGCTACGGCATGGGGCTGTGACCTGACCTATGACTATGTCAAGATCAACGGCGACTATCGTTCGTAAGAGAGGGCTTCGAAAATGGGAGAAATCAAAAATAATGTACGGGCGCAGGTGCTGGTAGATGCCCTGCCGTACATTCAGAAATACAACAACAAAATTGTCGTGGTGAAATACGGCGGCAATGCCATGACCAACAAGGAACTGAAACAGGCAGTCATGGATGATATCGTGCTGCTGTCCCTGGTGGGCGTCAAGGTAGTGCTGGTGCACGGCGGCGGTCCTGAGATCAGTGATATGCTGAAGCGGTTGAACATCGAGTCAAAATTCATCGGCGGTCTGCGGTATACGGACGAAGCCGCTGTGGATGTGGTGAAGATGGTGCTGTCCGGCAAGGTCAACAAGGAACTGGTAAGCCTGCTGACCCGGACAAAGGGTAAGGCACTGGGACTATGTGGTATTGACGGACAGATGCTGACGGCAGAGCGCAAGCTGGGACCGAACGGTGAAGATCTGGGCTTTGTGGGCGATATTGTGAAAGTCAACGAAAAGCCCATTCTGGATGCGTTGGATAATGGGTATATTCCGGTGATTGCCACAGTGGCAACGGATGAATTCGGACAAGCTTACAATGTCAATGCGGACACGGCTGCGGCGAGAATTGCGGCGCAGCTGAGGGCGGAAAATCTGATTCTCATGACGGATATTGCAGGACTGCTGCGGAATAAGGACGACCCATCTACACTGATTCCCTTTGTGAATGTCAGCGAAGTACCGTTCCTGAAGCGGAAGGGTATCATTTCCGGCGGCATGATTCCGAAGATCGACTGCTGCGTGGAGGCAGTGAGACGTGGTGTAAAGAAAACGGCGATCATTGACGGCAGAGTGCCCCACTCGATTCTGATTGAAACCCTGTCCAATGAGGGTATTGGAACGCAGTTCCGATAAAAAGTAAAATCCGCATATCGCCGCAGGCGGCAATGAAGCTTTTTGATCCAGCAATTTCTCGAAAATGCTGGCGAGGTCCAGGGCGAGGAGCCCTGGTCGCCGCCCGCAGGCGGCGAAACACCCCGGCGCATCCTTTTGCGCCGCGGAGAGGGTGGTGAGAAAAAGCGACAGCTTTTTCGAGGCGGGGCGAACAAGACCGCCCCGCCTTGTGAAACCATATCAGTAAGCGAAATCTTGCAAACGTCCCGGTGGGACGTTTGCAACGAAATGATTTTTCATGTTGCGCTGTTTGCATTAATGTTTTGCCATCGAAAACGCCAACATGAATCCTAGGTTTCACTCGGTAGAACCGTGTCGGCGAAATTCGCTCGTTTCACTCGCTGTTCGCCTGGGTTTGCGCAAAGCCGGTTTTGGCTTTTCCTGTGCCCTTTCCTGGGTGATTCTGGGTGTGTCTTGGAAGAGTATTCTTCCTTTGCTTTTTGCGGCTTTGCGCTTTGCTGTTCTGCATTTTACTGGATTGAAACTGTACGCTGCGAGACGTTGTCTCGCGCTCTACTTCCTTTTTTCTTTGCTGAAAAGAAAAAAGGAAGCGAAAAAAGAAAAGAGCCTCGCTTCGCTCGATGACGTGTCAGTAAACGAGTATTCCCCGGAGGGGGATACAGGCGGTTTGTCCGCCGCTGCTGAAAAGAAAAAAGGAAGCGAAAAAAGAAAAGATGGCTCGCTTCGCTCGGAAATGCCTCCCCTGAAAGGGGAGGGGGACCATTGCGCAGCAATGGTGGAGGGGTTGAGCCGTGAAAGGATATTATATTATGGCACTTTGGGCAGGAAGATTTTCCAAAGAAATTGACGCCGGCGTGAATGCGTTCAACTCCTCTATCGCATTCGATGCCCGTATGTACCGCCACGACATCCAGGGCAGCATTGCCCATGCAACCATGCTGGGTGACTGCGGTATTATCACAAAAGAGGACAGTGCAGCTATTATCACCGGTCTGAAAGGCATCCTCGCCGACCTGGACAGCGGCGCACTGGAATTCGACCCCAACGCAGAGGATATCCACATGTTCGTAGAAGCCGAACTGACCAAACGCTGCGGCGATGTGGGTAAGCGTCTCCATACCTCCCGTTCCAGAAATGATCAGGTGGCGCTGGATCTGCGCCTGTATCTCCGGGATGAGATCGCCGAAGTCCGCAGCCTGGTACAGAAACTCTGTACCGCACTGGTCACTATGGCGCAGCAGCATACCGAGACCGTTCTGCCGGGCTATACCCATTTGCAGCGTGCCCAGCCTGTGACATTTGCCCACCATCTGCTGGCATATGTGCAGATGTTTCTCCGTGACCTGGGCAGACTGGACGATACCGCAAAGCGTATGAACGAATGCCCTCTGGGCAGCGGCGCACTGGCTGGTACAACTTATCATATTGACCGGGAACAGACCGCATCCCTCCTGGGCTTCGATGCACCTATGGCAAATAGCCTGGACGGCGTTTCCGATCGGGACTACTGTATCGAACTGGCAGATACACTGTCCATTATTATGATGCACCTCTCCCGTTTTTCCGAGGAAATTATTCTGTGGTGCTCCTGGGAATTCAAGTTCATTGAACTGGATGACGCCTTTGCCACTGGTTCGTCCATTATGCCCCAGAAGAAAAACCCGGATATTACAGAGCTGATTCGTGGCAAGACTGCACGTGTCTACGGCGATCTCCAGACCCTGTTGACCATGATGAAAGGTCTGCCTCTGGCATATAACAAGGATATGCAGGAGGATAAAGAGGCTATTTTTGACGCAGTGGACAACGTAAAGCTGTGTCTGGAGACCTTTATTCCCATGCTGGAGACCATGCGTGTCAATAAGGAAAATATGCGTGCCGCTGCGGCAAAGGGCTTCATCAATGCCACAGATTGCGCAGACTATCTGGTAAAGAAAGGAATGCCCTTCCGGGATGCCTATAAGATCTCCGGCACCCTGGTGGCGCAGTGTATTGACCAGGGACTGACTCTGGAGACACTGCCGCTGGAGGAATACCAGAAAATGACACCGCTGTTTACCGAGGATGTGTATGAGGCAATTAGTCTGGAGACCTGCGTCAAGGGCAGAGTATCCCAGGGCGGTCCGTCTCCGGCGGCAGTGGCAGAGCAGCTGAAGCTGGCGAAGTCCAAGCTGGGTATGGCATAAAATGAAGAAACGGCAGATCAAATTTATTGTGGCATTGTGTGTCATTGCGGTGATCCTGTGGATCGTGGGAGAGATCGTGCTGGGACTGGTGCTGGATCTGGGAATGACAGTTTCCCGGATCTGGGCGATCACCATTATCGTACTGACCTGCGCATTCAGCCTGTGGAAATGCCCCAGAGAATAGGGGTATGCAAGAAAGGATAAAAAGCATGAGAAAGACAGCGTTTTTGACGGTGCTCCTGATGGGACTGTGCCTGTTTTCTGCCTGCGGTGCGGAAACAGCACAGGATTCTGCTGCCATAACAGAAACAACGACTGCTGCGGAAACCACAAGCAGCAGCGACATTTTGAAAGATACAGCCCCCCAGATCGGCACGACAAAGAAAGGTGCCGGAACGATAAAAACAGCCATAGCAGTACAAACAACCACGACTACAGCTGCAACGACAACGGCTGCAGAAACGCAGGAGGTAAAGTCCGTATACTGGACACCGATCGGGAAATATTGGCATTATTCCAAGGACTGTGCCAAAAGCGAATTGCCGGACGTGACCTATAACTATAAAAATGAGTCAAAGCCCCTGGACGATGCGACAAAGGAATCTATGGTACATCAATCACCTGAATCGTTCGGCATAAAAGACCGATTGGAACCTTGTCCGGACTGTGTGGGGACGGAATAAACGCTTGTTTCAGCATATGGAAAGGGAATGAGGAAGATGGCAACCAAAATATTTATTGACGGACAGGCAGGTACAACAGGTCTGCGGATTCACGAACGTCTGGAAAACCGTTCCGATCTGGAATTGATTACCTTGACGGAGGAGACCCGGAAGGATGCCGAGGCACGCCGGGCGGCAATCCGGGAGAGTGATATCACTTTCCTGTGTCTGCCGGATGCAGCAGCGAGAGAAGCAGTTGCATTGGCAGGGGATGCAGATGTGCGGATTATAGACGCATCTACAGCCCACCGTACCAATCCGGACTGGGCATATGGTTTTCCGGAATTGTCCCCGGCACACCGGGAGAAGATTCGTACTTCCAAGCGGGTGGCTGTGCCGGGCTGCTATGCAAGCGGTTTTGCATCTCTGGTGTATCCCATGGTGCAGAGTGGATTGCTGCCCAAGGATTACCCGGTGCAGTGCTTTGCCATGTCGGGCTACAGCGGCGGCGGCAAGAAAATGATCGCTGAGATCGAATCCCCTGACCGTGCACCGGAGCTGTTCAGTCCCCGGTTTTACGGTCTGGCAAATAATCACAAGCACCTGCCGGAAATGCAGATTATTTCCGGACTGGAGAGAAAGCCCATGTTCACGCCTATTGTGGACGATTATTATAACGGCATGCTGGTCTGCATACCAGTGCAGGCTGCCATTGCAGGGCATACCCTTCCGCCGGAGCAGGTGCAGGAGATGTTTGAGAAACAGTATGCCGGGTCGAATTTTGTCCATGTGAAGCCCCTGGGCACACCGGAGGAAATGACTGCCACAAAACTGAGCTGCAATGACCTGCGGGATACCAATCAGATGGAAATTTTCGTATTCGGCGATGCAGAGCAGATCTTGCTGTGTTCTCGTCTGGATAATCTGGGCAAGGGCGCATCCGGTGCGGCAGTGCAGTGTATGAATATTATGCTGGGACTGGATGAGACAACGGGACTGGTTTGAGAAAAGGTTGCTCAGGCTGCTGGTCCAGCTGAGCACAGCTTTTTCGAGGCGGGGCGAACAAGACCGCTCCGCCTTGTGAAACCATCTTACCAAGTAAAGCCTTGTAAACGTCCCGGTGGGACGTTTACAGCAAAAACAACGAAAGCGAATTATCATGAAAACAGCAAGAAAAAAGAAAATCATTGTCTGGATCATCCTGCTTTCCGTATTGCTGTTGATTTTGGCGGCGTGCAGCTGGCATTTGTACCGCAAATATGCCATAGGATCTGTGGGTAAGAACATCATGCGTGAGATCGACAGCCATGCCGATGCAAATGGTGACTGTACACTTGATCTGAGGGAAATGACGGATTTCGAGTGGGATACGCTGGTGGTTTTTGATGCAGATTTCTCTGTATATTATGGCGGCTATAAGAGCGATCACGATGTTGCAAGCGAGAAAATGAGCCAGATTCTGGGGATGGCATATGAACGCCCCTCAGGCTATCGGGCGTTACTGATTTTCATGAAAAACGGTGAGATCGTCCACGAAGAATCCTATCTGGCGGATATTGAAGCACCGTCAAAAATGAATATTTCCGTTCCGCCAGAGTATTTCTGTCAGGGTTTCGATGCCTGTTGTATATTCAGTGCGGATGAAGCAAATATTGCTGCGTCATGTGATAACGAGCATTATTACTTATATTTTTGAGAAAAACGAGAGGAGAGAGATACCATGGAAAAAATCGCAGTGGAAGGCTATACCTTCATTGACGGCGGCATCTGTGCCGCAAAGGGCTTCCGTGCCGGGGGCGTATACTGCGGCATAAAAAAGTCCATGACACCGGACGGAAACGAAAGCCCGGTAAGCAACCAGAAAAACGACCTGACCGTGGTTGCAGCAGATACTCTGTGCAATGCAGCGGCAGTGTATACCCAGAATAAGGTAAAAGGCGCACCGGTTCTGGTCATGCAGAAGCATCTGAAAGCCACGAATGGCAAGGCAATGGCTCTTGTGGCAAACTCCAAAAACGCCAATACCTGCAACGCTGACGGCGAGGAAAAGGCTGAGACCATGTGCACACTCACCGCAAAGGAACTGGGCGTGAAGCCGGAAGAAGTGCTGGTCATGTCCACCGGCGTCATCGGTCAGGTACTTCCCATGGAACCCATTGCAGCAGCCCTGCCGGGACTGTGCAAAAGCCTGACCGCAGATGCAGCCGGTGCCCATGAAGCTGCAACGGCAATTATGACAACGGATACTTTTGCCAAGGAAGTGGCTGTGGAATTCACGCTGGGCGGCAAGACATGTCACCTGGGCGGTATGGCAAAGGGCAGCGGCATGATTCACCCCAACATGGCGACCACCCTGAACTGTATTACCACCGATGCAGCAATTTCCCCGGAAATGCTCCAGAAGGCACTGTCCGACGTGGTAAAGATTACTTATAACTGCCTGTCTGTAGACGGCGATCAGTCCACCAATGACACCTGCGCTGTGCTGGCGTCGGGACTTGCCGGAAATGCGGAGATTACGGCGGATTCGGAAGATTATCAGACATTCCGTCAGGGATTGTACTGCGTCATGATGAACATGACACGGATGCTTGCCTATGACGGCGAGGGTGCCACAAAGCTGCTGGAATGCACGGTTTCCGGTGCAAAGGATGTGGACACGGCGATTATCGTGGCAAAGAGCGTCATCTGCTCGCCTCTGTTTAAGTGTGCCATGTTCGGTGCAGATGCCAACTGGGGACGGGTGCTGTGTGCAGTAGGCTATGCGCCGGCGGAATTTGACATCAATCAGGTGGCAGTGACACTGGCGTCCCGTGCCGGTTCTGTGGATGTATGCAAAAACGGTGCCGGGGTGGTGTTCTCCGAGGAAGAAGCCAAAAAGGTACTGCTGGAGGATGAAATCCAGATTCTGGTGTCCATCGGTGACGGTGCAGCGTCGGCTACGGCATGGGGCTGTGACCTGACCTATGACTATGTCAAGATCAACGGCGACTATCGTTCGTAAGAGAGGGCTTCGAAAATGGGAGAAATCAAAAATAATGTACGGGCGCAGGTGCTGGTAGATGCCCTGCCGTACATTCAGAAATACAACAACAAAATTGTCGTGGTGAAATACGGCGGCAATGCCATGACCAACAAGGAACTGAAACAGGCAGTCATGGATGATATCGTGCTGCTGTCCCTGGTGGGCGTCAAGGTAGTGCTGGTGCACGGCGGCGGTCCTGAGATCAGTGATATGCTGAAGCGGTTGAACATCGAGTCAAAATTCATCGGCGGTCTGCGGTATACGGACGAAGCCGCTGTGGATGTGGTGAAGATGGTGCTGTCCGGCAAGGTCAACAAGGAACTGGTAAGCCTGCTGACCCGGACAAAGGGTAAGGCACTGGGACTATGTGGTATTGACGGACAGATGCTGACGGCAGAGCGCAAGCTGGGACCGAACGGTGAAGATCTGGGCTTTGTGGGCGATATTGTGAAAGTCAACGAAAAGCCCATTCTGGATGCGTTGGATAATGGGTATATTCCGGTGATTGCCACAGTGGCAACGGATGAATTCGGACAAGCTTACAATGTCAATGCGGACACGGCTGCGGCGAGAATTGCGGCGCAGCTGAGGGCGGAAAATCTGATTCTCATGACGGATATTGCAGGACTGCTGCGGAATAAGGACGACCCATCTACACTGATTCCCTTTGTGAATGTCAGCGAAGTACCGTTCCTGAAGCGGAAGGGTATCATTTCCGGCGGCATGATTCCGAAGATCGACTGCTGCGTGGAGGCAGTGAGACGTGGTGTAAAGAAAACGGCGATCATTGACGGCAGAGTGCCCCACTCGATTCTGATTGAAACCCTGTCCAATGAGGGTATTGGAACGCAGTTCCGATAAAAAGTAAAATCCGCATATCGCCGCAGGCGGCAATGAAGCTTTTTGATCCAGCAATTTCTCGAAAATGCTGGCGAGGTCCAGGGCGAGGAGCCCTGGTCGCCGCCCGCAGGCGGCGAAACACCCCGGCGCATCCTTTTGCGCCGCGGAGAGGGTGGTGAGAAAAAGCGACAGCTTTTTCGAGGCGGGGCGAACAAGACCGCCCCGCCTTGTGAAACCATATCAGTAAGCGAAATCTTGCAAACGTCCCGGTGGGACGTTTGCAACGAAATGATTTTTCATGTTGCGCTGTTTGCATTAATGTTTTGCCATCGAAAACGCCAACATGAATCCTAGGTTTCACTCGGTAGAACCGTGTCGGCGAAATTCGCTCGTTTCACTCGCTGTTCGCCTGGGTTTGCGCAAAGCCGGTTTTGGCTTTTCCTGTGCCCTTTCCTGGGTGATTCTGGGTGTGTCTTGGAAGAGTATTCTTCCTTTGCTTTTTGCGGCTTTGCGCTTTGCTGTTCTGCATTTTACTGGATTGAAACTGTACGCTGCGAGACGTTGTCTCGCGCTCTACTTCCTTTTTTCTTTGCTGAAAAGAAAAAAGGAAGCGAAAAAAGAAAAGAGCCTCGCTTCGCTCGAAAAAGCCTCCCCTGAAAGGGGAGGGGGACCATTGCGTAGCAATGGTGGAGGGGTTGGGCTTTAAGGAGGTCATACATATGACAACACAAGAACAATTGAACGCATCCGTCATGCCGACCTATGGACGGTTCCCGCTTGTCATCGACCACGGCGCAGGGGAATCCTGCACCGATGAAAACGGAAAAACCTATATCGACTTCGGCAGCGGTATCGGCACGACCTCGCTGGGCTACTGCAACGAAGCCTGGACAGAAGCAGTCTGCCGTCAGGTGCAAACCATGCAGCATACATCCAACCTGTATTACACCAAAGTGCAGGCGGACTTCGCTCAGCAGCTCTGCGAAGCTACTGGTTACAGCAAGGTTTTTTTCTGCAACAGCGGTGCAGAATCAAATGAATGCGCCATCAAGCTGGCGAGAAAGTACAGCTTTGACAAATACGGCAAGGGTCGCCATAAAATCCTGACCCTGGTCAATTCCTTCCACGGCAGAACCCTCTGCACCCTGTCCGCTACCGGACAGGACGTGTTCCATAACTACTTTTTCCCCTTCGTGGAGGGCTTTGACTTCGTAACTGCCAACGATATCGCCGACCTGAAAGCCAAGCTGGATGATACTGTCTGCGCTGTTATGCTGGAATATGTCCAGGGTGAGGGCGGCGTTAACGCTTTGGAACAGGAATTTGTGGATGCTGTTTTTGCACTGTGCGCCGAAAGGGATGTCCTTGTCATTGCAGACGAGGTGCAGACCGGCGTGGGCAGAACAGGCACATTCCTTGCCGGAGAGCAGTTCGGGCATAAGGCGGACGTGACTACCCTTGCAAAGGGTATCGCCGGCGGTCTGCCCATGGGTGCTTGCCTTGCCAGCGAAAAGTGTAACCATGTGCTGAATAAGGGCGCACATGGTTCCACGTTCGGCGGCAATCCCGTTTGCTGTGCCGGCGGTCTTGCTGTACTGCAAACGGTTACTGCACCGGGATTTCTGGAGGATGTGCAGCGCAAGGCGGCACGCTTCCGGGAAAAGCTGGCGGCACTGCCGGGGGTGGCATCTGTCAGCGGTCTGGGACTGATGATCGGCATCCAGCTGACGGACAAAAAGGCAATTGACGTAGCAAATGCTGCCCTGGAAGAGGGACTGCTGGTGCTGACTGCCAAGGATAAGGTGCGTCTCCTGCCGCCGCTGACTATCTCAGACGAGGAAATCGAAGCCGGCGTGGCGATTCTGGCGCACGTCCTGGAAAAATAAACAGGAGGTTCCATGGCAAAACATGCTTGCCCGTCCTGCGGAAAACGCTTCGACTTCGAGAAAAACGGCTGGATCTGTCCCTATTGCGGCAGCGTTGTCCTGCAAAGCATGGAACAAAATGTCTATGCCCGGGAACAGCAGGCACAGAGCCGGAAACAGCAAAAACAGAAACGGCAGGCGGAAACCTTGGGGGAGACCCTGCGGCGGCGTATGGCACTGGCGGCACAGGTAATTCTTGTGGTAGGTGTGATACTGTTCGGCGGTGCCATATTCCAGCGGTGGAATACCCTGCAACAGCTGGAGCAGTCGGACATCTCGTCAATGACGGAGCAGACCGTATCCTGCGGCGAGACCATTTCCATTTCACCCTATACGGTGCAGATCACAGAAGCCCGGTGGGCAGACCAATTGCCGGACTTTCCTGCGGAAGTGCAAGCGCCGACCGGGGGACGCTATCTGACAGTATCCTTCACGTGCAGTCCGTATGCGGAAAGTGCAGGGGAACGCAGCGATATTCTGCCGGATGATGCAATGTGGACATGTCTGGATGCAGGAAACGGCTACCTGCTGCCCCAGTATCCTGCCAATCTTACCGGAAGCGATGCCATAGAAAGGAAATTGTACGACCTGGGCATGGGGTATCAGCTGGATCCCCACAGCAGTATGCTGATATTCCTGGTGGACGAGGAAGTACAGACCGACCAGCTGGCACTGCGTATCTACACCGGCGACCCCATGGAGCAGGTGGACATGAAACAAAATAACGCCGATACCTGCTATGTGATTCCTCTGGAGGTGACATCATGAGCACACGAAAGCGCACTTCCAAATGGATGCTCTTATGGCTTGTGCTGGCGGTACTTATGGGCGTGGAGTTTTTCGTGTATACCATGCTGGACAATGCTGTGGATAGCCGCCGCTACGGACAGCCCCTGCTGACGGTAACGGATTTCTCTTTGGACGGGGAGCAGGTGACGATTACCGTAGAAAATCCCACTGGCAGACAATACCGGGGCACGCCCAATATTTACCTGACGGATACACCGGATATTCAGGAGGGATTCCAGATGTACCTGAAACCGGAGGGCTACTACAGCCGCATCAACCGCAGCGGCTCCGAGAATTACGAGAGCAGCACCGTCATACCGCCCCAGGCATCGGTAACACTGACCTGTACACTAACCGAGGAAGAGCAGCAGCGTCTGGAAACGCTGTACGATTCCGCCGGGACGCTGTACGCCTGCGTACCGCCGTCCTATGCCCGGAGCGATCCGAATGTGCAGTTTTACCCCATTACATAAACATTTATATAAATATAATTTGAACGGAGGAAAAAACCATGAAGCATTTATTGAAGATGCTCGACCTGAGCACCGAAGAGATCATTGAGATTCTCGACCTTGCCGACCAGCTGAAATATGAGCTGAAGCACGGCATTCCCCATCCGCACCTGAAGGGCAAGTCCCTGGGTATGATTTTCCAGAAGGCGTCAACCCGGACACGTGTTTCCTTTGAAACGGGCATGTACCAGCTGGGCGGACATCCGCTGTTCCTGTCCGCAGACGACTTGCAGATTGGCAGGGGCGAGCCGGTGCAGGATACTGCACGGGTACTGTCCCGGTATCTGGACGGCATCATGATTCGTACCTTTGAGCAGAAAGAGGTGGAAGATCTGGCGGAATACGGTTCGATTCCCATCATCAACGGTCTGACGGACTTCTGCCATCCCTGCCAGATTCTGGCGGATCTCATGACCATCCGGGAGTTCAAGACAGATTTTGCCGGGCTGAAAATGTGCTTTATCGGCGACGGCAACAATATGGCGAATTCGCTGATCGTAGGCTGTCTGAAGGTAGGCATGGCTGTATCCATTGCCTGCCCGGATGACTACCAGCCGGATGCCCAGGTACTGGAATTCACAAAGGCATACGGCGACAAGTTCCAGATGACAAACGTACCCCTGGAGGCAGCCAAGGATGCCGATGTGGTAATCACGGACGTATGGGCATCCATGGGTCAGGAAGGCGAAGCGGAGAAGCGGAGAAAGGCATTCAAGGGCTACCAGATCAACGATGAGATCATGGCAGCAGCCCATGAGGATGCCATGGTGCTCCACTGCCTGCCGGCACACCGGGAGGAAGAGATCACCGAAAAGGTATTCGAAGCCCATGCGGGCGAGATTTTTGAGGAAGCCGAGAACCGTCTCCACGCACAGAAGGCGGTTATGGTGAAGCTGATGGCGTAAGATACAATGAGATTTTGAAAAACAAAAAAGCCTGCTGAATTTTACGGTTCAGCAGGCTTTTTTTAGTGGATTTTGCTTTCTAACTGCATTTCAATTTCCCGGACGATATCGCTCATTTTCACGTCCAGTGCAGTAGAAATGCGGTAGAGTGTCTCCAACGTCGGCTTTCTCTCGCCACGTTCGATGGCACTCAGATGTGTTCTGCCAATGTCGGCGAGTCCGCTGAGCACTTCCTGGGAGATGCCTTTTTTCTTGCGGAATGCAGCAATCACTTTGCCGACGATCATTGGATCTAGTGTAGGGCTGTACACCATATCACCCCTGTACACTATGATATACTTTTTTTACATCTTTTTTGAATACATATGTTGACAATTGAACACTTATGTGTTATAATAGAGC
>JBJFHO010000047.1:0-17433 GCA_051893675.1 Ruminococcus sp. | reverse complement strand
TGTTCACCGGTGCGCCTGTTTCTGTTTATATGCAGGAAGAGGAAATCCTATCCCGGATTGCGGAACTGGACGGCATTGAAGCCGTCACCACCCAATTCTACGGCAAAACGCTGAATGCCGGATGCTGTTCCTCACTGAATCCGGTTCGTCTCATCGGATATGACAGCAGCACAGACTGGACTCTGGAGCCCTGGATGCAAACGGCATTGACAGACGATTTGCCGGAAAATGCCGTGATCCTCGGATGCAAGGTATATGGTTTTTCTGACGGTGCAGGAAAAATTCTGGGGCATGATGTCACAGTCGCTTCTGTACTGGAGGAAACTGCTACCAGCTTGGATTACAGCATTTTTATGAGCATGGGCACAGTGCGCAGTCTATTGAAAGAACAGTCTGACTACGACCATTATTGGGAGGATTACGGTGCACCGGAAGCTGTGATCTCCGCCGTTCTGCTCTCTGTTACAGATGGCAAAAAAGACGCTGTTGCCAATCAGATCGCCATGAACAGCAATTATTATGTTGTGCAGACAGGAAATGTCTTGCAGGATCTCAACGGGCGTATGGAAAGCATCTTCCATATATTGACTTGTATCAGTATCTTTTTCGCACTTTTTGCAGCGCTGCAATTATTCGCACGGTTCTTCACCATGACATGGGATCGAAAAAACGAATTCGGATTGTATCGTGCATTAGGTGCTTCTATTGGAACGCTTCGGAAACTGATCGCCGGAGAAGCCGGATTCCTCTGGCTATGCGGCATAGTCACCGGGCTGCCATTGGGTGCGGTGATTTCCGATGCATTGATGTCGCAGTTGCAGCAGCAATCTGCATTTCCCAGTGTTTTCCCGGAAACCAGCTATCTGATTTTAACTGCGCTGATCTCCGTTCTGATATTCGGCATTCTCATTGCGCTGGCAATTATTGTTCCCATCTGCCAAAGTAGGTACATTGATCCATATATTGCAATGCAGAGCGTTGACATTGATTAGCATCATCACAATAACTTTGAGGAGGCGCACCATGACGCTCCATGCGGAAAATCTGGAAAAGAAATTCCATTCGGAAACGATTGTTAAAGACCTGTCGTTCACAGCAGAATCCGGAAAAATCACCGTGATCACTGGTGCTTCCGGATGCGGAAAATCCACGCTCCTTTCCCTGCTGGGATTACTGCAAAAGCCGGATCAGGGACAGATCTTTCTGGATCAGAAAGATATCACTGCCCTATCGGACAAGGACGCTTCTGCGCTCCGCTGCAATTGCTTCGGATTTACCTTTCAGAATGCGCAGCTGATCGGATCGCTGACAGTTTATGACAACCTCTGCATTCCCTATATGCTTGCCGGAAAGAAACCGGATCAGAAAGCGATTGTAAATGGATTGCAGGAATATGGTCTGGCACATCGCATTTACCACTATCCCAACCAGCTCAGCACAGGACAAAAACGGCGCATCAGTATGCTGCGTGCTCTGCTTCTATCGCCGGATATCCTGTTTGCTGACGAACCCACAAATGACCTGGACGAACAGAATGTTCAGTTCATCACACAGCAGCTTCTGGCATACCGGGAAAAACAAAAGACAGTGATCCTGGTGACACATGCTCCGGAGCTGATACGAATTGCAGATGAAAATCATTTTATGAGTAGGTGAGAATATGAAACTGGAAACACGATTCCAAAAAATAATAGAAAGGGCATACGGCGGTGTTGCCCCTGACAAATCCGACTGTGTCTACCTGCTGAGCTTCCCGGAGACTTCCCTGGAGGCTTCTCTCATGCGTGCGGCAGCAAATGATATCATTCGTACCAACAGCGATAATTCTGCCATTATGCTGGGACAAATCGGCATTGATGTGCAGAAATGTCCGGGCGGATGCAAATTCTGCACTTTCGGAGAGGGACATACCCAGTTTGAACCCCATACCATGAGTGACAAAGAATTACAGGAAAAAGTGACCGAATTCACCAAAGACGGTGACTTGTATGGTTTATATCTGCTTACCATGCATGAATACCAGCTGGACTATTTGCTGCACGCCATCAGAATCGCACGGGAAACCGCACCGCCTACCACACAAATCTGGGTCAATATCGGCGATACGGATCTGGAAACCTTTCAGGCAATCAAAGCTGCCGGCGTCACCGGTGTATACCATGTCTGCCGGATCAACGAGGGAATTGATACAAACCTGGACCCCAAGGAACGTATCCGGACAATGGACAATGCCATTGCAGCCGGATTGGAGCTTTACACCTGCTGCGAACCCATCGGGCCGGAGCACACGCCTGAAATGCTGGTGGAAAATATGTTTATCGGCATCGAGCGGAACATCTATCAGCATGCTGCAATGCGCCGTGTGGCTGCACCGGGAACACCTCTTGCCAGATATGGTCAGATCAGCGAACTCCGACTGGCACAGATCGTCTCCGTCATCGCTCTTGCTTCCCTTCGTGTCCCTACTCTCGCCTATCTTGGCGTTCATGAGCCAAATGAGCTGGGATATTGTTCCGGTGCTAATATAATCACTGCCGAAAGCGGTGCAAATCCACGTGATACGAAAACGGATACGGCAAAAGGACGAGGCTTTGATCTGGAAGCTTGCCGCACGATGATGCGGGAATGCAGCTTTCAGTATCTCCGACGTGGGGATGAAAGCAAAATTGCGCTGTGATCACGAATACTCCCTGAATTGCAATGTCGCAAATAATATCACATCAAAAAAACAGAGTCGAAGAGGAATTTCTCCGACTCTGTTGAAATATAAGGAGCGACTACGCTTTGAAAATAGAGCGCACAAAATTGTACATATGCGGACGAATGGTATAACCGCCATGATCGCCGCCGTCAACATAGTGCCAGATATGTGTTACACCATTATTGTTCATGGTATCATGATAACCGGCAGGCGTTGACCAGACCACCTGATCATTGGAACCAGCACTGACCATGAGCAGATAAGGCGAAACATCGTTGAACTTCAGTTCGCTGTCCGGTATCAGATCTGTCGTGAGTCCCGGTGCAGGACACATGGCACCCACATATCCGAACAGATCCGGGCGACTGAATCCGATATACAGCGACTCTCTTCCGCCCATGGAAAATCCTGTAATCGCTGTGTTTTCCCTGCCTGTCAGAATGGAATAATTCTGCTCCATATAGGGCATGATCTCCTCGGTCAGCAGATGGATAAAATTGTCATATGCTGCATTGTTCTTTTCGTTTAATCCATCACATGCATCCTGGGTATCGCTGGCATAGATATCCGGAAAGACTACGATCATCTCCTCCGCTTCCCCATCGGCAATGGCATTGCCGATGATCTGGCGCAGTTTCAGGGATGCATCTCCGGCATCCAGCAAAGCGTCCTCATTGCCCCAGTACCCGTGAAGCACATAGAGCACCGGATATTGCTTGCTGGTCGTATATCCTGCCGGAAGCAGTACATTAAAGTTCTTGTTCCGTTGGCAGACTTCCGAATAAATAGTCTTTTTCTCGTATGTGCCGTATGCAACATCGGATTTCTCTTCGGTCGCATCAGCTGGCTCCGTTTCCACGATTGCTGCGTTGATCTGTTTCATATATTCCTCCGGTGTTATTTCTGTTTGCGGGAGTTCAGCATCGGTAAAAGCATGGATTTTTGCCAGAATAAAATCCTGGAGCTGAACCATGTCATCTGCATCAGGCGTTCCGTTCTGATCCACATCTGCCGCAACGCTTGCAAGGTTATCCCCAAAACCATTTGCAGCGCCGTTTCTGGCAAGGGCAAGATCCATGCCGTTCACAATTCCATCTCTGTTCACATCGCCCAGAATAAAATCCAGTTCTGCCGACCCTTCGATCTCAGTTCCAGCAACTGCACCGATCACTTCATCCACATAGAAATTCATCAGCTGTGCTGTACTTTCGACGACAAGCCGTATGTCAGAAGCATCCGCAGGAATGGTAAAATACTTGTTGAAAAGCTGCACATACTCGCCTCTGACAGCTGTTCTGGAATCCACATTTACATACTGTGTTTTCCCATCTGTATCCATATATTGCAGGGTGAGCGAAAATTTCTCTGTGCATTTTCCATCCAGGTATTTTACCTCTGCACTAAAGCTATAGGTTTCTCCCGGACGAAATGCCGAAGTATCCAGCACCTTCTCTGCACCATTCCATACAGCAGTTCTTCCGGATACAAGAAGCGCATTTGTTCCCTCGTAGGGTGTTCTGCCGCTGAGCTGCACCTGACCGGCACCTCTCGCTGTCCATCCGCAACTGGAATCTTCAAATGTATCATGGAAGTAATATCCATTTCCATCCGGACCATCGGATAATGTGACAACAAAGGTGGAAACACTCTCTGCCGGTAACTGTGCCCAGAAGTTATTTTCCCCGGCTTCCAGATTTGCCGTTTTTGCAAGATTTTCAGTTACAGATGTCCGATAGCGATCGACATTGCCGATGGTTTCACCCGGTACCACGAAATTCTGGCTGTAATCCTCCGAACCGCTGTTGATTGCCACAATGGTGACCTGATCTGCATCGTTTTTATAGGCAGAAATATAGACATTCTCCGCCGGGGATTCTGTTGCATCAATCCGGATATCTCCCGGTCTGACATATTTGGAATACTGCGCCATGCAGTAACCTCGCTTACTGATCGTTCCGTCCTCTTTCATGGGGCCATAGCTCCGGCGAAGATACCACCATACATAGGCATTCATATTGCCCACTACCAGACCGTTATGCATATTCTCTGCCACCTGGATGGATTCTGGCCAACGGTCAGAGGAATCTGCGTCACTGTTGGGCACATAGACCTCTGTCATCCAGATCTCTTTCCCGGATTGCTCCAATGCCGGAAAATCCATATTGTCACGGCTGGTTCCATAGAAATGTGTTCCGAAAAGATCAGTATTTGCCGATGCCTTTTCACTGTCCAGAATCTTGTTGTAATACTCCTTGTTATAGGAAAAGGTCTCTGGCGACATGACACGGCAGTCGATCTGATCTGCATAATTCTCCAGAAAATCCAGACATTCATCTGACGTCCACCATGTCCAGTCATGACCATAATCCGGCTCGTTCTGAATGGAAATGGCATACAGTTCCACGCCGTTGTCTCTCATATAGTGCACAAAATCATTCAGATGCTGCGCATATTCCGCATATTTGTCATGACGGAGCCGCTTCTGATTTTCCTGAGTGACAACAGTACCATCCCACCACTGGGTATAGGTTCTGGTAAATGTCTCCGTCATGCTGTCAGGAGGATTCCACGGCGATGCAAATACCACAGCGCCTTTTGCAATCGCAGCCTTTGCTGTCGGTACAGCCTTATACCACTGCTCCCTGTCCTCGTTGACGAAGATCCGCAGTACTGTAAAGCCCAGTTGATCATCACCGTTATCAAATGCCGTTGCCTGCTGTTCTTCTGTCAGATCTTTTCCCGTCCATTCCGGATGGTTAATGGCACCGAATCCACGGATGGTCTGGTATTCTACCGAAGTATCAATGATACAATTATCCGCCGCTGAAATAGTCATAGCCGGCAGCAGGGATGCTGTCCCCAGCATCATTGTTCCGGCTGCCAGAACAGCCATTACGGATTTTCCAATTTTTTGAAAGAGATCGCCCATCATGTCACCTCATTTATTCTGTGCAGGGAAGTACACTGACCAGATGTACCAGGAATTTCAGCAGAAGCAGTGCATCATTGCCATCCAGTGCCTGATTATTGTCACAGTCCGCATTGTGCATGGCTGTATCACTCAGCTGTACCGAACCGGCAGCGGCTTTGTTCAGGAGCACTGCATCTGTAATATCCACTCTTCCGTCTATGTTGACATCACCATAGAGAATTACAGTTCCAGAAGATGTCGCAGTGGCATCGGTTTTATCAGATAACTTCGATGTCGTTTCTGTGAAGCCAGTGCTTTCTGTGCCGGTCTTGACTGTAGACGCTGCTGATTGCGATGTTGTTTCCGTATCCGGCTGCTTTGTTGCTGTAGCCGATGCGGACTGCGTTGCTGTCGTCGGAACAGTTTCTGTCTGGCTGCCGGAGCTTGTTGCAGTACTTTGTTCGGTTGCAGTGGTTTTGGTGGTAGAAGCTGTGGATTTTTCCGTTGTTGTGGTTGTATCAGAGGAAGTTGCGGCAGTGGTAGCTGCGGTAGTCGTGGTTGTGGACTGCATCTGCTCTGTCAGCTTTGCAAGGATAAAATAATTGGTATTATTGCCGTTGCCGCCGTTCATGCCAAGCGTCATAGTTTCACCGGAACGCAGGGTTTTGGCATAGATCACATAGGTCAGATCATTGGAGGACAAGATGGTATCCTCTGTCTTTTCCCAGCTTTTCAGCCAGTCCGGAAGAATCGGGACAACACGGGAATCCATGGCAACAAATACTGTAATATCACCGCCTGCCTGGAATGTTCCCAGATCGGAAGTATACAGTTTGGAATCGCAGGCAGTTCTGACAGCCTCTGCCCCTGCAAACGCTGACGGTACACTGGTTGCAGTTATGTCACGATCGCCGAACAAAACAGAACCCGCACCAAATCCCTCATAGATCGACCAATCGGAGCCGTTCTCCTTGTCATTGACTACAAGATTCTGGATCAGATTGCCGTTCAGCGGCGGCAGTGTAACGGCAGCATCGCCGAAATCACCGTCCACAGTGAAATTATCCAGATACAGGGTACTTGCCAAAGCTGCATTCGCTTTCAGTTCAATTTTGTTCTCGCCTTCCTGCAATGTGATCTCCTGCGTAAGCGTTTTCCAATCACTGAGAGAGCTACCCTTCAAAAGCGACAGCGTCTTTACTTTTGTACCGTTGACATACAGATCTACTGTATTGATATCCGCTGTCACTGCATAGCGCAGCGTCATCTGGAATGTTCCTGCCTTCTGTGTTGTCACTGTATCTTTTACCGCTGCGGAAGCATTGGTGCCGAATTTCAGAAAGCCCTGTCCCTGATAACCGGTAATACCGCTGCTGCATCCGTTTGTCACGTTTCCCTCGATATTCTTGGTATCAAAAAATTCCCCTTCATATTGCCGTGTGCCCTCATAGAAATCCGGCGCTGCGGGTTCCACAAGGGTGGCTGTCTGATACGCAGTCAGACGATTGGTTTCACTGCCGGAGCAATTCACTGTAATATCAACAGGGCCATTGTGCTTGACTGTAAGCGTATAAGTGCCGTCACTGCTAAAGCTTCCGGTGATCTGGCTTGCTGCCTGATTGACGCCTCTGTCCTGATATGTAAATGTCGGTTCAGAGGAACAGCCATAGAACTTGAATGTATTTGTTTTCAGTGTTGTTGGATCCTCTTCATCGTAGTTATTCACATACAAATCAATATAATCGCTGTATTCATTGATCAGTGCAGATGCACGCTCAGAAAGAGTCACTTCCATTTGTTTACAGGTGTTGTATTGCAGCGAAAGGAATCCCCCAGCCGGCGCACCGTTTTTGTCCGGATTGTATGTCACCCACGTATTTTCGTTTCTGCCGGCGTAGCAATTGCCCCAGTAATCCGAAGTGTACAGCTGATTAAACTCCTCCTGCTTTGCTTCAATAGTCGACCAGCGTGACGGGATTTCCGATTGTTTTACCTGGACGGGAATGGACTTCGCCAGATCATCCTTGAGTGCATAGACCGTGGGAATTGTCTGATATGTACCTGTACTCTTATACAGAATGGTATTGTCTTTCAGGTTTCCGTCATTGCTCATGCGATACAAGCCCTCGAACAGCGTCGGATATGTGCTGTACGGTTCATCCCATGTTTTCCCGGCGCCGTCGGCAACATCCTGAATGACCACAAGCTTCGTATTGCTCACAACTTCTTCCCGGTCAGGAATGCGGATCGTTCCATCCTGCACCTTCCGGAAAACATCCAGTATCACATTCTGATACTGATCGTACATCTCCCACTCCCGAACATGATACCCATCACTGTCTGTGGTTCCCCATGTTTCCTTGAAATCATCTGCCCAGACAAGCTCCGGGCCGTCGATAACAGTAGCACCGTTTTTCACCATACGTTCCAGGAAGATCGGCAGCCCGGTGACAACCCTGTACTGATCCTTTGACGAAAGCGCTTCCGTTCCATCACTGGAACGGTCTGTCCAGCCTGTCTCATCATACCGCACACCAAAGTTTCCGCAGTAGCCGGAGATGTAATAGCCGTATACCAGACTTTCCATATCAGCAATATAGCTGCCCTGGGTGTATTTTTCTTCCAGAATGAAATTGTCGGAATACTGACGGCATGCCTCTTCCCACTCCGGTACCTGCTTGAGCATGGCAAGAGGATTGATCTTGGGACTCCACTGGTTTCCGCACCAGCTCACGTCCAGATAGCCGCCGTATTTGTTGCATAATTTCAGCAATGCGGCAAAATGTCTGTAGCGGTCAGCGCATGTGATCGGAAAATCCTCCTGTTCAAATCCCCAGAACTGTTCGCAATAATTATAGCCGATAAAGTTGGGATAATCCCGGAAAAACTCCCCGAATATGGTATTATCCAGATCATAATCGGCAGCATAATCCGGGAAATGGCTCTGCCCGCCGCTGGACGGCTGAATCATTGCCCAGACACCTTTCTCCGCACAAGTCCTCATCCAGGATTTTGCCGTTTCATAGCCGTCCTGCACCATCAGCCATTTGTGATTATCCCGATCCCAGTTGATGGAAAGGGAAATGTTGAACACCACATAAGGCAAAACATCCTCCGGAATCAGGTCAATGATCTTTGCCGGGTCTGCATAGTTCCAGGAGTCAATGTGAACGATCCACATGGGCTGTTCGTTGGAGACAGGACGGCGGAAATTTCCGCTTGCCGCCGAAGCTGTAAACGGCTCCGATTCCAATGAGAGATTCTCCAGCGTCTGTACGATAACATTGGAATCTGCATTTCCCCCACGGCTTGCACCCGGCATTCCGCACAGCATACCGATCGCCATAACGCCTGACAACAGTGCCGCACATAGTTTTTTCAGTTTCATAGAATTTCCTCCTTGTGAAATGGGTATCCTCTGAAAACAAGTGTATATTCCCATTTTCCCGACTTTCAGAGGCAGCATGGTGATTCATGTATATCTTACCATTATCGTACACAAAAAATCAATACAGGTATGTGCTGTTTTAACAGCACAAATCTGCTATCCGGTTCATTTGTACACATTATACATTTTTCTTTTTGCATCGTCAACTCACATTATGCGTTTTAGGTGGACAAAATGAAGATGTTTCTCTTGACATGTGAGTTGCACTGCGGTATAATGAAAATAACTTCGCCCAAAAAATGGAGGTGGCACACTTGAAACGAAAGCTATTCGGCGTAATTGCCGCACAGGCGGCTGACATGGAACAGCGTGAAATTCTATATGGAGTCATGGAACAAGCCCAGCTCATGAACATTGATATTGCGGTACTTTCCAACATCTACAATCCCAATGAGCCAAACGCCGCACTACGTTGTGAGAATGCAATCTACGACCTGATCCTGTCTCATGCATTTGACGGATTCATTCTGATTTCTGAAGCAATCATCAACACCGAACTTCAACAGAAGATCATAGGAAATCTGACCAGGCAGCAGAACTTACCCATTGTTGCCATCGGTACGCCCCTTCCTGATTTCGTATTGCCGAATTTCCAGTTCATCAACACAAACGATGTGCATGATATGGAAGATATCACAAACCATCTGATCGAGGTGCACGGATTCACCAACATCGACATGCTCACCGGGCATTCGTTTATTCAAGCATCCCATCTCCGTGTGGAAGGATATCGGAACGCCCTTGCTGCGCATGGTATTCCCTTCCATGAAAACAAAGTCCATTTCGGGAATTTCTGGATGAATTCGGGACAGGAACTGGCAATGCAATATCTTCAGAAGAAACTTCCCCTGCCGGAAGCAATTCTGTGTGCCAATGACTATATGGCATACGGACTGCTGGACACCTTTCTGGACTATGGCATCAATGTGCCCCATGATGTCACCGTTGTGGGATATGAATACATCCGGGAGCGTTTCAGTCATGCACCCATCCTGACGACATATCAGAGAAACCGCAAGGGACTGGGAACGGCAGCAGTCCGGTTCCTCTCCGAAAAGCTTGTAAGCGGAAATTACCCGGAAATCCCGGAACTTACCGGGAAAATGATACACGGAAACAGCTGTTCCTGCGGCATTGCACCGGAACAGCTGAATGCAGAATTAAAGGCAGTACGTGCCAAGGAAGTCCACAGCTTTCTGAATCTGTTCAGTCAGTTCGACCGCTGCCTGGCGGAATGCAGCAATATTTACGATCTGCTCCATGTCTGCCGTGATTTCCGGTATCTGTTGGAGCACATGGACGAGATGTATCTCTGCCTGTATGACAGCTGGTACGAAAATGCTGCAAATGCTGATACCATGGTTTGCTATAACATTTTTTCGGATCAGCCCACCATTTCATTGCACCAGTCTGAATTTGCAAGGCTTTTTGGTGACGAGCCTGCTGCATATTATTTGAATCCGCTGTTTTTCTCCGGAAAAACGCTGGGCTATGTTGTCCTGAAATGCAACACGCCCGACGCCTATGACGATACGTTCCGGAACTGGCTGAAATCCGTTTCAAATGGGCTGGAAGTCCTGCATATGAAAAACGACATACAATATCTGACAAAGTGCCAGAATCTTTCCGGGCAGCGGGATTCCCTGACAAATCTGTACAATGCAAAGGGCATGGAATCGGTTTATCATACTCTCAGAAGAACAGGCAGCACAGATTTCACCTATGTGCTTCTGAAAATATGCATCTTTGAAAGTGCATTTTCCAATGTCGATCAGAAAATTGCTGCGGTTCTGGATGCCGCCGAAACGATCAAGGCATTCTGCGGCAGTCAGGATATGTGCGGAAGGATCAGTGACACGGTATTCGCCTGCTATGTGCAAAACAAAAAAGCAGACGCAGCGCTGTTGGCAGACAGGCTTGCCTCTGCTTTTATGCAAAAGAAAAAATACATTGAAAACTACGGTATGGATTCCTTTCTCTGCCTGGCAGTCCAGTGCGATTCGGACAGTACCAGTTCCAAACTGCTTGCTTTCTCCACATCGCATCTGGATACGCAGTTGAAACTGCTTTCGAAAAAGCGCAGCTTACCGTATTACCGGGAGATGCTGCAAATCAGAAATACCATTTATACCACATCAGAAGAATCTGTTTCCATGGAAAGCATATGCCAGGCACATGCATTCAGTTCCGGGCATCTGCGTGTTCTTTACAAGAATTGCTTTGGCGTCAGTATCCATCAGGATTGCATCCGTGCCAGAATCGCAAAGGCAAAGTATCTCCTGTGTACGACCGATCAGAGCATCCGACATATCGCTGAACAATGCGGCTATCAGGATGAAAAATATTTTCTGAGACAGTTTTCAAAGGAAACGGGATATACGCCAAAGCAATACCGTGCATTGGATTAAAGGCAACATCGCACAAAGCCGCCAGGCGCTCTTTGTGCGGTGTTGCCTTAGCACTTTATAACAACGGAATTGTGATCCCCACAAAATACAACTTTTCTTTTAGGAACACATCCAGTGTGCCGTGATATGTATCTACAATATGTTTTACAGAAGAAAGTCCGATTCCGTGATATTGGGAATTGGATTTTCGGGTACGCATGGAAAAGTCCTCCTGTACATATACAATACCGTCATAGGTATTTTCAATGGTGATACACCAGAAATATTTCGTCATTGATGTCTTGACGATGATTTTTCTTTCGGAATCCTTGGGCAGACGCTGGCACGCTTCTACAGCATTTTCCAGCAGATTACTGATCAGAGTGCAGAGTTCCACATCTGACAGCGGAAACTGTCCGGGCAGAAACCATTGTATGTCCAAAGCGATCTTTTTGATCTCCGCAACACTCTGATAATAATAAAACAGCGCATCAATGGTCGGCTTGCCGCTTTCGACCTGTACAGTACAGTATGCAGGCAGTGCCACATACTCAGTCAAAGAACGCAGATAAACAAGCATTTCCTGACTGCCGCTCTGTTCTGCCATAGTCTGCATCACCCGCAGATGATGGCGGAAATCATGGACAGACCGCCGCCGTTCTTCCATTTGGATATTGAGCTGATGCATATAGTTGGTTTGCATGATCAGCTGCTTTTCCATATGGTGATGCTGCTGCGTCATCAGAAGATTCTGAGCATAGCTGTGCGTCAGCGATTTCCACAGCATACTCCCCACCGCAAGAACCAGGAAACAACAGACCCATTCCTGAAACCATCCGCCATAGATCGGGTCATAATTGGGAAGAATGCGATCCCAGATACACGCACACGCAAAAAAGACAGAGACATACAACAGCTGCTTCGCCTGTAGATTCCTGTGCACTGCCATACAGGACGTAACAAGCAGATAGCCAGCAATGGCAAATTTATAGCCAACAAGTATCACGGAAATCATATCCGCTGTACGATCCGGCAAGGAGCCAGCGCAAAAGAAATATACAGCAATGCCCAGACAGAACAGCAGGGCAATACCGTTGCTGATCCGTGTGGCACAGCGGTACACGCCGCAGATCTGATTGTGCAGCACGAGCATCAGGAACAAGGTCAGGTAGCAGAACAGCAATTCCAGAAGATAGATGGGAAATACAGGAAGGATCCACATGGTGTGGACAATGGGGTAGGACATCCATCCGATCATAGTAATGCAGAGCAGAAAAAAGCAGAATGCATTGACGTGACGTATCTTTATCCACAGATACAAAGATACGACAACAGAGAGCAGGAAGACAAAAATAATACAGAGCCGCAGCATCAGCCGGATGCCTCTGACATAATTCAGTGCCTCCATGGTACCAAATGCCGGCGGATAGATCATGCCGCCGTATATGTAAGACTGATTGCTGACGGCAATGAGAATGGTCGCCATGCCATTTTCGTCCGGAGAAAATATTACCATGCGGTTTCCCGTGGCATCCTGATACTGACCCGGCTGGGGATTTCCCATGGACATGACAAGGGAATCGTTGACATACATCTCATAGGCGGAAAAAATCTCCGGCATATCTATGGCATAACAACCGCTGCTGTCCGGCAGCGGGCAGCGCAGTACATAGGTACCGCAGCCGTAACTGGTATTGCTGCCGTTCTGACCAATTTCCAGACGATTGGAGGATGAAATGTCCACATAGGTCATATAGCGGTCCGGGTCGCCCTGGGCAAAATCATCCGGAGTCAGCAGGACACCCGGATAATATATCCAGTCATTCCACAGAAAGCGACAAGGGTTTTCTTCCAGTTCTTCCTCCGACAGCACAAGCAAGCCATTGATCGCCTGCACCGCTTGCTTGGTATACTTATTATTGTATCGGTACAAAAAACAAAAGAGTACAGATGCCGCCGCTGCCGCCAGCAGCATCCAGGCGTACAAGCGGTATGACACCTTTTTCATTTACTGCCCTTTCTGCGGAAATACCAGATTGCACAAATCAGCCCGGCAATTGCCACAAGACCGACGCCAGCTGTCAGCAGCAGATTGCGCACCCAGTGTGACTCATTTGAAGCCGCATTTGTCTCTGTATTTTCCGCAGCAAGTGAAAATGTTCCAAGCTGGGTTGTCTCGATACGATAGGCGCTGCTGTCTTTGTCATATTCCAGAAGCTGCATGGAACCGCCGATTTCCAATGTAGGCGTTCCCCCTTCCGGGAAGCAGGACTCTGGAAACCATATGGTCAGCGAATTCCAGATATCAGCCTCTGTATCATTGACAAGGATTTGTATCTCATAGGCAGCATGATTCTCCACAGGCTGAACGGAAGCCGTGATCATGTCTGTATCCTCAAATGAAATGGCATTCTCCGGAATTGCAACAGTAATGCCATTCTTGGAAAATCTGGCAATGCCGCCGCTTTGTTCCATCATGAGGCGGACACGATAACCGGAGAGAATATCCGTATTGCTGTCGGAATATTCCATCTGCTGCGCATGAGTCTGCAATATGGAAGTCGTTGTTTTTGCAGCGGAAGTTGTTGTCTGTGGAGACGAGGATACAGCTGTTGTCTCAGTTCCGGCGGCACGATTACTGGTAAGGGAGCCAGCGCCTGCATTAGCGACAAAAGATCTTGCCTTCTGTGCTGCCTGCGTCCCCGACTGCACACTCTCCGGCGTATTTGCCGCTTCTGTAGAAGTGGTTTCTTCCGCAGGAATAGCAGGAGCAGGCTGTGTCACCGCAGCGGTTTCCAGCATATTGGCATCTCCCCCGTCCCGGTCTCCGCCCATTCCTACCACGGAGGTATATTCGCCGTTTTCATAGACCTCTACGATCTGCGACTGCATATCGCCATATTGCAGATAAAAATAGCCGTAGTGGGATACCTCTATGGCGTCTCTGGAAATCACAAAGCCGCCGGATTTCATATAGGCAATGCTGCTGTCGCAAAGTGCCCAGTCACAGGTTGCCAGTTTCTCCGTGGTACATGCCCCGTCACTGAAACAGGCATAGATCTGCGTCTCCTCTGAGGGAATATCCGGCAGGAAATAGATCACATGTTCTGTCTCAGTGCTGCGTGCAGGAAATAATTCAAATGCTTCCGGATCACTGATGCATACAAGAATGGAGACGTTTTGCAGCTGCGGTGACAGTACATAATACGGAGCATCCTCTTCACACACTTCCAGCGTAACTGAAACTGCATAGATCCCGGCAGCCTGAATATCCACATTGCTCCAATCCAGATCAGCTATGGTCAGGATCGCTTCTCCATCCCCATCATTATAAGCAACCAGATAAGAGAGCATATCCTCTATGTATACCTGCGTTTCCTCCCAGGCGGATTCATCCCCAACAGCAATCAGCTGATACCGGAACCACTGGCATTGCCAGAAAAAGTACCTGCATGACACAGCACATGCAGCACATCTTTTTATGGGCAATACCGCACAAAGATTGTGCGTCAGATGCGCCGTCAGATTTTTCGTCAGATGAAACAAAAAGCGCAGTGAATACTTTGTGTATTCACGAGCATTTTTGTGAAATATGACGAAAAAGATGCAAGCATATGACGTGCAAAGCCGACATGCGCTCTTTGTGCGGTGTTGCCTATGGAATATTTTTGATGTTTCATATGTCACCCTCCCATATGTGCATAAAAGTAAGCACGCCATGTTTCACCGATTTGTTTTTTATTGCGGATATTAATGGGAATCTGGATTCCCTGGGGCAGCCGAAACAGGTTGTCCTCCATCCCCAGAATATGCTGCATATTGACAAGAATACCCCGGATACAGAGCAGAAAGCGTTCATCCTGTTCCAGCGACTCTGTCAGCTGCCGGAATGATACCGAAAGCGGAATGACTTCTTCCGTCGTATGGATCCTGGTCGTGTGATCCTGTACATCAATATAAAGGATTTTTTCTGTGGGAATGCTGCGCTCCACATGATTTTGCGTAAAGTTCAGATACGGTACAGCATAGGCGGGCTGAATCTCCAGAAAGCGCATGGCAAGTTCAAATTCCTCCGGCACAATGGGTTTTACCAGATAGTACACCGCATGAACGGCATAGCTCTGCCGAAAAAACTCTGTGCTGCTGGAAAGAAAAATAAGTTTCGGGCTGTTTCCCGATGCGAACAGTTCCTGTGCAACATCCATGCCGGATTTCCCCTGCATATAAATATCCAGAAATACCACCTGGAATTGCTCCGTCTGATTGGCAGTGAGAAATGCTTCTGCGCTGCTGAATTCGGACAGTTCAACAATAATATGACGTTCCGACAGATAGGAACGTATATATGCTCTTAATGCAGCACGATCTTCCAGAGAATCGTCCACAATTGCAAACTTCATAGAATCATCTCCATTTCTTCTGTTATACGTCACGGGTACAACACTCTTTGAAATCACGAGGGTATAAGAATACATAATACATTATAACAGATTTTTGATAAAAAATCGAGTCTTTTTTCTGCTTTTCCACGGAAATCAATTTTTGTAAAATATGGATTATTGTAGGGGCGACCATTGGTCGCCCGTTGCGGTTTGCCTGGATTTTTGGCGGGCGAACAATGTTCGCCCCTACATAAAATGATTCATTTCACAGCATATAATTTAAAAATTGATTTCCGTGCTGCTTTTCACGAATGAAATTTGCGGTTTACGAGAAATATATTGCAAATTTTTCGAAAAATTGATACAATGGAAACGCTTTTAAAGACACACAATCTTGTTCAATTGTTTGTTTTTGAGAAATAATCCAATTGTTTGAGAAAAGGAGATCAAAAATCATGAAGAAATTACTTGCACTGACAGCTGCACTGGCAATGCTGGCAGCAGTCGCTACCGGCTGCGGTTCGGATGAAGAAGTAAGCGAAACAGCAGAATCCTCTGTTGCAGAAGAGGTTGTAGACGAAGAAGAGGAGTATGCGGACGAGGAAGAAGTCGTTGACGAGGAAGAGTACGAAGAAGAAGACGGCGCCGCAGATGATGAAACAGCTGCTTATGCAGAGGCACTGGCAGGAACAATGTGGCTGGGCATGGACGCTGAGTACAATTGCTATGCCATGGGATTCAATGACGAAGAAATCGTTCTGGAGGCAAATGACGGCTCTTCTATTTCCGGTTACTGGGGTGTAACTGCCGGCGATCCGACCATCTACATTTTTGAGGATGCAGAGCTGACATCCGAAATCGCTTCTGTGCCGTGGACATATGATCTGGAAACCAATCTCATGATCCTGAATGATGCTGTGATCATGGCAGAGACAGACGCCTACAGCTTTGAAGATGCTGCTGCAGCACTGGAGCAGATGGCACTGGCTGCACAGGTACAGGAATATCTCCAGGGCACCTATTGGGCAGGCTTCTCCGATGAAGAGGCAATTGCAATTGCGCTGGAAGGCGATCAGATCGCATTTGTTGCTGTAACTGCTGACGGTTCTCTGGAAGAACTGACTGCTTACTGGAGCATGGACTATGAGGCACTCTATCTGTACGATGACTCCTACAACATGGTAACATACTTCCAGTGGAATATGGCTTCTGACGGTTCTGTGCTGGAACTGACCGATGAAAACGGCGAAACAATTACAGCTGCACAGGTTTCCGAAGAGGATGCTACCGATATCATTGCATATCTCTATGCATGCATGAATCTGGAATACGCAGAATAAATCACAAGGGAGTTTTTAAACCATGAAAAGCAAAACAGTTGCGCTTGTCCTTTCAATCTTTTTAGGCGAACTGGGCATTGACCGTTTCTATCTGGGATATACAGGACTTGGCATTCTGAAGCTGATCACCGGCGGCGGATTTGGTATCTGGTGGCTGATTGATCTCATTCTGATCGCAACAGGAAAACTGACTGCGAAAGACGGTTCTGATACTAATTCTCTATCAAACGATTGAAATAGTTTGATAGAGAGCGTGTGCTAACG
>JBJFHO010000046.1:0-17458 GCA_051893675.1 Ruminococcus sp. | reverse complement strand
TGGCAGGGTCCAGGGACAGCGTCCCTGGTCGCCGTCCGCAGACGGCGAAACACCTCGGCGCATCCTTTTGCGCCGCGGAGAGGGTGGTGAGAAAAAGCGACAGCTTTTTCGAGGCGGGGCGAACAAGACCGCCCCGCCTTGTGAGACCATCATGTCAAGTAACGCCTTGAAAACGTCCCGGTGGGACGTTTTCAAGAAATAAATTTTAGATGTGACAAGGTAGTAGGGGAGAACACTCTCCGGAACTATGTTTGAACAAGAACTCGGCGATTCCGGCAGTACAGCAGTGGTATTGCCCATAGCAAAGAGGTGTGGAATATGATTTATACGAAGCTGACCAACAAAGCGATGAAACTGGCATATGACGCCCATCATGGGCAGCTGGACTGCAACGGCGTGCCCTATATCTTTCATCCTTATCATGTTGCAGAGCAGATGACAGACGAGATCACCACCTGCGTGGCATTGCTGCACGATGTGGTAGAGGACACCCCAATTACCATAGAACAGCTGGAACAGGAATTTCCGCTCCAGGTGACAGAAGCAATCCGCTTGCTGACCCATGACAGCGGCACTGATTATTTTGCCTATGTCCGTGCCATAAAGCAGAATCCTGTTGCAAAGGCGGTAAAACTGGCGGATATAGCGCATAATTCCGACCAGAGCCGTATAGCGGATCGCAGTGCTGTATCCCCGGAAAAAATCGCACATTGGAATGAAAAGTACACGAAAGCCCGTCAGATACTGGAAGAACCGGACTGATGCAGGTGCAGCGTGAATAAAAATTGCTTGGATTCAAACTGTTTTGTCTGTACTTATTTTTAACACCTTTCTGGCATAGGCAAGGCTCTGCCGGAGTGCATTCTCCTTGTCACAGCCTGCCAGCCGCAGCTTGTGGGCATACGCCAGGATTTCCGAAAACTGCTGGCAGGGCTTGAGACCTGCCTCGATCAGGTCTTTTCCCATGACATACGGCTGCGCCATAATTTCCACGAACCGCTCATAACGCTGCATGAGAAATTCCTCGGTATCATTGCGCTGGGGGATTTTCCCCAGACCATCGCAGATGCTCAGCTGTATCAGGTCAAATGGCTCCACTGCCCGGTCAAATAGCTTGTTGGTAGATTTCAGCCGTGCCCTTGCACCTGCCATAATATTCGGCTGCATGTGCAGCTCTGTCATATTCAGGACATACTGCACCAGCTTTGTTTCCGATGTGATACGGTCGAGAAATTGCTGAACCAATGGCAGCCCCTCTGTTTCATGACCGTAGGAGTGAATCACGCCGTCAACCTCTGTGGTGCAGACCGCCTTGCCAAAATCATGGCACAGGGCAGACAGCATAAATCCCAGTGGATAGCGTACAATATCCCGCCTTTTCGCCGCCTCATCCAACACCATCATAGTATGCGTCCATGTGTCCCCCTCACGGTGATGCTCCCGATTCTGGGGAAGTCCGATGAGAGCCTGCAGTTCCGGGAACCAGTATCCCAATTGCCCCATAGTTTGCAGTTCCGCAAAGAATACAGAGGGCTTGTCCGATTTCAGCAGTGCCTTTTCCATTTCCAGCATGATACGTTCCTTGGAAAGGGGAGATAGGTCAATGTTACTGCAAAGTGCAGCCGTTTCCGCTGCAATCGTGAAATGGAATCTTGCGGCAAACTGCGCCGCCCTGAGTACTCGCAGAGGATCTTCTATAAATGTGGCATCGTCAATGTGACGGAGTATCCCTTTCTGCAAATCCGCCTGACCGCCGAAGTGGTCGGTGATCTCGCCAGTGAGAACATTCTCCATCAGGGCATTGATGGTAAAATCCCTGCGTCTTGCCGCCTCGTAAGTTCCCATAAACGGGTCGGAAGTCACTGCAAAATCCCTGTGTCCAGCCCCGGTACGTCTTTCGGTTCTGGGCAGAGCGATGTCAAGGGAATACCCCTTTAAGCCGTAGATGCCGAAGCTTTTCCCGATTTTGATGCATTCGCCCATGGAATCCAGGATCTCCTCCAGCGCTGGAACAGGGATACCATGAATTTCAATGTCAATGTCCTTGTTTTCCAGTCTGAGCAGCTTGTCCCTGACATAGCCGCCGACAAAATATACCGTTCCGCCCAGTTCCGCCGCCTTTTCGGCGATCGCCCTTGCGGCTTCCATATCTGTCATAGTCTCACCAACCTTTCATTTGCGCATAGCCTTTCAAGTATTATACCACATAGCGGTTATTTTTTCAATGATTTCTCACTGCAAATCAATTTTATCAAAATGAACCCCTCAGTCACGGCTGCGCCGTGCCAGCTCCCCTTTCAGGGGAGCCTAATTTGCCGTCCCTGAAAGGGGAGGGGAACCATTGCGGAGCAATGGTGGAGGGGTTATGTGAATCTAAACCACAAAAACACCCGCCGTTCCACGTGCATCCAGAGCGATGTGGGAACAGCGGGTGTTGCTGTTATTGCCGATCGGGAGTTATTGACCGGGTATTCTTCCAATGGAATCAGCTTGCAGTAGTTCTGGAGACCGCACCTTTGCGGAAGATCATGCTGTATGCCTTTGCGGCAATGGGCAGCAGGATGAAGAGCAAAGGCAGGTCAATAACAAGCTCGATCATATTTTTTGCGATTCTTGCCACAATAGCAGTACCATAAGCCTCCTGGGGAATGAATCCATAGTGCAGATTCAGCTTTGTGTTGATCAGCAGGTTGATGAGCACCACATCCAGCAGCCGTGCTGCGATTGCCCGGAGAAACAGGGTGATATCTGTGGATTTTCCGGTAGTGTTGTTGGTATACAGGATGCTGTGCTGGTTTGCCTTCTGATACAGGCAGATGCCGTAGATCAGACCCTGTAAACCGCCTACCAGAACATACATGGGCAGGAAACCGCCGTCCGGGTGTACCAGATATCCTACGATATCACAGGCAAATCCAGCCACCAGTCCCATGCACGGACCAAACAGCATACCGATCACGGCAATGGCAAGAAATGCAAAGTTCAGTTTCGCAAATGCGATGTCGATGGAAAAGGATTCGATGACCATGGAAATGGCAACGAACATTGCAGTAACCACCAGACTGCGCACCTTGGTAAATTCCTTTGCGGATTCGGTGAAAATAGACAAAAAGCCTCTCATGAAAAAACCTCCTTCTGTCCCGGTGGGACAGCACATAAAAATGATGCTTCGTGCACATAAGGAGTTTTTCTGAGAGACTTCTTATGATGCATTCAGCGGGATGCGGAATCGGCACCGCAAGTGAACTCCACTTTTCGTTCCGGCAGCAACTCCCCGTCTGCCGGACACTTAACGCGCCGTTTCCTACTCTGGAAATGCAATCTATTTCGTTTCGGTTTCCCGAATAGACGCCGTAAAATAAGGATTACTTGGCAATGACACGGACACGCAGTACGCCGTCAATGGCATTCAGAGCGTCAACCATAGCATCGGTAACGCCGTCGATGTCCAGGATCGTATAAGCATAGTCCTTCTTGCTGGTGTTCAGCATGTTTTCGATATTTGCACCAGCTTCGCCCACAACTGTTGTCATAGCGGAGATCATTGCCGGAACATTCCGATGAATGACGCAGACCTTGGTGTAAACGGTCTGGAGCTGTGCGTTGGGCAGGTTCACGCTGTTGCAGATATCGCCCTGTTCCAGATAAGCCATCAGCTCATCTGCTGCCATGCTTGCGCAGTTGTCCTCGCTCTCCGGGGTAGAAGCGCCCAGATGAGGTGTTGCAATAATGCCCTTTGCATTGCAGGTCTTTGCATTGGGGAAATCTGTGCAATAGTACGCAACCTTGCCGCTTTCCAGTGCTGCAATCATATCGTCATCGTTTACCAGCTCGCCGCGGGCATAGTTGAGTACACGAACGCCATCCTTCATCTTTGCGATGGTTTCAGCATTGATCATGCCCTTGGTATCTGCATTGTAGGGAACGTGGATGGTCAGATAGTCTGCCGCAGCAAAGACATCGTCCTGTGTATTGACAACCGTCACAGCCGGATTCAGGCGCAGTGCTGCACCGACGGACAGGAACGGGTCAGTACCGACCACCTTCATGCCCAGAGCAACGGCGGCATTTGCCACCAGTGCGCCGATGGCACCCAGACCGATGATACCCAGTGTCTTGCCCTTGATCTCCGGACCGGCAAACTGGCTCTTGCCCTTTTCCACCTGCTTTGCCACAGGTGTTTCGCCGTCTTTCAGCTCAGAAGCCCATGCGATGGACTCCGGTACCTTACGGGAGGACAGCAGCAGACCGGTCAAAACCAGTTCCTTCACGGCATTGGCATTGGCGCCCGGTGTGTTGAATACACAGATGCCAGCCTCAGAGCAGCGATCCAGGGGGATATTGTTGACGCCGGCGCCGGCACGTGCAATGGCTTTCAGATTATCGCCGAATTCGGTCTCATGGAGCGAAGCACTGCGTACCAGAATGGCATCCGGGTTTTCTGCGGTGTCAGTCACCGTATAGTTTGCATCAAAGCGGTCTGTACCAGCCTTGGAAATTTTATTGAGTGTCTGAATGGTATACATAATAAGTGATGTCCTTTCCTCAGGCGTTATCCGCCTCAAACTGACGCATGAATTCTACCAGCTTTTCTACGCCTTCGATGGGCATAGCGTTGTAAATGGAGGCACGCATACCGCCTACGGAGCGGTGACCCTTCAGGTTTACGAAGCCGGCAGCAGCTGCTTCCTTGACGAATTTTGCATCCAGATCCTTGTCACCGGTGACAAAGGGAACGTTCATGAGGGAACGGTCTTCCTTGCGGACGGTACCCTTGAACAGCTTGCTTTCGTCCAGGAAATCGTACAGGATCTTTGCCTTTGCGATATTGTGCTTCTGCATGGCTTCCAGACCGCCCATTTTCTTGATCCACTTGAATACCTTGCCGCAGATGTAGATGCCATAGCACGGCGGAGTATTGTACAGGGAATTGGCGTCTGCCTGGGTTTTCCATGCCAGCATAGTCGGTGTATTTTCAATGGGAGTGGTTTCCGGAATGAGATCCTCCCGGATGATCATGATGACCACGCCAGCCGGGCCGATGTTCTTCTGTACGCCGCCCCAGATGACACCATATTTGGAGACATCCACTGGTTCACTCAGGAAGCAGGAGGAAACGTCTGCTACCAGGGGCTTGCCCTTGGTGTTAGGCAGTGTCTTGAACTTTGTGCCATAGATGGTGTTGTTTTCGCAGATGTAAACATAGTCTGCATCCTCATCAATGGGCAGGTCGGAGCAGTCCGGGATATAGGAGAAGGTTTCGTCCTCAGAGGAAGCGATCTTCACAGCCTTGCCGTACTTCTGTGCCTCCTGATATGCCTTCTTTGCCCACTGACCGGTGACAATATAATCTGCCACGCCGTTTTTCATCAGGTTCATGGGGATCGCAGCAAACTGCTGGGATGCACCGCCCTGTAAAAACAGGACACGGTAATTGTCCGGGATGCCCATGAGGTCACGCAGATCCTGTTCTGCGGTCTTGATGATCTCATCAAAAGCAGCGGAGCGGTGGCTCATTTCCATCACGGACATGCCAGTGCCATGATAGTCCAGCATTTCCTCTGCTGCTTCACGCAGAACTTCCTCCGGCAGCACTGCCGGGCCTGCACTGAAATTATATACTCTGTTCATTGCTTGGTACCCTCCTGCAAGACATGGGGAATGTCTTGAAAAATGATTCAAAATAGAGCCGTTCGATACGGTACTTTTTATTATACGCTTTTTCCGAAGAATTGTCAAGGTATTGCCGGAATTTTGCCACGAAAAACATATGACATACCGTAATACTTTTGGAGATAAAGCGAAAGAAACTGTAGGGGCGAACTTTGTTCGCCCGAAAATCCCTTGAAATTACGTGGCGGGCGAACAAAGTTCGCCCCTACAATGTGTTTGAACAAAAAGTAAAGCTTCAATTGCAATAACGTACTACATTGCGTTATTTTTACACAGTTTCACCCATATAAAAATTGCGGGCGAACACAAGTCCGCCCATCATTTCATGATCGTTCTGTCACTTATCCCAGAATACGATATCCATCGTCCCGTTCCACTACCAGCAGCTCCAGATCCGACAAGATGGTGATATCATTTCCGTCCCCGTCCTTGCCGGTCATAGTCACTGCAATATCATAAATGGCAGTAGCTTCTTCCTGAAGCTGTGTAGTGAAATCCTCACCGAACGCCTGACTGTATGCATTCAGATATTCCGCGACAAAATCGGTGTCCTCTTCGAAATTCTCAGCCAGCACCTCATCCGCCTGGGCAAATTCCATGCCAGTGATGGTGAAATCATCCGTGCCGGCATAGTCCACCAGGGTCTGGTGATATTGTTCCAACCCTGTCTCCATGCCATAGCCGTATTGTTCCTGAAGGAAGGATTCCATAGATTCCTGATACAGGGGGTCGATCTGTTCCAGATACAGGCTGTAATTCTGGGTGTCAATGGCATAGAAATACATGGCGATGGTCTTTGCCAGATCCTCCGGCACTTTATCGCTTTCGTAGGTCAGGTTGTAGTCCATATCCTCGGGATTGGACTCGGTGACAGTGTAGGAATCCTCCGCACTGTTTTCAGTGGAAGAACCGGATGCATCGGATGTGTCGTCATTTTTTCCGCATCCGGCAAAGGATGTCAGCATCATGCCGGCGAGGAGAAGTGTCAGGGAAGCGTTCCAGATGGATTTCATAAGCGGTGATCCTTTCTGCATCAGGACAGAGCCTGTGTCGCGATGCCGTTTGCTGCTGCCCAGCTTTCAATAGCGGAGCCGGACGGGCAGGTGATAGTGACGTTCAGCGGTTCTGCACCCTCAATAATTCCCCAGCTGTCATATTCCAGTGCACTGTTTGCAACGGTCAGGTCGGTGAGACTGCCGCAGCCAGTGAAGGCTTCTTCCATGACAACGGAAACGGTTTCCGGCAGGGAAATGGCAGTCAGCATGGAGCAGCCTGCAAATGCAGCACGGTCGATCCGGGAGACAGTCTCCGGAATGGTAACGGTAGTCAGCGAACCGCAGTCCATAAATGCGCCTTCGCCGATGGCGGTCAGCCCATTGGGCAGTGTTACACTGGTGATATCCCAGTTTGCCTCAAAGGCGTGGTTGTCGATGGCAGAGACCACATAGCCGTCAATGGTCGCCGGCACGTTCAGTGCGGTATCCGATCCGGAATAGCCGGTGATGGAAATGGTGCCATCCTCGTTCATCTGATAGCTGAAAACACTGGTCTGCGCAGCATTTTCTGCTTCTGTAGCAATGCTGCTGCTTTCTTCCTGAGCCTGTGTTGCGGAGCTGGGAGAAGCTCCGGTGTTGTTGCCATCCTGTTCGCCGCAGCCGGTTGCGGTCAGGGCGAAGGCTGCGGTCAGAAGAGCAGCCCAAAGTGTCTTTTTCAGAAATTGTCTCATAGTATTCGTTCCTCTCTGGTATACAGCAATAGAATCGTACTGCTGCAATCGGGCAGGAGCGGCATGGCAGCCGCTTATTTGATTTTTCCACGCATTTTTGCACGCTGCTGATTGCTGAGAATCTGCTTGCGGATGCGCAGGGATTTCGGTGTTACTTCCAGAAGCTCGTCATCTGCCAGGAATTCCAGGCAGTCCTCCAGACTGAGATTCCGGGGCGGTACCAGACGTAGGGCATCGTCACTGCCGCTGGCACGGGTATTGGTCAGATGCTTGCGCTTGCAGACGTTGACCACCAGATCTTCCGCCTTCGGAGACGCACCCACGACCATACCCTCATATACAGGTACGCCGGCGCCGATGAACAGGGAACCACGCTCCTGTGCATTGAACAGACCATAGGTGACTGCCTCGCCGGTCTCGAAGGAGATCAGGGAGCCGGTGCTGCGGCGGGGAATATCCCCCTTATAGGGTGCATATTCATAGAATACGCTGCTCATGATGCCCTCGCCCTTGGTGTCGGTAAGAAATTCGCTCTTATAGCCGAACAGACCACGGGACGGAATCAGGAAGGTCAGACGAGTGCGGCTGCCCTGGGGATGCATATCCTGCAATTCCGCTTTCCGGGCACCCAGCTTTTCCATAACAGAGCCGACGCAGTCCTCCGGTACGTCAATGGACAGCTCTTCAATAGGCTCATAGCGCTTGCCGTCCACTTCGTGATACAGCACACGAGGTGTGGATACGCCCAACTCATAGCCCTCACGGCGCATATTTTCAATGAGGATGGACAGGTGCATTTCACCACGGCCAGCCACACGGAAAGCGTCGGTGCTGTCGGTTTCGGTGACACGGAGGGAGACGTCACGGAGCAGTTCCCGCATGAGGCGGTCACGGAGCTGACGGGATGTGACAAATTTGCCCTCCTGTCCGGCAAAGGGGCTGTCGTTGACGCTGAACGTCATTTCCACAGTCGGCTCGCTGATTTTGGTGAAAGGCAGGGGCTCAAAGGCATCCGGTGCACAGACCGTATCGCCGATGGAGATGTTTTCGATACCGCTGATCCAGACGATATCGCCGACAGTGGCAGTTTCTGCCGGTACACGCTGTAAGCCCTGAATTTGCAATAGGGATACGATCTTATTGCGGCGTGTGTTTTCGGGATCGTGGTAGTTGCCCAGGAGTACCTGCTGTCCCACCTGGATGGTGCCACGTGCAATGCGGCCGATGCCGATTCTGCCCACGTACTCATTATAATCAATGGAGGAGATGAGCATTTGCAGCGGCTCGTCCGGTTCACCCTTCGGCGGGTCAACATAGGACATAATGGTGTCAAACAGGGGCTTCAGATCCTTGCCGTCCTCATACGGATAAAAGCTTGCCGTACCGGCACGGCCGGAGCAGTACAGGAACGGTGTATTTTCCAGCTGTTCCTCACTGGCATCCAGATCCATGAGCAGTTCCAGTACCTCGTCTGCGATCTCGTTCAGCCGGGCATCCGGACGGTCGATCTTGTTGACAACAACAATGATCTTCAGATTCATTTCCAATGCCTTGGACAGCACGAACCGTGTCTGGGGCATCGGACCCTCTGCGGCGTCTACCAGCAGCAGGGCACCGTCTACCATGCTCAGCACACGCTCTACCTCGCCGCCGAAGTCAGCATGTCCCGGGGTATCAATGATGTTGATCTTGGTGTCGCCATAGCGTACCGATGTGTTTTTTGCCAGAATGGTAATGCCACGCTCACGCTCCAGGTCGTTGGAGTCCATGACACGCTCTGCCACTGCCTGATTCTCACGGAATACGCCGCCCTGCTTGAGCATTTCGTCTACCAGGGTTGTCTTGCCGTGGTCAACGTGGGCAATGATAGCGACATTTCTTAAATCCTCTCGTACCATATTTCTTTTCCTCTTTCCCATGGTTTTAGGCAATACCGCACAAAGATTGTATGTCAGATGCGCCGTCAGGCGCTCTTTGTGCGGTGTTGCCTTTATTGGTATCTACAAGCCATACACATGAAATCGAAAAAAAGAACAGGCAAACTCCCGAAGAGTCTGCCTGTCCTTTGGTGGGGGAGGACGGATTCGAACCATCGAAGCAAGAAGCAACAGATTTACAGTCTGCCCCCTTTGGCCACTCGGGAACTCCCCCATGTAACATATGTATGTTTTTGTAGAAATTGGAGCTGGTGGACGGACTTGAACCCCCGACCTGCTGATTACAAATCAGCTGCTCTACCAACTGAGCTACACCAGCGCTGCAACGATAATTATTATATCACAGCTTTTCCGAACTGTCAAGCAATTATTCCTAGGTTTTTGAAAAAGAAAGTTTTGTTATATAAAACAGAATTATCAAACGCAACTAATTCCGTATTTTAGATTACATGACGTTTTAAAATTTCTTTTTGGTGTTGTAAAGATAAAAGGCTGCACTTTCATGCTATCGTTTTCTGTAGGGACACGGCGTGCCGTGTCCTTATGGATTATCGTTCATAGCTTTGTTGCAAACGCTCCAGCCGATGTCCAATGGAAATGGCATCGGCAGACTCGCCTTGAATAATTGCTGGACCAAAAAGCTTCATTGCCGCCTGCGGTGATGGAATTGTTCTGTGCACACTGCAATCACGTAATTTTCACCAAAAAATCAGTTGCATTTTTGTTGCTGCTATGTTATAATCTATAGTATGTGACGGTATGTGTATCCATTAGTATCTTTATAATATCTTTTTGATGTGTTCCGCTGGCTGAAAACGAAAGTGAGGCATGACTATGTGTGGAATTGTTGGATATGTGGGAAAACGGGACTGTACCGATGTTCTCATGAACGGCCTCTCCAAGCTGGAATACCGGGGCTATGACTCCGCCGGCATTGCCGTTTTCCAGAACAATACGATCACTGTGGCAAAATCCAAGGGTCGCCTGAAAGATCTGGAGAAACGGATGGAACAGGAGGGCAGACCCTGCGGTCAGGTGGGCATCGGTCACACCCGTTGGGCAACTCACGGGGAACCGTCTGATGTGAATTCTCACCCCCACAGCGGCGCCAGAGTGACCATTGTCCATAACGGTATTATTGAAAATTACAAGGAACTGAAAGATCACCTCATGTCCAAAGGCGTGGCATTTGACAGCGATACGGATACCGAAGTGGTGGCAAAGCTGCTGGATTACCGCTATCACGGCAGCCCTATCCAGACCATTTCTGAAACTGTCCGTGATCTGGAAGGCTCCTATGCTCTGGGGATTATTTTTGCCGACCATCCGGAACAGGTCTATGCCGTCCGGTGCGAAAGCCCTCTGATTGTAGGCGTCGGCGAATCGGAAAGCTTTATTGCCTCAGATGTGCCGGCGATTCTGGAATACACCCGGGATTATTACCTGCTGGAGCACCAGGAGATCGCTGTACTGGGCAGAGACGGCGTACATATATATGATGCATTCGGTCAGCCGGTGGAAAAGGAACTGAAAACTGCTGACTGGGATGTGGAGGCAATCGGAAAGGGCGGCTATGCCCATTTTATGCTCAAGGAGATCCACGAGCAGCCTGCTGCCATCCGCAATACCATCCAGCCCCGGATCCGGGACGGACTGCCCAATCTGGAGGAGTGCGGTATTACGCTGGAAACCCTCCGGGAATTCCATCATATCCATGTCGTTGCCTGCGGTACGGCAATGCACGCCGGAACGGTGGGCAAGTATGTCATTGAAAAGCTGGCACGTGTGCCGGTGACAGTGGATATTGCATCGGAATTCCGCTATCGTGATCCGCTGGTAGGAGAGGGTGATCTGGTGATCATTATTTCCCAGTCCGGTGAGACCGCGGATAGTCTGGCGGCAATGCGGCTGGCGAGATCCCTGGGGGCAAAGACCCTTGCCATTGTCAACGCCATGGGCAGTTCCATTGCCCGGGAAGCAGATATGCTCATCTATACCCACGCCGGTCCCGAGATCGCTGTGGCATCCACAAAGGCGTATATGGTTCAGATCGCTGTGATGTATCTCTTTGCCTTTGAACTGGCGCTGGCGGTGGGAAAGATCGACGAGACAGAGTGCCGCTGTCTGGTGGAACTGCTGCAGGAGACGCCGGATCGTATCACCGGACTTCTGGCGCATAAGGAACAGGCACAGTATATTGCGTCTTCCCTGATCAACGCAGACAGTCTGCTGTATATCGGGCGGGGACTGGACTATGCCCTCAGTATGGAAGGCTCTCTGAAGCTGAAAGAGATCTCCTATATCCATTCGGAATCCTATGCGGCAGGGGAACTGAAGCACGGTACAATTTCACTGATTACAGAAAATATGCCGGTCATTGCTGTGGCAACCCAGAAGTCGCTTATGGAAAAGACCATCAGCAATATTAAAGAAGTAAAGGCACGGGGTGCAAAGGTGATCCTGGTCTGCCGGGAAAGTGATTCTGTAGATCCGGATGCGGTAGATCTGAAATTCGGTCTGCCGGAATGCAACGATCTGCTGATGCCCATGATCGCAGTCGTGCCCCTGCAATTGATCGCTTATTATACATCGGTGCTCAAGGGCAACGATGTGGATAAACCACGGAATCTGGCAAAGTCGGTTACCGTGGAATAAAGGAAGCACAATGAAAGGCAATGCAATTGCCTGAACTCTGTGCAGAAAGAAGAGGAACGAGAACATTGATGAAACACAAGAAATTTGCGCTGTTTCTGGCAGCGGCTACGACATTGACGCTGACATTTGCCATGCCGGCTTCTGCGGAGGAAAGCAGTGTCATCGACGCAGACAGTCTGGATGAGGACAGCAGTGAGGAAGTTACATATACCAGCGGTGATTTTGAATACACCCTGACAGAAGATGGGAACGCTTCGATCTCCCGTTATGTTGGCAGTGATACCGAGGTCACCATTCCCACCCAGTTGGATAGCTATACCGTCACCGATCTGGGCGGCGGCTGCTTTGCACAAATTACAAGCATTGTATCTGTCACTCTGCCGGAGACTCTGGAGACTGTGCAGGATTCCTGCTTTTTCGGTTGTTCCTCTCTGGAGACCATTGCTGTAGAGGATGGCAACGATGCCTTTGCGGTTGCAGACGGCGTGCTCTTTTCCGCAGACGGCAGAGACTTGATCCTCTATCCGCCGGCTGCTGCGGAAACATCTTATACGGTTCCGGACGGTGTTGTGGAGATCTGGTCATCGGCATTTGCACAGACCAGCCTGACATCTGTAACATTCCCGGATAGTCTGCTGTATGTGGACGACTGGGCGTTTGCCTGGGCATCGCTGGATTCTCTGGAACTGCCGGATTCCGTGACGGAGATGGGACAGTATGCCTTTGCCTACTGCACCAGACTGACCGAAGTGACACTTCCGGCATCCCTGGAACTCATCGAAGCAGCGGCATTTGCCGGATGCTCCAATCTGGAAAAGGTGGAGCTGCCGGATGGTCTGTCGGAGGTACAGATGGCGGCATTTGCCGGTACTGCTATGAAGGAAGTTACCATTCCCTCCAGTGTTTCTGCCATCGGCTTCTGCGCCTTTGGCTATGAGGAGGATATGGAAACACCAGTGGACGGCTTTGTTGTCTACGGCACAGTCGGCTCTCAGGCGCAGACCTACTGTACCGATTCGGATTCGGAGAACAACTATTCCAACAGCTTTACATTCCGCAGTGTGATGTCGGAAGAGGTGGAGAGCGAGGATACTGCTGTGCAGGTGGAATCCAAGGAGACCAGCCCGTGGCAGCAGTACGGCAAATGGATTCTGCTGGGCGTAGGTGCACTTGTACTGCTGATCGGCGGTCTGCTGCTGATCTTCGGCGGCAAGGGGAAAAAATCCGAAAAACCTGCGAAAAAATCGGACAAAAAGGCGAAAGCGAAGAAAGAGGCTGCGGCAGTATCCCAGGAACCGGAAGCGTCTCCGGCGCCGGAAGCTGCTCCTGCACAGGCTGACGAAAAGCCGGAATCGGAAGAACAGCCGGCAGCAGATGAGGAAACAGAATGAAGAGAACAGGCAGGCTCTGGTGCAGCTTTCTGACAGCCGCCGTGTGCTGCGTGACATTGGCGCTGCCGGGTGCGGCACTGGACGGAGAGAGTACCGAAGCGGAAGAAAGCGGTATTGCTGTGGATACTTCCGGCGATGCCACATATGATGTGTTTACCTATCGGGAAAACGACAGCGGCGGCATTACCATTACATCCTGTGATACAGCAGCCACAGCCGCACAGATTCCCACAGAAATTGACGGAAAGCCCGTGACGGAAATCGGCGATGCGGCATTTATGAGCTGCGGCTTTCTGACATCTATGGAAGTGCCGACAGGTGTGACAAAGATCGGGGAGAGTGCCTTTTCTTCCTGTTCCATGCTCTGTACGGTGACTTTACCGGAAGGGCTGACGGAGATCGGAGAGGGTGCCTTTGAATCCTGTTCCATGCTCAGCGAGGTGCAGCTGCCGTCCACGCTGACGGTGCTTCCGGATGCGCTCTTCTATAATTGCAGCTATCTGCCGTATCTGGAACTGCCGGATACAGTGCAGGAGATCGGGAATGAGACCTTTTATAGCTGCACTGCGCTGACGGAGATCACTCTGCCTGAGGGACTGGAAAAGATCGGTGACTATGCCTTTCAGAACTGTCAGGCACTGACTGCGGCGGCACTGCCGTCTACCTGCACAGAACTGGGTGTGTATGTCTTTGACGGCTGCCAGGCGCTGGCGGAAATTACTGTGGCAGAGGAAAATCCGTCCTATATGGCACAGGATGGGGTATTGTTTACTGCGGATGGTACTACGCTGATTCGCTATCCCCAGGCACGGACGGAGACAGCGTATGCTGTACCGGAGGAATGCAGGACGCTGGCAGACTGGAGCTTTATCGGTGCCACCACACTGGAGCAGATCGACCTGGGCAATGTCACGGAAATCGGCGAGGATTGCTTTTATTACTGCACCAGCCTGAAGGAAGTGACAGTACCTGAAGGGGTGACGGAACTGCAAGGTGCTGCCTTTGCCTACTGCATGGCAATGGAGCAGGTCACATTGCCTTCTACCATAGAGATTCTGGGAGATCATTGCTTTTATTCCTGCGCTGCCCTGGAGGAGATCAATATTCCGGAGGGTGTTACAACCCTGGGCGATCAGTGCTTTTATAATTGCGTTGCACTACTGGATCTGACGCTGCCGTCGAGTATTACAGAAATCGGCGACCAGGCAGTGGGCTATTACACACCCTCTACGGCATCGGACAGCAGTGAATACCAACGCATTGACATGCTGAACGTACACAATCAGGGCAGCAGTGCCGTTGCCGCATATCTGCGCAGCTGGAAAAACGGCTCTTATATAGGCTGGATCATTGCAGGGGCAGTTGTTCTTGGGGCGGTGATTCTCATTGTGGTATTGGTACTGGTACACCGGCACCGGAACCGCATCCGTCCCACGAGCCGCCATGCGGCAGAGCATCCCAAGGGAAAAAAGAAAGCAAAGAAACGGTAAGCAATGGATTGCATCCATCACGGAAAGGAATAGAAAAACATGAAGCATCGTGATCATTTCACCCGGCTGGGACGGTGGATGGCGGCAGCAGCTGCCGCTGTGTTCTCGGCATGTATGCTGGCACCGATGGGCTCGGTTCTGGCGGAGGAGACGGAGTCCAGCTCCGGTACCTTTGATGACGGCACCCTGACCTATACGATTCTGAGCAATACAGAGGTATCTGTTACCTCATGTACCGCATCGGCGACACATATCAGCATTATGCCGGAAATCGACGGGTATCACGTGGTTTCCATCGGCGAAGAGGCATTTGCAAACTGCGAATCCCTCCAGGCGGTGACGATCCCCGTCACGGTGACAGAGATCGGAACAGGTGCCTTTTACGGCTGTACCAGTCTGACATCCCTCACCATTCCCGATACGGTAACAGAAATTGCAAGCGGTACATTTTTCGGATGCACCGGTCTGACGGAGGTGACGCTGGGTGACGCTGTCACTTCCATCGGCGATATGGCATTCGGCTATTGTTCGTCCCTGACCACGCTGGAACTGCCGGAGACGGTGGAGACCATTGGTGACCAGGTGTTCTATTACTGTACGGCTCTGGAATCCATTACTATCCCTGAAAAGCTGACGGAGCTGGGCAGCTATACCTTTTATGCCTGCCTCTCTCTGACGGAATTCCATATTCCAAAGACGCTGGAGGATATTGGTGCCATGTCTTTCCTGGCATGTCCCGGCTTGCAGGAGATCACTGTGGAGGAAGGCAACCCTTCTTATGTTGTGGAGGACAATGTCCTGTATAATGCCGAAAAGAGTATTCTGTATCTGTATCCCGCAGGGCGTACTGATACGACATTCACTGTGCCGGACGGTGTTCTGGTGATCTATGCCGGTTCATTTTTCACTGCATCCAATCTGCAGCAGATCACGCTGAACGAGAACTTGCAGTACATCGGTGAAATGGCATTCGACTTCTGCAGCGGTCTGACATCCCTGACCATTCCGGAAAGCGTCACGACTATCGGCACTACTGCCTTTGCAGACTGCACCGGGCTGACTTCTGTAACCTTTGCTGGCGCAGACGATGAGGACGGCGGCGAGGGGGATGATCTGGAGATCGGGGATTACGCTTTCTTCTGCTGCGATAATCTCATGGAAGTGCAGCTGCCCAAGCGTGTTTCCAGCATTGGTGCATACGCTTTCGGCTGTATCTCACCGGAGGATGATGATACCAGTGAGGATATCGTCTCCGTGGAATCGGAATCCGGCGATGCCATTCAGGTAAAGGCACTGGATGGATTTCTGCTCATGGGCTATACTGGTGCTGCAACGGACTATGTGAAAAACTGCGAGGTAAAGCTGAACTTCAAGTCTGTGAACTTCAACTGGGCAGGGCTTGTATTCTGGGTAGTGCTTGCGGCGGCAGTGCTGGTAGTGATCTTTGTGGCAGTGCGTATCGTGCGTCACAGCATGATGACTGCCGAGGAAAAGCTGGCGCTGCGTGAGGCAAAGGAGATCCAGAAAACGCCCCTTTCCCAGCGGAATGCAGCTGCACCGGAGGAGGACGAGGAATTCGACGACGGCTATCGCAGCATCATTGACGAGGACGAGGAGGAAGCAGCGCCGGAGGTTGTCTCCTATGACCAGACCCTGTCCCACAGCATGACCCATTCCTTTGGACATGCTGATGCGGAAGAAACGGAAAAGCCCCAGGATACGTCTGATGATCCGGATACAAAAGAATAATCCATGACGGCATACCGCTGTCCTGAGCAGATATGCGTAACCGTTGTTCTGTCAGGCGTGCGGTGTGCTGTTTTTTCATTGTCTCTTACCCTTTTCCCATGTGACCAACTCCATTGTGCCTGTGTTATTATAGGTGAACGGCCGTGAAACAGACGAAAGGAGGGAGCCATTATGGGAGAACGCAATCTCATACATCGTCTCAGGCAGCACCAGCCAGAGGCACTGGAAGAACTGATACAGGCATATAGTCCCTATGTGGGAACCATTGTCCGCAATATCATCGGGCAATATCTGCCGGAATCGGATGTGGAGGAACTGACGGCAGATGTATTTGTTGCCGTGTGGGAACATACCGAACAGCTGAAAGTCGGAAAGCTTTCCGGCTATCTGGCAGCCATTGCCCGGAACCGTGCGAAAAACCGTATCCGCAGTTATCATGAAACCGTTGATCTGGAGAATCTGGCGGAAATCTGTGCGCCGGAAAACGTGGAGGAAGCCATTGACAAAAAGCTTCTGGCGGAGATATTGCAGGATGTGCTGGATACCCTTCCGGCAAAAGACCGGGAGATTCTGGTGCGGTACTATTATTGCTATGAGAGTGTGAAACAGGTGGCAGATGCATTGAATATGACGGAGTCCGCTGTGAAAATGCGCATGAGCCGGGCAAGAAAAAAGCTCCAGCAGGAATTGGTGGAGCGTGGTTATGCCCATGAGGATTCACCGGCGGTTCAGCAGATTCGCTTTGCATCTGTTTAAGAGCCTGTTTAAAATCTTCCAACAGTCGTCTTTTCGGCATCTTTCCGCCCTGACTTAGCCCGTCCTCCTTGCAATACACCA
>JBJFHO010000045.1:0-3847 GCA_051893675.1 Ruminococcus sp. | reverse complement strand
AGCCGATAGTAGGTTCTGGAGCTGACATGGAGCATATCGATCAGGTCTGCGTGCTTTCTTTGTACAGGATCGAGATAGGTGGCATAGATGAGGTTGTAGAGCTGCTCTCCGTTTCCCGGCATCTTTCGCAGGACACCCAGAGCGTCATACAGCCGATCCAGCAGAACCCGGGTCTTCATGGTCACGTTCAACCGGCTTTCCAGTTTCTTGTTTTCCATGGCCATCTCAAAGTCAATTCTAGCTACCAGCGCATCGATATTCTGAGTGGGGACGCGCAGCTCCGTCGCCAGATCCCCGGGAACGCAGTCCAGCACCCAGATGATCGTGCGATACTGCTCCAGAAGAACCTCCGTATTGTGATACGCCTTCTGCACGGTGGATTTCTTTGCTTTGCGCACCTTCTCGTCATCGATATTCTGGTCTTCCAGTACCCCTTTGCGGGTCAGAAACTGGACAAATGCAGTGGACTTCTCCAGTATCTGCGTCTCCTGTGTATCGTACATGGATATCTTCTTCCGTTTCATAAACGAACCTCCTGTTATCACAATTCAGTTTATCTATCCTCCGGCAGGGGCCTCTGATCTCCTGCCCGGAGTCAAAAGTGTCCGGCGTGTCCAATAACACAGCCGGGCAGGCATAAATACAGTTCCTACAATGCTTACAGTTCCAACCATGAGAAAGATACGCGCGCGTTATAGGGGCGGAAAGTGCAACGCGGTTTTCGGGGTTGGATTGGGCAGACTGCCCCTGCCAGCGCAGAATCACGTTTCGGCGGTGCCATGCGACGGCACGATTCAGCCGGTCATTTGCGCTGTCCGCTTTATGCGTATTCTTGGCACGAATCAGTATATCCGCCAAAATACGCATAATTTCCCCGGTTTCCGGCACCATATTCTCGCTGCCGGTTGGGTATCGTGTATTGAAAATGAGACAGCCATAGGAACCGGGAAGACGGTGCAGAGTGAAAACATCCCCATGCTTCTTAAAAAATCTCCACACCTTAGTCTTTTCCCATCCCCATCGCTGTCCCAGGGTTTCCAATGTTAAGATTGCGCCATACTTGCCGTACTGAACGGCGGGCGCCAGAAACGAAAAGGCGTTTCCGTAATCCTCAAAGAGGGTATGGCACCATAAATCCAGCCATGCGTCCGCTTCCGCAAAGGTCTTCCCCGCAGTGACCAGACGTTCTGTAATATTCCGGGGAAGGCAGAGAAAGCCGTGTCCTTCGGTGGCATACACTGCACCCGAGTCACACTCCGCGCCGGAGCACTTGATGACCCAGTCGGTAATCTCGTATGTCAGTTTCTTTGTGCTGCTATCCAGCGAAAAACGAAGGAAACCAAGATCAGCCAGTTCCTGTAGCACCTGAAGGGCCTGAGTGCGGCTCCTGACGCCCAGAATGCTCTTGAGCCCAACGACACCTCCGGCCCACGTTCCGGGTTCTACGGCGTTGATATAGCCGCAGTATCTGGCATTTCCCTTGCGGAAAGCTGCACGGGACGCCAGCTTGGCCCAGTAGCCCAGTAAGCCCTTACCCATATCCGGGTAGTCTCTGGGCAGCTTCACCCACTGGTACTTGCGCAGGCACTTCATATGGCTTCCTCCTCGAATAAAAATAGCCAGCAGGATATCTCCCGCTGGCTCTGATGATGTTGTATTAAATTCTTACAATCAGACCAATCAGGTCGTCTGTCTGGACTCCCACAAGATACCAGTTTCTTCCCATTTCAATTCGCGTGGGAATCCATTTTCCGTGAATCTGGACTTCCAAGGTTTCCCCGCAGTGCAGGCCGCCATAGTATTCCGTTGGGGAGAAGCGAATATCCAGTCTATCCATTTCGCGCTGGGGAATCAATACGCCTTTTCTCATGTTCAATTACTCCTCATTTGTAAAAGAAGGGTACTGCCTCGGCAGCACCCTTTCGTTAATGGTTATAGATTCTCATAATATCAGCGATCACAGTCGCTTTGTCTCTTGTTATTCCGAGTTGCTTCAAGTCTATTGATTCTTCCTGCATGGCAGAAAGAAATGCCCGAAGATCGGCAAGAACACTTTCAGTTACGACTACATGGGACTGTTGTGTGAGCAACGCCGACAACCGGAATACATCGTTCTTATGCTTTCGGATATTTTTACTGTCCACGGCCAGACCAGCCGCTTTCTTCTGCGTCAGATCCAGCCATGCCTTTGCCTTGAAGGGAATCAGGTATGCTGCATCCAATACATTAACGCCCTCCACTACGATCATTCCGCTGAGGATGAGTTGGTAATAATCATCATCCAGCAAAATTGCGGAAAGGCTTGAAATATCTTCGTCTATGGGAAGTGGCGTCAGCGTTGCATCATCCGGAAGGCGAATGGCATCTGTGCGACGGCTGAACAGCTCAATCATAAAGGGATACCCGCCGACGGACGGGTGCGAGAAACGATAGAATTGCGGTAGTCCGGTGCTTTTGTTCCGGTGCTCATATCCTGCATCCTTGATAAACTGCCAAAAATGCATTCCGAAAGCAGGGGTCATGGCCTCGACGATCAGTACCAGGTCAATATCTTTGGTGGCCCGGAAGTCCAAGCCGTCTTCGCTCATCAGCAAATCGCAGGCGGTACCTCCAATGATCGCATATTGCTCTTCGTAGCCACGAAACCATTCTCTAAATTTGTCAATTCCTGTGACCATAGTTTATTTCTCCCAGAATTTCGTCAGTAGTGCTTCTATTGCTTCCTCCGTCCGCTCGTCTGGGTTATCCCGCAGGGACATAACCAAGGACAGTGGATCAACCCAATTATCTTTGCTGAGGATGGCAGGGTCATACTTCCATATTTCTACCTGGGCCTGCTGTTCCGTATCGGCTAGTGTAGTCGCACCGTCCAGTTTTGCGCTTACGTCCGCTGCATAGCAGTGAAGCGCTGGTTCGTTCAGCATACTGTAATGAGCCATAGCACTAAAACCGGCAACACGGCACTGTTCAGGAACCGTGCCCAAGGCAACATAGATCCGCCGCTTAACCGGATCTATCAGCCCCGGGCGCATCCGGCTGAACATCTCTTCTCGGTTGTATCGTGCTATCAGCAGCTTCTGGACACCTTCTTTGCGCTCTTCAAACAAGCCGGTTTGTATCAGCTGTCTGGAGGCTCTGGATATGCTCATGGCGGAATACGGAAGCTCTTTGACTGCCTGATTCATGTAGATTCTGTCCTGATTGCTGTAGAGATAATAGAAAAACAGCACTTGGGCAGAGGGCAGTAGTTTTTCAGCGCTTTCCACTTCGGGGTCACACCGTTCATTGAGTACCGCACCCAAGAATGGTAGATACAATTGCTTTCCCGGAACTACAAAGGGAATCCTCGCCTTAATGAGCGCATCTCTGCGGTACTTACTGATTGTCTCCAGTTCAATCAGTACCGGAAGGCGTTCTCCCTTCTGAATTCGGGCAATGTGCTTTTGGAGGGTGTTAACCGGCGGCAAGTCTGTTTTCAGCTTCAGCATCAATGCTTGAGCAGGGCCGATTGATACCTTTTGAATATCATACCGTTCCGTAATGAAATAGGGCATATCGTTTATATAGGTCCATGGCATATATGTGGCCGTCAAACCGAGGGTTGCACCAATGTAGTCCATCCTGAATTCTCCTTATAACTTTATAATTGTATAATAACTGTATTAAAGTTAAATGTCAATATAAAAGTTATAATGGAAACTAATTTTCCAATCAATCGTTTGGAGAAGGGCAGATGGGGGCCGGTATCCACCGCACCGCTTGTTAGGGGGATGCGGAATTTTACGACCAGCTCCGTAGAGAGAAAAGATACCGAACGGTGTGACAGACCCGTCCGGTATCTTGATCC
>JBJFHO010000044.1:0-17596 GCA_051893675.1 Ruminococcus sp. | reverse complement strand
CATTCTTTTTCTGTTGGATGTCAAAGATGATGCCACCGTTCAATTTTCAAGTCTGGAAAATATGTGTTCGCCTTGAACGATATGAGAGTACAGAAAGAGATATAATTTAAGGGAACCACCGGATGAAATGCTGCCTTTCAGCTTGGCATGATCTGACTGTGCAATTCACGCAGCAGATTTCATCGGTAATTCCCTGAAAATTATTTTATTTGCGCCTGGCAGGGTGAATGATAGATTCTTTCTGCCCGATCACTTCCAATAGATCTGGTCATTTTTTCTTGGGGCAGGCTCCGGCAGTGTACCGTCTCCATATCCCAGGATGCAGAATCCTACACCCCGGTATTCCTCCGGGATATTCCACTGCTGCAGAAGTGCCTTTCCCTCTTCGCTGTCGAAGATCTGCCGTGCCCGGTGAATCCAGCAGCTGCCTAGTCCCAGGGCATATGCCGCATTCATCATGGCACCAATGGCAAGACTGCCGTCCTCAACCCATGTAGAGGCAGTGGAATCCGCCAGTACAACCACAGCTGCTGGCGCTCCATAAAAGGGATCATTGTCTGTTCCAAGAATTGCTGCGTTCATTTTGGAAAGCTTGTGCAGCAGTTCCGGTTCCTGTACGACCACAAATTTTGTTGACATGCGATTCCGTCCGGTAGGTGCATACTGTCCTGCGGTGAGAATTGCTTCCAGTTTTTCACGTTCCACAGGCTTTGTGCTGTCATAGCTGCGAACACTTCGCCGGGTGCAAAGTGCATGCAGGACTGCATTTTCTTCAAACATAGGTGATTACCTCCGTTCCCATTTCGAGCAAAGTTCGCCTAACTGATCTGCCATTTTTGCCAGTTCCTTATTGGAAAGTCCACGGCTGTTCTGTACCAGTGCCGTCAGACGATCCAGCGTCTGTGCCAGCCGGTCGTAAGTCATTGCACTGCGACGTGGCTTTTGTGCAATTGGAACAGGCTGCGCATCGAAAGTAATCTTGCCCGTTGCAATATCAAATTCCGCACCGCTGTAAGGTGCATAGGCATCCAGCCCATGATCCAGCCATAGCTTATCCCGGAGTGTATCTGCAGGTTCAGCTGCGCCGTGGATGACGAATACCTTTTGTACACCATGAATGGCATTGACCCAGGAAAGCAGTCCCTTCTGGTCTGCATGACCGCTCATGCCCTGAAGCTGAACGATTTTTGCACTTACCTGCACCGTTTCGCCGAATAATGTTACAGTTTTTGCACCATCCACAATGCGTCTGCCCAAAGAGCCTTCCGCCTGATAACCTACGAATAAAATTGTATTCTCCGGCTTCCAGAGATTATGCTTGAGATGATGCTTGATGCGTCCGGCTTCGCACATACCACTGGCAGAGAGAATGACTTTGGGACGTTTATCGGCATTGATTGCCTTGGAAGCATCACTCGTCACTGCCGGGATCAGCCCGGAGACGCCAATGGGGTTTTCTCCACGCTGTACATAAGCAAGGGCTTCTTCGTCAAAGCAGCTTTCCTTGTTGCGCATGAAGATTTCTGTTGCCTCGATTGCCAGAGGACTATCCATATAAATGGGGAAATCTCCGAATTCCGGCAGCAGATTTTCGTCCTTGATCTGCTTGAAATAGTAGAGCATTTCCTGGGTACGGCCTACGGCAAAGGATGGAATAATGACGCTGCCGCCTCTGGAAAAGGTATCCCGCAGCACCTGTACTAACCCGGGAAGATATCCCTTTGGTTTTTCGTGAAGCCGGTTACCGTAGGTGGATTCCATGATCACATAGTCCGCTTCCTGGGGAACCTGGGGGTCACGGATCAGCGGTTGATTGAGATTGCCGATATCCCCGGAAAAGACCAGCTTTTTGGTCACACCGTTTTCTGTGAGCCATAGTTCAATGCTGGAGGAACCCAGGAGATGCCCTGCATCCACAAAGCGAACCTCCATGCCCGGAAACAGCGTGAATCGTTCATCATACGGATGAGGAACGAATAATTCCAGTGCACCCAGTGCCTCTTTCATGGTATACAGCGGCACATATGGATCATCGCCCTTGCGCATCGCCTTGCGGTTACGCCACTCTGCCTCAAATTCCTGGATATGCGCACTGTCCCGGAGCATGATCTCGCAGAGAGAAACTGTAGCAGCAGTTGCATGGATCTCGCCGGAAAATCCTCCGGCATAGAGCAGCGGTAAAAGACCGGAATGGTCAATGTGAGCATGGGTCAGCAGGACATAGTCAATATTTCCCGGTGCGCAGGGAATCTTGACGTTTTCATAGGTATCTCTCCCCTGTTCCATGCCAAAGTCCACCAGAATACGTCTGCCGCAGACTTCCAGATAGGTGCAGCTTCCGGTGACTTCATGCGTCGCACCGATAAAGGTCATTTTCAAAGGGATCACTCCTTTCCATGGAGAATCATTTTTTGCTGAAGATCAGATATTTCCGTGCAAAGAAATTCCATAGGAATGCCACGACAGTGGATACCACCTTGCCTATGATCTGATATGCACTAGTAACATCTGCTAAAGTGTATTCAAATAGTTTGGTGATGCCCAGCGTCAGAAGCAGCCCCACCACGCCAATGGCGGCAAATGCCAGAAATTCTGTCAGCCGGGATTGCATTTTGGATGTGCGGAAGATCCAGAAGGTGCTGAGGAAATAGTTCGCCAACAGACCAGCAACGAAAGAGAGTCCGTTTGCCAGAACAGCGAACCGCTGACCAAACACCAGGAAAAACAGCAGTGTTGACAGTCCCCAGTCTATAATGGTCGCACCGCCGCCCACAAAGCAGTAGCGGAAAAATTGTATCAGTGTATTTTCCGTATCTCCGGCAAATAGCCGCCCGAACTGCCGCTTGCGCAGAATACCGAGCACTTCCTGAAAATTGCCGGAATTTGATGTTTCATTTTGTTTCATAGATGTTCCTTTACGTAATACTTATGATGCGGACGGGAGTGAATTGATCAGGTGTACCAGGAATTTCAGCAGTGCGATGGCATCGTCTGTGCCAAGCTCCCCGTTGGCAGTGCAGTCTGCATTGATGGATGCCTTTTCGCTGAGCTTTACTGCCCCGGCAGCCGCCTTATTTAACAGTACAGCGTCCGTAATATCCACTCTGCCATCCAGATTGACATCGCCGTAAAGTGTACCTTCAGGTGCAGGTGCAGTGGTGCTGCTCTCACTGGAGTTTGTAGTGGTTTCCGTTGTATTTTCCGAAGAAATCGCAGTATCTTCTGTCTGTTGTGAAGTGGATGTCTCCGTCTGGGATACGGTTGTTTCATCCGAAGAAGCCGTTGTGGTTACTGTTGTTGTAGTTGTAGTAACAGCTTGCGTGGTTGTGGTTGTTTCTGATGGAGTGCTTTCCTCCGGCTTGGTGCCGTTTGGTTCGATACCGCCCACTAATACGCCGTCAGAGTAAACGCAGATATAATCTGTCCGTGTCTCCGAGCCATCCTGATAGGTGTCGATACACTTTGTGATGCCCTGATAGCTCCAGTCGTTGGTGGGATCCCAGTTGTCACCATAATAGAAACCAACAGTAAATTGATATTTCTTGTTGGAATTTGCAATTTTGTAGCCGTCCCACTTGACTTCCACATAATAAATATTAGGGTCAAAGTCTGCGTCATATTGATACGGACCGGAGATAATACCGTCAGCTGGTGCAGCTTCTACGCTTGCCTGATCGTAAAGCTCTGTGCCAGTTACCAGGCTGATATTGGATTTGTCATTGAATTCCTCAATGCTGAAATAATATCGCATGGAGAGGTCATCTTTCGGAGTCGTGGAATTTGTACGCATCTGAATTGCCAGCTTGGTTACGCCGGCACCGCTGGTCTGGATATCATCTACTGCATAAGCGTCAACCCAGAAGTCATTTCCGCCGGAATCGCCGCTGGTATCTTCCTGAGGCGGGAAATCCGGTGTGATCTCCATACTGTCCGTACCGTAATATTCATACAGACCTGCACAAGCGCCTACGAATGCAGCGTTATAGTCGATGGTGACTTCGTTATAGATCCAGTCAGCAGTAACATCGTTGTGCTGATCCTGGGCATCCGGACCGCCTACAAGTGCACCATACAGAACGTAGCGCTGTTCATCGGTATCCTCGCACTTTGTCAGACCAGAAGCGGCACGATGGTGCGGGAATCTTGCTGCATTTTCATTATAGCCAACCACATAAGGACGGTTCAGCGGATTGTCACCAAGGATGTATTCCATCTGACCCTTTGCCCAATCGCTGAATTCAGAAGGCTGACCGTTGTTGTTATATTTGTCATAGACCAAAGCCATGAGCTGTGCAGCAGTGTTATATCTTGCAGAGCCCCAAGTGTTCAGCCAGAAATAGCCAGCCGGAGTAATGGTACCCACACCGCCGGTCATATATTTGTTGATGGCTTCTGCAACAGAGCCCCAGCAGTCCATTTCCTCATAAGGGCTCTTCCCTGCTGCTTCCTTGTATTCGTCAATGAAATTCGGATACTGTTCGCTGACGATCTCGCCCAGAATACATTGTACGCCGCCCCACATGTCGTTCCAGCAGTATACATAGCACGGTGCTGCATAGTAGTCGTAATAGGGGAAGATCTCTTCCAGGTAGTGGTGATCTCCGGTGATCTTATACAGCCATGCAGCTGCCCAGCAGTAGTCATCCTCCCATTTCGAGGAAACATAGTAGCTTTTCGGACCGTCTCCATTGTCGCTGAGCTGCTTTTCATGTGTCTCAGCGAAGTTGAATAATGCAAGGGCATAGTCCAGCGACTTTTCTGCATATTCCGGATCGGTATCCTTGAAGTTCAGATAATTGATGGCAAGAGAAGCTGCCGCAGAAGCCACATAGTCAGTCTGAGGCTTATCTCCTGTCAGGAAAAATGCCGGGCGATCCATATCGTCCAGTTCAGGTGCGTTCCAGTAAGCATGGTCAATATCGCCGTCACCCACCTGATAGCAGTGGGCAATGACATCGCCGTTTTCATCCCGGAATGTACACTTCATCAGATAATCATTGAAGTAACGCAGAATGGTTTCGATGTGGTCGTCCTGTCCGGTCTTGACGTAGGAATCCCGGAATTCGTAGTAACCCCAGCCCAATGTTGCAGCGGAATAGTTTTCCGGCATACCGAATTTTACGTGGTCACCGGCATCGTGGAAACCGCCGGAAACATCAATATAGCCGTCTCCGTCCGGATCCAGGATATCCTTGTACTGGGTCAGAAAACTCTCGCTCAGATTAGTGGCGGTGCTGTTCATCTCTACCTGTGCATCGTAGGTATGGCAGTCACCTCTCCAGTTGTAGCGGTCGTTTTCACTGACACCGGTACCGCACATGTTGCCGTCATAGAAATAGATGGAATATTGCAGTGCCCGTGCGAAGTTTGCCTCTTCGTCAGCTGCACTGACAACAGATGGTGCGATACTGCTGCATGTACATGCCAGCATGGCACCGCTGATCAGCAGAGAGATCAGCCGTTTTTTTCCTTGTTGCTTTCGTCTCATGTCAAAGTTCCTTTCCCGCTCAAATTAATGAGTATTATTTGATTATACTTTATATTATAAGGCATTTTTACGGAAAAGTCAACAGTTTTTTCTTGTGTCAGGATTTATTTTTGGCGAAAATGCATCGTAGTGCAGAAAAAGATGCCGCACGAGACGGCATCTTTTCGAACAATATTTTTGGGTACATTATTTGGGATATTCTTCAAACAACCAGAAGGTTTCTTTTTCCCCTTCGGAATACTGCTCTGCCGGATAGACACGGACACGAACCTTCATGCCGTTTGGCTTGTGGTAGGTGTGCTCCGGTTCTTTTCCCTCACGCAGCATCTGATCAATTTTTTCATAATTGAGAAATTCCTGCAGTCCTTCCTTGTCATCCGGGCGGACATGCTTCACAATATACAGCTGCATTGCCGAGCGGAAGCGGTTCCCGCTTTTCTCCAGTTTTTCCATGAAGTGCTGGGGACGATAAATACATCTGGTGAAATCTGTGTTCAGATCAACCACATATACACCCATGAAATAAGCGGAAATGATACGGATGAAATTGTCTGCATCTTTTTTCTCCAGCAGAATTTTTTCCAGCTTCCGGTTCATTTCTCTTGCCTTGGAAATGTTTCCTTTTTTCTGGTAATACAGACGTTTTGCTTCATACATTTTGCATTCTGCATCAGCGATCAGGTGATCCATATGAACTGCCGTATGGAGCCATGAAGTGCCAACGGAAATATGATAATCCTTTTCCTGCATTTTTTCGTGGAGCAGTGCAAGCTTGGACTCGATTTCTTCTTCGGAACAGTGGTGACAGAATACCACAAACTCATCGCCGCCGATACGATAGGCGTCATTGCTGCCGAAGAGTTCCCTTAATGTATCACCAATATACCGCAGCATGGCATCACCGGCGGCATGTCCCAGATGATTGTTCAGTTCATGCAGCCCGTTTGCATCGGCATAAATACAGCAAAGAGACTCGTCTTTGATGCTGGCATAGGACTTTAAAGCAAGCTGATAGCTGTTGCGGTTTTTCAGACCTGTGACGGCATCTATGGTGCCCATTCTCTGAATCAGCTGATAGGAATTCATATTTTGCAGAGCCAGGAGAAAGTTCCCGGCAACACATTCCAACAAATCGCCGTCAGACCAGACGGACTGCATATTCAGACTTGCCAGTATCGCCATGAGCCGGTTTTCTGTGTCACGGACAGGAACAAGGATCATATTGCGGATATGATGGAGTGCCAGTGCCTCCTGTTCATCTTTTGCCAGCCGGGACAGATCCTTTGGATAGAACATAAGCGTCTTGCCGTTATGAAGAGATTCCCACATTCTCGGCGGTGCATCACGCAGCAGCAATCCTTTGAGGTCGTCCTCCGACATAGCACCCTCTTCGCCGTGCCACGAATAAAGCTCCGTTTCTCCGGCATCCAGAAGAACCGTCAGAATGGTTGCTTCTGCAGTGAGGATATCCGCCACAATATGCAGCGCATTCGGGATCAGTTCTGGTTTTTTGGGGGCATCATACAGTGCTTGCTGAACATTGTACATATACAGAGACTGCGATAGCTGGCGTTCCTTCCGCAATGCCTCTTTGCGGTTCCGGAGCAGCGTCCAGATGAAATACAGTAAAAATGCAACGATGTAAATGGCTGCCAGAATATAAATGACGGAACGTATTTTTCTGGCATTAGAGAATACGGCGCTTTCCGGTACTGTGACCTGTACCATCCAGTGGTTTATGCCGACTGGATTATAACGAGTGTAGAGATATTCGCCGTAGGTATCAGATCGGAATGCAAAATAGCCTGCCTTTCCCTGGGTGATATGATTTTTCATATCTTCATAATCATACCCCTGCTTGACATCTTGGATATTCATATCCGGGTCACTAATATTTCCCAGGTCATCATGCAGTGTGTCCATCAGAAAATCGCCGGTTGCTCCATCAATAATGTAAAGATCACACTGTCCTTCAAAGGCGTTGATGGTAAATTTGCTTGCAAAAGTGTCCAGATCCAGAAAGCCATAGAGAATGCCGCTGAGGATGTTGTCCTGAACAACGGGGACTGTTACATAGAAATATTTTTCATCCGGTTCCCCGACAGCGGTGCATATTCCAGAAACATAAGGTGCTTTTATGGATTCTGTCCGGAAGTCCAGATTGAGATTCATATTCCTTTCATCAGTACATCGTATGGACTGATCCGGCAAAAGAATCGCCAGGGCTGCAAAACTGCTCTGACGCTGAAACGCTTCCAGGTGTTCTGTGGCTTCCGTTCCCGTGATATTATTGTGGGTTGTCAGAATTTTTGCAAGGATCTCCAATTCTTCCTGATCGTTTCGTATTTCGCTGCGGATATCCGAAGCAAATTGATTTGCAGTGTCATTCAAGGTGCGGTAACAAGATTTTGTCGTAATCTGATTGACTTGCAATGTTGCGGCAATAAAACATGTTGCCAGGATCAGGGCGATTATTAGAACTGTCAGGATATTCCATCTGATAGAGATTTTTTTCTTCATATTATGTCACACTCCCTGAAAGGATGCTTTTTCTTATTTTAACATATATCGCCTCATTTTTCAATAGTTTTCTCAAAATTTCTATTTTCCATATATAGCGAAAGAGGAAATTATGCATAATCACCAAATCTGATTTTTAAAATGGAAAAAAGAGACAAAAAGGAACTCTGCATCTGGCAGAGCCCCAGAAGAATCTATTGTTATTCTGTATCTTGCTTGAGGGTTTCCACAAATTGCGAAAAATGCTGTTTTCCGATTTCATCCCGTTTGAAAACGCCGGCATCCAGAAGGACTTCCTCAAAAACTGCACCGATCTCCTGCCGGATGATCTCACCGGCAGTTTGTTCATTTGCATCCGGATAACGTTCTTTCAGTTCTGCGATCCATTCTGTATGACAGGAAATTGGATCGTCTTTCTGGAATTGGATATCCGTGTAAAGCGCCTTTTCCAGAAGAGGCAGCTCTGTGGCAAGACGTGCCGGGAGAACAGCAAGTCCCATGACCTCGATCAGTCCGATGTTTTCTTTTTTAATGTGGTGGAGGGACGGATTCGGGTGGAATACGCCCAGGGGTCTGTCTGCTGTGGTCAGATTATTTCGCAGTACCAGGTCGCATTCATACAGTCTGCCGCGCATTCTGGCAATGGGCGTGATGGTATTATGGGGTGTGCCATCGGTTTCGGAGAAAATGCCAGCTTCGGGGTCACTATATTGCCGCCATGCCGTCAGGATGCGGTCACATGCTCCAGCCAATGCAGTGCGGTTTTCACTTTGCAGGCGGATGACAGACATGGGCCATTTGACAATGCCAGCCTGAACCTCGGGGAAATCCGGCAGCAGGAAAGGCGTTTCTACAGGTGCTTTTTCCATGGCAAAGGTATAGTGTCCGCCCTGGAAGTGCTCGTGGCTGAGAATGGAACCGCCCACAATTGGCAGATCGGCGTTGGAACCGATAAAGTAATGAGGCAGGAAATCCAGGACATCAAAGAGCTTTTCGAATACCGCTGCATCGATCTTCATAGGAATGTGCTTCTGATTGAATACAATACAGTGCTCATTATAATAGCCGTAAGGAGAATATTGCAGTGCCCAGGCTTCGCCGTTCACCTGAATGGGAATCGGTCGGAGATTTTGTCTTGCCGGATGGGTCTGGGTGCCGGCAAATCCTGTATTATCCATGCAGAGTTGACATGCCGGATATGCTGTCTTTGGCTGATTTCTGGCAGCGGCAATATCCCGGGGGTCTTTTTCCGGTTTGGAACGGTTGATGGTAATATCCAGCGTGCCATATTCACATGTATATGTCCAGCGGATGTCTTTGGAAATTCTGCCGGCACGGACATAGTTTGTATCCTGGCTGTACTTGTAATACCAGTCTGTTGCAGCTTCGGGACTGCTCTGGTAAGCCGCAGAAAACCGGCGAATGACCTCGTGGGGCATGGATGTAAAAAGTCCCATGATCCTGGTGTCGAACAGATCTTTTGCGGCATTGGTTTCAGCAATGATCCCTTGCTCACAGGCATAAGCGACCAGGTCGTCCAGAATCTCATCCAGGGAACGGCTGGCAATAGATTCGGACGGCGCTTCCCATGCAGAAAGGTGAAGCAGATCCATGAGCTGATTGCGCATATAGATGCTGTCGTCTGATGTAAGAAGTTCCTTTTGGATGCCGTATTCGATCAGTTCCTGTATTGTTTTACAAATCATGTGTATTCCTCCCCAATCCTTTATTGTGTTATGCAAACTGAATTTCTTTTACAGCGATCTCGCCTGTGCCGGAATAGATCAGATAAAGCGGATGTACCCCATCGGCAATATTCAGAGGCGATGCGCTTGTTGTCCAGGTATCCGAGGGTGTTACTGGTATCTCTGCAACAACATTGCCGCCAATAGCATCATAGGCAGTCATTGTACCGGTACCAGTGCCTTTCAGCTGTATACCAAGGCTTTTCGCACTCGTAAAGTTGAAATATTTATATCCCAGCATAGTCCCCGACTGTATCTCGGCAATAAACCGATCTTCGCCGCAGTGAGTGACATTCGGGAAACTGTCTGTGTAGATTTTATTGGAACCGTGGGGCATATGACCGTTGGTGATGTTGCAGGCAATGACTGCGGGATAGGTTCCCTCTGCCTTGAGAGGACCGTCATTCAAGCCGCAGGAGGTGATCTCTACCTGTGCAATGGAACCATCCGGCTGAATCGTAATTTTCTCAGCACATGCCTGTCGACTGTAATCGGATTTATGTGTCAGTCGATGGTAGAATACATACCATTGACCATTGATATTTTCAATGCTGCCGTGGGTTGTACCTGTCATATTCAGACGGTCTTTTTCTGCTCTGCCCTCATATCCCACATCTCCATTGGAGACAATGGTGCCGCCAAAGGTGAAATCCCGGTCAGGATATTTGCTGGTGGCATAGCACAGCTCGTGGTTTTTCCAGGAAGAATAGATGAAATAATAGGTATCCCCTACTTTGCGGATAGAGCTTGCCTCAAAAAACGGATGTTCTTCAAAGCTTGTCCCCTTGGTTTTGTATGGGATAATGTGCTTCGGTTCTTCCCGGACGGTGAGCATATCATCTTCGACAACGACCATGCAAGGTCCCATGACGCTTTCCGGTGTATTCAGGATCTCTTCCCTGGTCTTGTGGAACTGCTTTACCTCGTCCTGGATCAGTGCTTCGTTGGTGCGAAAATCCGGTTCTTCCTCATGAGGAAATTGTGTGCCGTAATAGATGCGGATGGTGCCGTTGTCGTTGATGACACCGGGGTCAAAGCAGATGTATTTCAACATGGGACTGCCGTCTGGCCAGTGGACAAAGCCAAGATAACGGTATGCGCCTGCCGGTGTATCACTGACTGCCACGCTGATGGGACCGTAATAGCCGCCAACGCCGTCTCTGCCGGACATACAATAATAAAGATAATACCTTCCATCATTTCCCCTTACCACATCCGGTGCATACATGTATTTCCGGGCAGTGGGATATGCCGGATCCTGGTCTGCACGGTAAATGGTTCCCTCACAGCGCCAGTCGGAAAGGTCGTTGATAGGTGCGGAGTAGACCGTGTAATCCTGCATACAGAAGGTTTCGCCGCCCTCTTTATCGTGAGAGCCATAGAGATATACCCGATCGCCGAATACGTGGGGTTCTCCATCGGGGATACACTCATAAATCGGAAGGAATGGATTGTAAACCTGTTTTTTCATGGCTGTCAAGTCCTTTCAGTTCGGAATCTGCGTATTAGAATGTGTTCACTCGAAATCAAAAAACCGCATATTTGTTTTATGTGAACATGCTCCAGATGCAGTAAATCATCCATATTACCCTTATTATAGTAGATTTATTTCCCCATGTCAATAGAATTTTTGTGCAGTGTTTATGGCATAAGTTTTTAAAAAGAGCCTTACAGGCGAGGCGCTGTAAGGCTCAGTGCGAATTTTATCCGGTATAGTCCCGGTCATATGTAATAATCGTCTGGCAAGTGGGATCCTGCTGCTGCAATTCACTGGTGACCATTTCCTGGAGTTGTTCATCCGTATAGGCACAATCGAAAGGAACTACCATATCGAAGATGAGCCGATTGGTGTTCTCTCCGGAAACCAAGCGGAAATCATGGAGGCTCAGTCTGTCATCCAATCCGTGGATGACAGCTTCGGTCATGTGCCGATAATTGTTTGCGAGTTCGTTGTCCAGCTCAATGGGATCCATGTGGATGGTCATCAGAATCTGCATGGTTTCGTATATTTCACGCTCTGCAATATCAACGACTTCGTGAACGGCAACAAAATCAGAATCGCTCCGCACTTCCACATGACAGCTGCCGAGCGTCTTGCCGGGACCATAATTATGCAGCATCATATCGTGGATACCCACGATCTCTTCATGGGCAAGAAGCATTTCCTTTAGCTTTTGTACCACTTCCGGATCAGCCGGACGCCCCAGCAGATCTCCAACTGTATCCCGGATGATATCATAGGCAGTTTTCAAAATGAAAAGGGATACTGCTGCACCCATGATGCCGTCCAGAGGCAGATCTGTGAACAGGGATGCCAGCAGCGCAAGGATCGTAGCAGAGGTTGCAATGACATCACTGCGGCTGTCCTTGGCAACGGCGATCATGGTAGAAGATTGAATGCGTTTTCCAAGCTTTGTGTTCAGCCATGCCATCCATAGCTTGATGCCGATGGAAATCAGCAGTGCCGCCAGTGTGATCCAGCGGAATGTAACGTTTTCCGGATGTATGATCTTATCCGCAGAGTTTCGGAGCAGTTCAAAACCCATCAGTGCGATCATGACAGCGATTACCAGTGAGGTCAGATATTCCATTCTGCCATGACCAAATGGGTGGTCTTTGTCTGCCGGCTTTGCGGCAAGCTTGTAGCCGAACATGGTGATGAGACAGCTGGCGCAGTCCGATAGATTATTGAATGCATCGGAAACAATGGCAATCGAATGGGAGAGCATACCCATGGTGTATTTTAACCCAAACAGGAGCAGGTTGCAGATAATGCCAATGGTACTGCTGAAAGTGCCGTATGCCTTGCGGACGCTGGGGTCAGTTGTGTTTTCGCTGTTCCGGATTAGCTTGTGAATGAGAAAATCCAGCATGTAAAAACCGCCTTTCTTTACGAGTATATCGTTATTCTTCTGAAAAGTTCCAAAAATAAAACCTGTTTCCATCTCGTGGTACGATACATCACGATGAGGACAGGTTCCTTTGATTATAGCAAATCCAGTGGAAAATGTCAAGAATTTGAAAAATAATTTCCGCATGGCGCTGCAATTTGTCGAATTTTGTCGAAGCTATATGAAATTTTTCAAAAAAATAAGAAGGAATGGCTTGCAAAAGGTGTCGAAATGTGATATAATACTTTAGATAAACCGATCAGGATGATAGTATCCCCAGCGTTTGAATAATTGACGATTGCAGATGCTCAGTCAGTCTGCTGTATTTTTATGGGGAATTTACAGCGGATTGAAAATGATTCTGATATTTGATGGGAGATGTTTTTTTGAAGATTGCAATTGCAGATGATGATGCGTCGATATGTCAGAGGATCCGGGAGTATCTTCTGATATATAGTACTCAAAAGGATGTGGACATGGATCCGCCGGATATTTATACGGATTGCAGTTCTTTATACGAAGCTTGCGTGAATGGCATGCATTATGATTTTTTATTTTTGGACATTGACTTTTCCGGCAATGGAAAAATTCCGGATTTCTTCCGGGATCCTTTTCAGAGTGTGGAACAACAGATGGATGGGATCACATTGGGGTCTCACCTGCGGCGAATTCCCTGCCTGAAAGATGCTGATATTATTTTTGTCACATCTTATGAACAGCGTGCGTCGGAAATGATCTCGAATGTCCGTCCTGCCGGATTTATCAAAAAGCCTGTTTCTCTCGAGGCAGTTTCTGATACTATGCAGAAGGCACTGCAGTATCAGGATCTGACACACCGTCTGTTTGAATTTACATATCATAAAACGCTGATGCGGGTTCAGGTATCCCGGATTCAGTATCTGAACAGCTGCGGCAGACAGATCATTGTCAAAATGCTGGATGGGCGTGCTTCCTTTTACGGGAAGCTTTCCGAAGTCAGAAAACAGAGATGCTTTGAATCCTTTTTGAATATCCACAAATCCTATTTGGTCAATCCCGACTATATCGAGAGGTATACTGCAAATTCCGTCTATCTGTATGGTCCAGATCATGAAATGCTGCCCATCAGCCGGACGCAGCAGTCAGTGGTCGATGAGTGGCTGATGAAAAATTAAATTTTATGGAACTGATTTTTTATTTATTCTCGAATTTATTTCACATCTATGCGGTTTATCAATGTTCCAGTACGTTCTTTCAGAAGGAACACCATCTCAGATGGAGAGAAATTCTCTGTTATCTGGGATATTATGCTCTGAACAGCGGTGTATACCTGCTGTTTCACAACGGTATACTGAATATTCTCAGCAATCTGATCCCGTATTTCTGTATCACGTTGCTTTACCGTACCTCCTGGATGCAGCGGATTCTTGCGACGGTATCCATTTATATCATGAGCATGATCGCAGATATTGTCTGCACCACAGCTACGGTGTGGATGGATTCGCCGCCGATCTTCTTTACCAGCGGCTTTGTCCCCTCCCTGCTGCTTCTGGTATTTGCAAGAACCATTCAGCATTTCCGCTTATTCGGGAATGTCAGTACGCCGAAGCTGAAGATGTTCTATCTTCTGACAACGATCTTCGTCCCCTTGGGTTGCATTGTGGTGGCGCATTTTGTGGCACGTACCCTGTCGTGGCAGTCCCTGCTTTCCGCTATTATTCTGCTGATGATCAATATCAGCGTTTTCTCTCTGTATGATCTGCTGATCCGCATGATGGAGGAGCACCATACAGCACAGATGATCCAGAAACAGAATCAGGCTTATCGGGCACAGCTGGAAGTAATTCAGCAGTCCCAGATGCGTCTGCGCTGTCTGCGGCATGATATGAAGAATCACCTGTTTCAGATGCAGCGGCTTCTGGAGGAGGGTGATCTGGAACAGCTCGGGGAATATCTGAATACAACAAAGTCTTTTTTGTACAGCGGAGACTGGGAGCCTTATACGGAAAATGAAGCGGTGAACAGTATTCTGAATTATAAGCTTTCACCGCTGCGTCAGACACCGGCAAAGGTTGAAGTCAAGGTCGAACTTCCCGAAAAGTTTGCTTTTCAGGTATTTGACCTGAATGTGATCTTGGGCAATCTGTTGGACAACGCAGTGGAAGCTTCCAGTCACATGCAGCCGGAGGAACAGCATATCCGACTGAGGATGAAAGCGGAAAAAGGAATCCTTCGCATCTGTGTGGGAAACCGTTTTGACGGCGTACTTCCGAAGCAAGGAACAACACGAAAGGCAGATACGGAGAATCATGGGATCGGCTTGAAGAGTGTGGAGGAAATTGTGCAGAAATATCACGGAAAACTCCGTACAGAGACTGAGGATAACTGGTACGAGGTGTTTATTCTTTTGTACGAGGAAAGTGGCTGCCCATAAAATGATAAGCTGACAGGTCGATGCAGAATCGGCCTGTTTTTCGTTTGGCGCTTAAATTGGTGTGACAGGTAAAAATTTGGTTAACTCAACGTGCAGACTTTACAAGACGACAGATTCGTGATATAATAAAGGTGAACATTTTGATTCTATGCAGCTGTCGTGATAACTTGTGCGGATACTGAATTACAGATGCAAAGGACTGACTGGAGGTTATTATGGTAACGAATGACGGAACGATTATTCAGATCAAACATGACACCTTATGTGAAGTGGCGAAGCTGGTATTCGCTGGAAAATTTGAGGAAGAAAAGGATGAACTCCCCTATCGGATGATGCCCGGCCCGAAGGCAAAGTATCGTTGCTGTGTGTATAAAGAACGTGAAATCGTCCGCCAGCGGATTCGTCTTGCAGAGGGAAAAGCACCTCAGGGTGCTCGTAACGAATTGGTGGTACAGGTGGTTCAGGCGGCGTGTGAAGATTGTCCTATTTCCCGGTATGTTGTCACGGACAACTGTCAGAAGTGTATGGGCAAAGCGTGTCAGCAGTCCTGTAATTTCGGCGCCATTGACATCGGACGTACCCGTGCGCATATTGACCCGCAGAAGTGCAGAGAGTGCGGCAAGTGTGCTGCTGCATGTCCTTATAATGCAATCGCTGACCTGATTCGTCCCTGCCGCCGCAGCTGCCCTGTAGGTGCAATTTCCACGGATGAAAATGGTATCTGCTACATAGATGAGAAAAAGTGCATCCAGTGCGGCAAATGCATTCACAGCTGCCCCTTCGGTGCAATCAGTTCCAAATCCTGCGTGGTGGATGTCTGCCAGGCAATTGTGGATCAGAAGCATGTTTACGCCATGATGGCACCATCTGCAGAGGGACAGTTCGGCGAAGGAATCACATTTGAGAGCTGGCGGAATGCGCTGAAGGAAGTTGGCTTTACCGATATGATCGAGGTCGGTCTCGGCGGCGATATGACAGCCTATGCAGAAGCTGCAGAGTGGGCAGAGGCATACAGCGAGGGAAAGAAAATGACCACTTCCTGCTGTCCTGGGTTCGTGAATCTGATTCGTCTGCATTATCCGGATCTGGCTGAGCATATTTCTACAACAGTCTCTCCCATGTGCGCTGTGTCCCGCTGGATCAAGTCCAAGGATCCCGAAGCAATCACGGTATTTATCGGTCCGTGCATTGCGAAAAAAAGTGAGGTCATGGATCAGAATATTTCGGGCAGTGCGGATTATGCCATGACATTCGGCGAGATCCGTGCCATTATCCGGGCACGTGGTGTGACCATCAAGGAAACGGAAGAGACACGCCAGGAAGCAAGTACTTATGGAAAGTGGTTCGGGAACAGCGGCGGCGTGACTGCGGCTGTGCTGGAAGGTATGAAGGAACAGGGCGTTACCAATGAAGTCCAGGTGGAACGCTGCAATGGTACAGACGCCTGCAAGCGTGCCCTGCTGATGCTGAAAATGGGCCGCTTTTCCGGAGATTTTATTGAAGGTATGGCTTGCGATGGCGGCTGTGTCGGCGGACCGAGCCGTCATGTGGATGTGGCAAAGTTCAAAAAGTCACGGGAGAACCTGATTGCAAAGGCAGATCAGCGCAATATCCAGGACAACCTGATCCAGCTTGGCGCCGATCAGATTCCTATGCATCGGGATAACTGGAACGCATAACAATATTCATATAGAAACGAAAACAAGCCCGTATTGTCGCAGATGACAGTACGGGCTGTTTGGATTTTTGGTGATCATTACAGAAGCGGGATGATCTGGCTCAGAATAGGCATCATGTGGGAATCTGTCAGACCGAAGTCCATTTCTTTGAAAGTCCATGCGGCATGTCCGATGTTATGCCGTGCAAAGGCTGCTGAAATGGTCTGGAACCAGCGCAGAGTGCTTCCCAGATCAGCCTGGTTGATGACGCCGTATTCACCGCAGTACAATGGAATATCATATTTTTCTGCACAGCGGATGGCTTCGGCAAAATGTGCCTCGAAAAGCGACTCCTCTACGTCAATCACGCCTTCCCGCACAAGAGGATCAGTATATTCTTTATTGAATGCAGCGGAACATTTCCGATATGTATCTAGAGTATCCGGATAGGAAATATGGAAATCCTTTCGCATTCCTTTCGTCCAGTGTGCAGTCTGGTGGGTAAATACAATTGGCTCATAGCAGTGGAAATTGTAAACGATATTTGCATCCGCTGGCGGATCCAGCAGTGGAATGCCGTCTGCGCCGTTGTGATGGATGCCGCCGATGAGAATGGAAATTTCCGGTGCAATGGAACGAATGGCGGATACTGCATTTGCTGCGATTGCGTTCCACTGTTCTGCTACATTGATGTCAACGACTTCGTTTAACAGCTCGAATGCCAGGATCTTATGATATTTTCCAAAGCGGCGGGCAAATTCCTGCCAGAGGGAGATAAATCGAGCCTGCAGTGCCAGATTGGTGAAAAATTCGTTCGCATTTGCTTGGTTGTCGAAGGAGTATCCCGGTGCTTTGTGCAGATCCAGTATCATGCGAAGATG
>JBJFHO010000043.1:0-3883 GCA_051893675.1 Ruminococcus sp. | reverse complement strand
GCTATGAAAATCATGATTTTTTATCATGATTTTCAAATGAGAATAGTATAAAAAATCCCCCTGCACTCCGCCATATGGGAGTACAGGGGGATTCGTATTATTTTCAAAAAAACCACTCAGGCAACGGAATTGACAAACATCTCATAGATGCAGCGAATCGCCTGTTCGAAGTCATTTTCCTTTACCGCAACAATGACATTCAGCTCGCTGGAGCCCTGGTCGATCATGCGTACATTGATACGTGCGTGCGCCAGTGCAGCGAAGATACGTGCGGCAACACCACGTGTCCGGCACATGCCACGACCTACCACAGCGATAAGGGCAATGCCATCCTCTGTTTCCAGAGAATCCGGCTGTACTGCCTTAATGATCTCCGTGCGGATCTCCTCTTCCATACCCTTCAGGTGATCGGAATCCACAATTACCGTCATGGAGTCAATGCTGGAAGGCATATGCTCCAGAGGAATATTGTGCTCTGCCAGAACATTCAGTACGTCACGGCAGAAACCAATCTGGCTGTTCATGAGATCCTTGTGGATATTGATGGATGTAAAATCCTTCTTGCCGGCAATTCCTGTAATGGTGTAGGCAGACAGCTCTTCCTCTGTGCTGTCCGGTACGATCATTGTGCCCGGCTCTTCCGGTGCGTTTGTGTTGCGGATATTGATGGGAATACCAGCGGAACGTACCGGGAAAATCGCAGCTTCGTGCAGGACAGACGCACCCATGTAGGAAAGCTCACGCAGCTCCGTATATGTGATGGTACGGATGACTGCCGGATTTTCCACAATGCGGGGATCTGCTACCAGGAAACCGGAAACGTCCGTCCAGTTCTCATACAGCTCTGCCTTGACTGCGCCGGCAACGATAGAACCGGTGACATCGCTTCCGCCACGGGAGAAGGTCTTGACATAGCCGTCGGCACCGCAGCCGTAAAAGCCCGGAATTACGGCATTTTCCATGCCGGAAAGACGTTCCCGCAGGGTATCCGCTGTCTTTTCGTCATCCAATGATCCGTCCGGACGGAAGAAGATCACCTCTGCTGCATCCACAAAGGGGAAGCCCAGATATGCAGCAATAACCTTGCCGTTCAGATATTCCCCACGGCTTGCGGCATAGTCCTTTCCGGCACGCTTGCGGAAATTCTCTGCAATGACAGCAAATTCATCTGCCAGCGAAAACTCCATGCCAAGCCCGGCAATAATGTCATCATAGCGTGCCTGGATCGCATCCAGCTCGCCCTGAAAATCAACGCCCTGTTCTGCCTGCCCATAGCAGGTGTAGAGCATATCGGTCACTTTGATGTCTTTGGAAAAACGCTTTCCCGGTGCAGACGGCACAACATACCGCCGCTGGGGATCCGCCTGAATGATCGCAGCTGCTTTCTGGATCTGACGTGCATCGGCAAGGCTGCTGCCGCCGAATTTTACAACTTTGATTGCCATATTTGTATCCTGAGACTGATTCGTCTCGCTCCTCATGATATATTTATGGTTTTTGCGGAGTACCATAGAAAAACTCCGGCGGCAGCAATTCCGCCGCCCTCTCTGAGAACCCGTGTTCCCGGAAATCTCGCTATCTTGTGCATACTATAATAGTATATTCGTTTTCGACAGAAAAATCAATGGGGAAATACCACAATTTTTCGCTTTTTTTGATTGTATTTTTGGTAAATACGCTTGTTCTTTTGGGGCGGACAATTGTCCAGACAGGTCTGATATTTCATTTTTCTGGATTCTATTCGTGCTTTATGACAATCAAGAAGCACATATCTTGTATACTTTGCACAATTCATTGTGTAAACCGTGCAGTTCATCTGAAATCATAGGTTACATGTTATGATTCCATTGAGATTTGATATTGGACAGCACAGGAGAATGGTGATATACTGGTATTGTCAGAAAAAACAACGATATCACAAAGAGGAGAGTTACAAATGAGTGAAATGTTAGAAGCTGCAATGCTGATCTGTTTCGGATGTTCCTGGCCAATCAATCTGGTGAAGAACTACAAGTGCCGCAGTGCAAAGGGTATGAGTCTGCCTTTTATCCTGCTGCTGATCCTGGGTTATCTCGCCGGCATTACGGCAAAGCTGATCCACGGCGTCACCATGCAGAGCGCATTTGTTCTGGCGGTTTATATCATCAATCTGCTGATGGTGACAGCGAATCTGTTTGTGTATTTCCGCAACTGTGCACTGGATCGCAAGGCGGCGCTTTGTGACGGCAGTGTCCCCAGCCAGATCGTCTATTCCAAGCTGGCACATCACGCATCCTGAAGCATAGCAGGATACAGAAAAGGGTTGATCTCAACGTTCCGAGATCAACCCTTTTCTGTATCCGCTTATTTTTTCTTAGACTTTACCTTGTCCATCTGTGCTGTCAGCCGCAGAACAGTTTCATTCATACGATCCCAGGAATATTTATCTGCTTCCCGGCGGACATTCTCGGCAAATTCCGCCTGTTTTTCCTCCCGGAAATAGCGTATCACCGCATCTGCCAGGGCATCGGCATTTTTCGGCTCCACCACATAACCAGTTTTGCCATCTGCCACGACCTCCGGCAGACCGCCCACATCTGTGACAATGACCGGCTTTTCAAAGCCATATGCCACCTGCACCACGCCGCTCTGAGTCGCCGATTCATAGGGCAGCACTACCAGATCTGCTGCTGCAAAATATTTTTCCACTTCCTTATCGGGCACATAGCCGCCCACAAGCCGGATATGTTCCTTTGCACCGGACGCTTCGATCAATGCCATGTACTCTGCCTTTTCCTCATCGCTGCTGAATTCTCCCACCACCAGCAGTTCAATATTGCTGTCATAGGCAGTAATGGCAGGCATTGCCCGGAGCAGATGCTTCAGTCCCTTATATTCCCGGATCAGTCCGAAGAACAGCAGCACTTTCTTTTCCAGCGGCACTTGGATTTCCGTTCTCGCCTGTTCTAGTATCATATTTTTCATCCGGAACACATTCAGTGTAGGCAGTACCGTTGTCTCGTAAATCGGCTGGGGCACGATGGTTTTCAGATCTTCTGCATCCATGTGGGAATGGGTAATGAAACCGCTCCCCTGTTTCAATACAGCACGTGCCAGTTTCCGATCCATGGGGAAACGTTCGTGGGGAAAGACATTATGGCAGACAAACAGAATGGGATACCGTTTCAGCAGTCCGGCAAGACTGCGGTAGCAGGGTGCAAAATAGGGATGCCACCACTGCATGATAATATAATCGGGATTGATTTCCTTGATACGGTTTGCCGTCTGCACCCAGTTCAGGGGATTGGCAGTATTGATCCAGAACTGTGCATCCTCGATTTTTGTGGTATCGTTCTGATAATCCCGCTGTTCCTTATGGAACAGGAGTTTGGGGTACTGCATCCGGTAGGAAACGGTGTACACGTCAAATTCCTTTTTCAGATTTTTTACCATAAGACCGGTATAGTGGGAAATGCCGCCCTTAAACGGATAGACCGGTCCGATCATCACTAGCTTTTTCATGCTTGCTATCATCCTCATTCCATTCGACAAAAAGCCGTCAGTTTCGTCTTTTTTCTTATTATAACAAAAACAGCGCAAAAGGTCAATGTTTTCATAAAATGAAATCGCCGCAGGCAGCGAAATATCCTCGCCTTGCGAAACCACTTCGATATGTAAAGCCTTGCAAACATCCCGGTGGGATGTTTGCAACGAATAGAAAGTCAATCTCGTTGAAAACGTCCCACCGGGACGTTTTCAAAATTCAACTTACTGAAAAGGTTTACAAGGGGAAAGCGGTCTTGTCCGCTTTCAGTCGAAGCCCAGCGGAAATGGCTTCGACAGACTTCACCAAAGATGTTCAGCCCCCTCGAAAAGCTGTCGCTTTTCTCACCCCTTTTCTCCG
>JBJFHO010000042.1:0-3902 GCA_051893675.1 Ruminococcus sp. | reverse complement strand
GCACACGCTCTCTATCAAACTATTTCAATCGTTTGATAGAGAATTAGTATGAAAAGAAAAACGCAGGTGTGTTGGAAGACATGCCTGCGTTTTGCAATATGAAACCAGAAAGTATGTCAGAAAAAAATCCTCCCGGAACTGTACAGACAGCAGCCGGGAGGATTTGTAGTATATAGCAAATGGTTGCCTGTAACGATTACAGTGCGGCAATAACCTCAACTTCAACCAGAACGCCCTTGGGCAGATCAGCAACGCCAACACAGCTTCTTGCAGGCTTTGCATTCCCCAGAGCTTCTGCATAGACCTCATTGAATGCGCCGAAATCCCGTGCCACATCCTTGAGGAAGCAGGTCGTCTTAACGACCTTGTCGAAGCTTGTTCCGGCAGCTTCCAGAACAGCTTTCAGATTTGCCATAACCTGCTTGGACTGACCGACAATGTCAGTAGCTTCTACGGTACCAGTTGCCGGGTTAATGGCAATCTGACCAGATGTGTAGAGCATGTTGCCGATCTTGACAGCCTGAGAATAGGGGCCAATGGCATCCGGTGCGTTTTTGGTATAAATGGTTTCCATAGTAAAGACATCCTTTCGTGGAATAAAAGTATTGTTACAAGCCTCCCCTGAAAGGGGAGGGGGGACTATTGCGCAGCAATGGTGGAGGGGTTCTGCTAATATTTTGAGGATTAGTCTACGAGATGAAATCCCTCTTTCATCAGTGCACTGCGTATCTCCTGGATATGGGCATAGTCTCTCGTCTCCATGGTAATACGCAGGAAACAGCCGTTGACATCGCTGCCCTCATTGGCACGTTCGTGGTGAATGGAGATAACATTGCCGCCCATATCGGCGATGATCCGGGAGACATCCCGGAGCTGTCCCGGCTTGTCCAGAAGTTCAATATTCAACATACAAGTTCTGCCGGACATGAGCAGACCGCGCTTGATCACACGGGAGAGAATGGTAACGTCAATGTTACCGCCGGAGACCAGGCAGACCACTTTTTTGCCTTCCACCGGCACCTTGTGGAACATTGCCGCCGCAACAGACGCTGCACCGGCACCCTCTGCAATGAGCTTCTGCTTTTCAATGAGTGCCAGAATAGCAGCGGAAATCTCATCATCGGTAACCGTAACGATCTCGTCCACATACTGCTTTACATACTCAAAGGTGTGCGGCCCCGGTTCCTTTACGGCAATGCCGTCTGCAATGGTGGAAACGGAGTCCAGACAGGTGATCTTGTCGTCATGGATAGACTTGTACATGCTGGGCGCACCGCTTGCCTGGACGCCGTATACTTTGATATTGGGGTTCAGATGCTTGATGGCAAATGCCACGCCTGAGATCAGACCGCCGCCGCCAATGGGGACAATTACTGCATCAATATCCGGCATCTGGTCAAGGATCTCCAGCCCGATGGTACCCTGACCGGCAATGACATTTTCGTTGTCAAAGGGATGCACAAAGGTATAATTATGCTCCTTTTGCAGTTCCACCGCCTTGTTGTAGGCATCATCGTAGACACCCTTGACCATGCATACCTCTGCACCATAGCTCTTGGTAGCTTCAACCTTGGAAATAGGTGCGCCATCCGGCAGACAGATGAGGGCTTTCATATTGTTCTTGGCAGCTGCCAGTGCCACACCCTGGGCGTGATTTCCGGCAGAACAAGCAATAACGCCACGTTCCTTTTCCTCCGGCGTCAGCTGGGACATCATGTAATAGGCACCACGCACCTTAAAGGAACCGGTGACCTGTAAATTTTCAGTTTTCAGATAGAGTTCACTGTCCGGGCAGAGCTTCGGTGCTTGGATCAGATCCGTTTTGCGGATAACACTGCGCAGCACATGGCTTGCCTGATAGATTTTATCCAGAGTCAACATGGATAAGACTTCCTTTCGTTTTACAATATCATTCATTCTGTGTCAGCAGCTGGTCTACCAGCTGTCTTGCTGCACGTGCACTTCTGCCGCTTTTCTGTAGTGCAAACTGTTCCGCCCGGGCATCCAGTTCCTGTTGGCTCATATGGAGACCTGCCTGCTGTGCCAGTGCGTGAACGATTTCCAGGTACAGATCCTTCTGGGGACGGCTGTAGGTAATGGTAATGCCGAACCGCTCCGAAAGGGAAATGCGTTCCTGAACAGTATCGTTGGAATGTTTGTCGCTGCCGTCGTCAAAGGTTTCCTTTACCAGATGGCGGCGGTTGCTGGTGGCATAGATGACCGTGTTTTTCATCCGTGCGGCAATGCTGCCTTCCAGCGTAGCTTTCAGCGTGCCGAAGTTCGGATCGTCCTCTGAAAATGTCAGATCGTCAATGAACAGGATGAATTTCAGCGGATTTTTGCACAGATGATCCATGATCTGGGGAATGTAGCACAGCTGATCCTTGTTCAGTTCAATGAGCCGCAGTCCATCGCACTTGAATGCATTGGCAATTGCCTTGACTGTGGCAGATTTTCCTGTTCCGGCATCTCCGGACAGGAGCACGTTGGAGGCGTATTTTCCATCCAGCAGCGCCTTTGTATTTTCCACCACAATGCTGCGTTCCCGCTCGTAGCCCACCATGTTATTCAGGGAGATGGGATCGGGATACTGTACCGGAATCAGCTCACCGCCTGCACCCACGGTAAACATATGATGCCGTGCATAGATGCCATAGCCATGGCGTTCGATATTCGCCACACGCTTGGAGTACATGGCATCCAGATCCGTTTTGTGAGTCTGCCAGCTGGGCAGGGGAATGCTGGTCTGCATTTCCGCCTGCATCTGTGCCGGGGAGAGCATAGCAATTCTGCCCAGCAGTTTCAGTTCCGTGTGGAGACAAGCCTCCATGTTGGGGGAAATGGGTTCGCCGGCACCGGCACGCTGTACATAGACATTTTCGTGCTCCAGGACGATCTGTTCCATATAGCTTGTCAGGTCGTCCTGCTGTTCGTACAGTGCCGCAGTCATGGCACTGTAAAAGCGAATCTGCGCCGGTGTATTGCCAGAGTCTGTGTGACAGAACTGCATCAGCGCACGAATCACCGGATCGTGCTGGAGACTGCGAAAAATCACAAGGGCATCCAGTCCATATCCGATTTCTTCTCTTGGTGTCATAAGGGTCATCTCTTTCGTAATTTTGAATTGGCTGTATGGCGTTACATTACAGCAGTTCAATGATCTTTTCAGTACATTCTGTGCAGGACAGCGGTGTAACGCCCTCGCCTGCCAGATCAGCAGTACGGTAACCAGCGTTCAGATATGCGTCCACAGCATCCTCGATTGCCTGTGCTTCGTCCATGAGATCGAAGGAATACCGCAGCATCATAGCTGCAGAGAGAATCGTAGCGATGGGGTTCGCCTTGTTCTGTCCGGCAATATCCGGTGCGGAGCCATGGATCGGTTCGTACATACCGCGCTTGGTTGCACCCAGCGAAGCAGACGGCAGCATACCGATAGAGCCGGTGATCTGCGATGCTTCGTCGGACAGGATGTCGCCGAACATGTTGGAAGTCACAACCACGTCAAACTGTCTCGGATTCTTTACAAGCTGCATTGCTGCATTGTCTACCAGCATATCCGTCAGGGTAACATCGGGATAATCCTTTGCAACCTCGTGAACTACTTCACGCCACAGGCGGGAGCTTTCCAGCACATTTGCCTTGTCGATGCTGATCACATTCTTATTGCGCTTCTGTGCCGTCTCAAAGGCAACACGTGCAATGCGCTCGATCTCCATTCTGCTGTAGCACTCGGTGTCGTAGGCTTCTTCGCCGTACTTGCCTTCCCGTCTGCCGCGTTCGCCGAAATAAATACCGCCGGTCAGTTCACGCACCATCATGATATCGAAGCCCTTTGCCACGATATCTTCACGAAGCGGGCAGTCGCCTTTCAGAGCCGGATACAGCTTTGCAGGGCGCAG
>JBJFHO010000041.1:0-17847 GCA_051893675.1 Ruminococcus sp. | reverse complement strand
TGTTTAATCGTTTTTCTTCCACCGAAAGCTGTCGTTTCTTCATATATGTCTCCTTTAAATTCCGATTTATCTTAGTAACCATTATATAACAAAACAATCTCTTGGTCAATAATAATGCTATGATTAAACTTCTTTATGATTGCAACCCTGACAGCCGCCCCTACATGTAAATTTTTTATTCATCGTCCGGTGTCTTTTCTTCCGGATTTCCATCATAGTCCATTTTGCGCACATGATACTGCACATCTTCCAAAAGTCTCCGGTTCGCCGAGATGGTATCCCCCAGAAGTCCCAGCGTAATGGTCTGGAACCCGATCATGAGCAGCACTGCCGCCAGAATGAGCGACTGGATATGACCGCCGCCGGTTCCCATAAAGAAATACACCAGGAACCGGATGCCCACAGCCAATCCCAACACAAACAGTATCGCACCAATGGTGCAGAAAAATTGCAGAGGACGATACATTGCTACAGAACGGATGATGACCGAAGCGGAGCGCTTCATATACCGCCACATGCTGGAAAACAGCCGGGACGGACGTGTCTCCGGGTTGGTGCGGATGGGCACAGATGCCACTGCCATTTTGCTCTGTCCTGCCTGAATGATGGTTTCCAGGGTGTAAGTATATTCATTGACCACGTTCATACGCATGGCAGTCTCCCGGGAATAGGCACGGAAACCGCTGGGAGCATCGGGCACTTCCGTATGGGATGCCACACGCACTACCCAGCTGCCCAGATGCTGGAACTTCTTCTTTTTCCAGGAAAAATGCTCTGTCTCGTCAATGGGACGCTCACCGATGACCATATCGGCTTTTTTCTCCAGAATGGGACGCACCAGCTTTTCGATATCCTCACCGCAGTACTGATTGTCCGCATCGGTGTTTACGATAATATCCGCACCCAGCCGCAGGCAGGCATCCAGACCAGCCATAAATCCCCGTGCCAGTCCCTTGTTCTGACGGAAAGAGACAACGTGATGGAATCCCAGTTCCCGGGCTTTCTGCACCGTCTTATCCTTGCTGCCGTCGTTGATGATCAGGTATTCGATGGTATCAATGCCGTCAATGTGCTTTGGCAGGTCATTGTATGCCAGTTCCAGTGTCTCTTCCTCGTTATAGCAGGGAATTTGAATGATCAGCTTCATAATTACACAATTCCTTTCCTTTGCAGTTATGCTATGGGTGTAAATACCAGGGATTCCAGCGGGAAGCCAAGTTCCCGGGCATCTCCGGCGGCAACCCGTTCCGCTTTCCACAGATCACAATGCAGTGTGACGATATTCTGTCCGTCCTGTACCAGCTCCGCCGGAATATCCAGAGAGAGGGATTCGCCGTTGTTGCTCTCATCCACTGTCACTGTACCCGCCGTTTCTCCATTGATCTGTACCGTCACAGGATAGGACTCCAGCTCCAGCGCCTCCAGCGGCATCAGGCAGCCCATGGTGATGGTCAGCGTATAATCCTCCGAGGACAGCTGACAGCGCACTGCCGCATCCTCTGTATTCGACCAGCAGAAATCCTGTTCCAGAGAGCCAAAGCCACGGTATTCCTCTGCGGCGCATTCCTCCGCCGGATATTCCAGCCGTTCCGACAAATACCGGTACATGGTCACTGTATCCTCTGTGATCTGATATTCCAGCGGCAATGGCGAAATACGTCCTCTGCCGCTGACATTGTCGTCATTATATTGAGTTACATCGTTGGAGTATACCAGCTGGAACTGGTCGTCAAAGGCTTCTGTCCATTCTCCCTTGCCGATATAATATACCGTATCGTAAGTCTGGGACAGTTCCTCCGCCTGTGCCGCAAGATCGTCTCCCAGCACAGGATATGCTGCCGCACCGGTCATAGCACGCAAAGGCAGATACAGTGTCCACATGGCGTCGCTGTCCACAATGACGCAGTCCTCTGAGGTGATCTGCGCCGCAGTTTCCTCCAGCACATCCCATTCCAGACGGGTATCGTCCTTCATGACTGCAAGGAAACGGTCATAGGGTGCCACTGCCACAAGGCCTGCCGCCATAACCGGCAGTGTTACCCGGGCACGGAGGCGGTCGATGGTCATCCCACCGAACAGCGCCGCCACCGGAATAAACGGTGCCAGATACCGTCCGTAGTAGTAGAAATACTGTACCTCGAATCGCAGGAATGCCGCATAGAACAGCACACAGTAAAATGCCGTCACAAGAACAACAAGCCGCTGCGGCGATTCCAAATAGAACCGGGGACGCAGTACACCCAGGATCCACGCTGCTGCCAGCAGGAAGAATCCGGTATTGCAGACATATCCCCAGAACGCCGTCCCACGGAATGTCGCCAAGGGGCTGTCTGCCATGAAGCATCGCACCAGAATGAACAGCACCAACAGAATGAGAAGTGCCTCTATCAGGAAAAAGCCTGTCTTGGTACTGCGGAAGCGTTCCAGATAGCCTTCCGGCGACAGGTGGGCATATTTCCGGTGTACAAACCGCCGGACTGCCCAGATATAGATACCGCACAGCACCAGTGCCACTGCGCATACCAGCGGTACAAACCAGGGCAATTCCTTCTGGGTAATACCAATCCCGAAAATGGGGCTGTAGTTATTCATGGTGTAGAACGGCTGGACGTGACGCATGGCGAAAAAGCTCACCAGATAGCCCAGTACTGTCACTGGCATGAGTACGGCGAAGCACTTACGGCGTGTGAACCAGTACATACCGCCATAGATCACCACGAACATGGGAATCATGGTGTAAATGGACACATGGAAACAGCCGAACACTGCCACCGGAAGAATGGACATCCATTGTCGTTCCGGGTGCTCCTGATCCGTGAGGAAGTAGAGGAACAGCACCATGATCACGCCGAGAAATCCCTCTGTCAGGGCGGATTTTGCCACCCAGACAACAATCGGCGAAGCTGCTGTAACTGCACATGCCAGCAGACTGGTACAGGAGCGCAGCTTCAGATTCCGACAGGTGAAGAACACCAGGAAAATGGTACAGAAATAGAACACTGTCTGCACGCCCTGCATCTGCGCCATGCCGAAGATAGTTCCCCACATGGCAAGGATGGAGGCAAAGGTGGGAATGCCGTGGTAAATACCCGAAACCGGGCTGACATCATTATCATAGACTGTAGGCGGATACTCATGAGTGCCGATATCATAGCCAATGAGCCGATGGAGTATGCTCTCTGTAAAAGCGCTTTGCTGTTCGTCAGACAGCAGATGATATTCCGCAAAGTCCTGCTGCCGGTCGGTGATTCCATTCATGAAATTGATCGCCACAGTCTGATACACACCCTCATCCTGTCCCATGCCGAAGAAGCCATGCTTTACGGCAATGAGTACCGCCCCGCAGCAGCACACCAGGATCGGGATCCAATGAGGTCTGATATCCCACGAGGTCTGCACCAGTTCCCGCCAGGGTATGGCGTCCCGTTTCCGGCGTACCAGCACAGCACCGATACCCGTCAGGAAAATCAGACCAGCCGTGGCGCAGGCACATCGGAACAGCCGGAATTCGTCCAGTACAAAAAGTCCCATGCCGGCAACGATCCAGGCACAGAACCAGTAGACCACGCCCAGCACCAGGATTTCCAGCACGTTTCCTTTTTTCCACCAAATACCCACAGTCAGTACCGCAAGGATGACGCCCAGCAATACCACCCCAGAAAATAGATTCATTCTGTATCAATTCCTCCTTATTTTGAAAGCCCCGGACAGATGGAATGCAATCACTAAATTATGTAGGACAAAACTGTGCGAAGCACAGGCAATGAAGTTTTTTGGTCCAGCAATTTTTCAAAAATGCTGGCGAGGTCCAGGGCGAGGAGCCCTGGTCGCCGCCCGCAGGCGGCGAAACACCCCGGCGCATTCTTTTGCGCCGGGTCGAGGGTGGTGAGAAAAAGCGACAGCTTTTTCGAGGCGAGGCGAACAAGACCGCCCCGCCTTGTGAGATCATCTGATCAAGTTATCCCCTGCAAACGTTCCGGTGGAACGTTTGCAGCGCAGCCCTATCTCTCAGGCCGGGCGGCTGATAGCCGCCCCTACAGAATCATACACTTATGAAAAAAATGCTGCCTATCCTGCGCTTTTACTTCCCCACGCTCTCGATCACCGCTGAAAACTTCTGCATGATCACATCCCAGTCATAATTCCGGGTAATATATGCCCGTGCATTGGCACACATCTGCATATATTCCACCGGATGGTGCAGCAGATACTGCACCGCACCCTCAAACTCAAAGTAATTCGTATAGAACAGTCCGCCGTTGCTCTTGGTGCAGTGTCCTTTCAATACCGCACAGGCGCCGTTCACCAATACCGGCACCGACAGGGACATTGCCTCCAGCACGGAAATGGACAAGCTCTCAAACTTCGACGGCAGCACCAGTGCCTTTGCTCCGGCAATGCCGTGGAATTTGTCCTCCTCCGGCACAAAGCCCAGAGAAATGATATCCGGATGCTTCGGAATCCGGCATACCGCCTTGCCCAGAAGCACCAGCTTCAGATCACCGCCGCAGCGTTTCTTATATTCCATGAAATACCGGAACAGCATGGGGCAATCCTTCCCCTCGTCAATGCGTCCCACATAAATGAGATAGGGATCGGTAATCCCATACTGCCGCCGGAACTGCGCCGGATCGGGATCGCAGGGAATATCCACGCCAGTACCCATAACATCGCAGGGAATGGGCTCCGTTTTCGGGAACTGCCGCCGCACCAGCTTTCGCTCCTCATCCGTCAGGAATACAAACGCTTTCGGTTTGGTAAACAGGTTCTCGTAGGTGAGAAAATGGAGATAGGGTTCCTCATGGGCAGTGGGAATGAAAATCGCCTTGTCCGCCACCTCCGGCAGTCCCATAACTGTCAGATAATAGAGATATGTCACGAAAATAAATACATCATAATCGTCCTTGTGCTTCCGGATATAGCGGATGCACGCCGGGGAATAGGGACCCTGTTTCTCGAACCAGGTACGTTCCTTTGCCAGACTGCGCTGTCCCTGGGAAAGCTCCTGCAAATATGCTTCATTGTAGCTGTTGAAATCCCGGGCACGGAGACGCTCCACCGGGAACCGCCGCACAGTAACACCGTGGATGGTCTCCACATCACGGGCATACCAGTCCTTCCAGGTTGTGTAATCCACCGCCTTTGTAGTCAGCACTTCCACTTCATAGCGGTTTGCCAGACGTTCCGCAATGAGCCGTGCGTAATATTCCGAACCGCCGTTGACCTCCAGACCATACCGCTGGTTGACGATCGCAATCCGTTTCATGTTTTCACTCCTCTGTCAGCTTTTCGAAAAAAGCCTTGTATTTTTCCACGATCACCGACCAGTCAAAGTTATCCCTGACGAACTGACCGCCGTTTGCCCCCATCTGCGCCGCCTGTTCCGGGTGGGACAGTATGTACTGCACACAGCCCTCGAACTCGAAGTAATCCCGGAAATACAGACCGCCGTTGGAACGCTTGGCAAAATCCCGTGTGACAGCACATTTGGAATGCACCAGCACCGGTCTGCCGCAGAGCCAGCTCTCCATAATGACCAGAGAAAAGCTCTCGTTATGGGACGGCTGGCAGAGTAATTCCGCCGCCGCCATGGCGTTATATTTCTCCTGAGTTGTCACAAAGCCCAGGTCATAGACATCCTCCTGCACCGATGCCGGGATCTCGATCTGTCCGCCGCCGATGAGCACCAGCTGCAGGTCACTCTCCTGCCGCCGTTTGTATTCTGCAAAATACCGCAGCAGCGTGTGGACATTTTTTCCCGTATCCTTCCGCCCGGCGTAGAGCAGAAAGGGCTTTTCGATGTGATATGCCTGGCGGAACGCCTCGGCATCCGGATGAATATCCGTATTCATGCCGATGCCCATGCAGATCTGCTCCGTGGAAGAGAAATCATACACCCGTCCCGCAAGCTCCATTTCCGGCATGGCGTTGTAGATCATGCCACGTGCCTGCACATATGCCTGTCGGAACAGCCGCAGGTATACATAAGCTTCATCGTGAAAACACGGAATGAGCACAGACTTTTCCGGGCAGACCTGCATCCCGTAATAGGTCGTTCCGAACATATAGGGGATGAACACATAGAGGGAATATTCCTCCGAGGCATCTGCCAGATATTCATACAGCTGGGGACTGTTGACCATTTCCTCCACAAAGGTCTGTTCCTCCTGGAGTGAAATATGCTGTCCCTGCATCAGTTTCCGGTTCACCCGGTCAAAGGCAGCCACATCCCGGCGGCGCACGGGAAACCGGCGCACCACAATATCATCCACCACGGCAGTGCCGGCAGCATAGTAGTTCTCATTCCAGTCCGCCGTAAATTCCTTGACGCATGTGGTGAGGATCTCCACCTCCATGCCTGCCTGCTGGAGATGGGTCGCAACCTCACGCAGTTCCATCTCTGCACCGCCGGGAATATTTTCTCCGTACCACGGAATGACAAATCCGATTTTTCGCATGTTTTAAAACTCCCCTGATTGCATGGATTTATTTCATGTCTAATGCATTATGCATTCCATTCAAACTCATTTTCTCCGCCTGGACTTCTTCTTCGCACACGGCGGCACCTTTTCCAGGAACTCCCGGATCTGCTTTTCAAACAGCTTCCGGATCTCTCCATAGGCAAAGTCCTGCTGACGTCTGCGCTGTCCTGCCATGATTTCCCGGCGCAGATCCGGATCCCGGATGACACGGTCTGCCATAAGGGCAGCCTCCATGGGGTCATTGCTCTGGAGCAGCACACCGCTGCCGCCCAAAGTATCGGAAATCGCCGACGAATCATACGCCAGAATGGGAATCCCGAAATACATCGCCTCCACCAGAGGCACACAGAATCCCTCATGCTCGCTCATGCACAGAAACAGATCTGCCAGATGGTAATACGCCAGAATCTGCGCAAAGGGAATATGCCCGGTGAATACCACGTTGTCCAGTTCCAGGGCACCTACATAGCGGCGCAGGCGGTGATAATACCGTTCCATGCCCGTATAGGAACCCACCAGAAACAGCCGTGACTTGGGATTGCAATATTTTTTATAGCAGTAAAATGCCCGGATGACATCCTCCTGCTTTTTATTGGGGGCAATTCTGCCCACAAAGACAAAATTCGTATAGCCGTCATTCTCATAGTGCGCCATGACCTCCGGGTCAGGTGCCTTGGCATAATCCGAAAAGGGTATGAGAATGGGACGCACCACAATGGGACAGCGGTAGTTCAATTCCCGGAGCACTGACGCATTATAGGCAGAATCCGCCATGCAGTAGTCCACCTTGTCCGCCAGATGACACAGTCCACGCATCCCGTACTCGGAGATTTCCGTCAGAGTGTCATTGTACCCCTTAAAATACCGGGGCGGCGTGATATTGTGGAAAATCATCAGCTTCCGGCAGGCATACTGTTCCAGAGAAAAGCTCAGATCTGTTCCTGTGGATTTGTGATAGAGGATCACATCCTCCCCGGAAAGCCGGGGCATTTTGTCGACAGTCTGGGCTGTACCCTCCGGCAGACGGCGGTCAACAGTTTCCGCATAGATCCCGGTCTGAAACCCCATATCCCGCAGCACCCTGGACAGCGCCAGCACATCATTCCCGATGGCATCCCCCATGCCCATGGTGGGCAGCAGCTGGATCACCTTCATTGTGTACCCTCCTGCTCCAGCTTCGCCTGAAGCTGTGCGATCTGTGCCTGCATCTGTTCCATGGCAATTCTGGAGTTCTTCTGCTGCAATTCCAGCGCTTCGATCCGTTCCAGCAATGCCTTTGTGCTATGCATCCGGGACTCCCGAATATATAGCTCTACCTGAGCCTGCGCCTGGGCAATATTGGCATTCAGACTGCTCTGCTCTGCGGCATAGGGTTCCACATAGAAGCTGACCAGCTTGCGGATGACTTTCTTGAAAAAGACGCCAATGGGATTCCCCGACAGGGGACGATAGGGATCGACACGGTGATTTGCATTGACATACTGCACATTGCCGTGGAGCATGTCCGCATCGAACCGCTCGGCATAGTCTCCGCTGTCGGCATCGCCGGGCACATCGGCAAAGGACAGCATCTCACTGCTGTAGCCCTTTTCCTTAATTTCTGCACGAATGCCTTCCATGATCTCTGATACATTAATGGGCGAATTCGCCTGATTCTCCATAAAAACTCCAATCCTTTCCTGGTGTGGATTTCTCTGCAATCGGAACGAGGTGTGCAACATCCTTCATTCCTAATTCACTTTATTTCACAGCAACAATGGCATAATCCTGACTGCCGTACAGCATTTTCGCTGCCTGCTGCATGGCGGCGTTGAATTCCGCCACATTTTCTCCCGGGCAGTGCAGTTCCGGAATGGTCTGCGCCGGGCGGCTGCTTTCTGTATAGATGATCTCCGTCCTGGTGAAGCCTGCCTTTTCCAGATAATACTGCATGGTCAGCGGATGCACCGGCTTCACATGGGACGGGTCTATGTAAAATGCATTGGTATAGATGGACAATGACGTGGGATTGGGTGTTTCCACAACCAGACAGCCCCCATCCTCCAGCTTTTCAAAGGCAGTACGGCAAAGGGTCATGATCTGCTCCGGTGTCAGGTGCTCTACCACCTGTCCGACGAAAATACCATCTGCCTTGTCCATCTTCGAAAGATATGTCACACCGTCTCCGCAGACAGCATTCAGCCCCTGCATGGTACAGTATTCCACATATGGCTCGTAGAGATCCACACCCACTGCCGGAATACCCTGCTCCTGCATGAGGGAGAGAAATTCTCCCCTGCCGCAGCCCAGATCCAGTACATGCTGCTTTCCGGTGAAATAGGGCAGATACTGCCGCTGTGCATTCTTGATCTGTTCCACAGAGCCACGGAAATGGTTCTCAAAGTCGAAATATTCAATGGTATCATAGGTCTGCGCCGGTGCAGACGATGGATGCTGCACTGCCCCGGAAGATTCCACCGGCACTGTCTCCGCTGCCTTTGGCATATGCCGTTCCAGCTGCCGGAGCTGTACCTTCAAACAATCCAGATTGCTCTGGAGTGTAGACAGCTGGGCGTTGTTATTCCGCAGATTCACACACGCCTGCTCAAAATCCTGCCGCAGCTGCGCATGTTCTTGGCATACGCTATCTGCTTTCTGCTGTATTTCACCCAGCTGCTGCGTCTGACTCTGCTGTACCTGCGACAGATCCTGCAACAGCCAGCCGAACAGCTTTCGTTTTATCCAGCCCTTTATGCCCTTTTGCTGCTGGACATTCTGCCATACTTGCCCGAAGTTCTCCATGTCCCGTCCTTTCCCGTCAGTTCATCTTCCACTGATGAGGGATCCGCATGACACCCACATCCCCCACGGAAGCCGTCATCTGAATGGTCACGGCTTCTTTAAAATAATCCACCGGCACGCCGTCTCCGGATTCGATTGCCAGATCCAGCGTATACGTACCCGGCAGCAGCTGCAATGTCTCCAGCTGCAATTCCACTATACCGTCCTGGGTGAGATCAAAGGGCGGCAGCTTGTCAATGCGTGTATTGGTACCGTAGCACTGCACGCCGTCCTGGCGGAACACGCCGATACCGAACACGGCATCTTCCACCGTTTCTTTCACGTGATACTGCACCCGTATCTGTACCCGTTCCCCGGTCTGGAACACACGCTGTTCTGCACCGTCTCCGTCGCATACCTGAATCTGTCGGATACGTGCCTTGCCGTTTCCCCAGCGGTTTTTCTCCTGCTCAGCAGTTTCCGTCGCTGTATCCGTTTCCTGCTGTTTCCGTTCCAGTTCCTTTTTGGCAGTTTCCTGCATCTTCTCGCCCATGAATTCCATATATTCCAGATCGACATCCCGTGCCGGGCCTTCGGCACGGATAAGTCCGTCATGAATCCAGATGGAGCGCTCACAGATCTGCTCGATCTGTCCCAGGGAGTGGGACACAATGACAATGGTCGTTCCACGTGCCTTAATTTCCCGCAGCTTATTGAAGCATTTCGCCTGGAAATTGGCATCGCCTACGCCGAGAATCTCATCTATGAGCAGCACATCTGCATCCACATTGATGGCAACGGAAAAAGCAAGACGCATGTACATACCGGAAGAATAGGTACGCACCGGATTGTCAATAAACTCCTCCAGTTCGGAGAAATCAATAATCGTCTGGAGCCGCTGGTCGATCTCCTTTTTGGTCAGTCCGAAAATCGACGCATTGGTGTAGATATTTTCCCGTCCGCTCATGTCCGGATGAAACCCTGCACCCAATTCGATGAGGCTGGAGACACGTCCCTGAATCTGAATGCTGCCGCTGTCCGGATAGAGAATCCGTGTCAGCAGTTTCAGCGTCGTACTCTTGCCGCAGCCGTTATGACCGATAAGTCCCACTGCTTCCCCACGCTTTACCGTGAAGGAAATTCCCCGCAGCACCTGCCGTTCCTCATGACGTCGGCGGTTCCGGAACAAAAGCCGTTCCTTGAAGCTCTGTCCCTTATCCAGATAGACCTTGAATTGTTTTTTCACATTGTCAACGACAATGACATCATCCTGTTTTATGTCTTTCCCCATTTACAATTCCTCCGCAAAGCCCTTTTTCAGTTTCCCGAACACGGCTGTTCCCAGCACCAGGAACAGTGCCCCCAGTACTACAGCCTCCAGCAGACTGGTCAGATCCGGCACTCTGGAATAATACAGCACGTCCCGATAGCAGCTAATCACAGAGGACATGGGATTGATATGATACACAAACCGCAGTTTTTCCGGAATCATCTCAATGGAATAGAAAATCGGCGTCATGTACATCCAGATCATAGTGATAATACCCAGGATATGTTCCAAGTCCCGGAAGTACACCGTGATTGCCGAGGAGAGCATTGCCATACCCAGAGCGAGGAAATATTCCACGATCATTACCACTGGCAGACAGAGAAGCGCCAGAGGATTCAGGGGTACGCCAGCAATCACCATAACCGGAAAAATGATACAGAAGCACAGGAGCATATTCACAAAGCAGCTGGTCACATAGGAAATGGGTATGACCTCACGGGGAAAATAGATTTTTTTCACCAGGTCTTTCTGTGCCACAATGGAGCTGGAACCGCCGGTAATGGCGGAGGAGAAGAAAATCCACGGAATCAGCGCCACGAACAGGTAGAGGTAATACTTGTCGATGCCTGCTTTCATGATGTAGGTGAACACGAATGTATAGACCACCAGCTGCATCAGGGGATTGATGAATGTCCAGAGAAAGCCGAGGACAGAGCCTTTATACCTGCCCCGCAGGTCCTTTTTCACCAGGCTGAAGATCATCTGGCGGTATTGATAGATTTCTTTGCATAATTTCATAGCATTGTCCTGTCTGTTTTGGATTTGGACGGGGAGAAATACAGAAGCACTGCCCTGTCTCTGCGAATCCCGTCCCACAATACACGTATATTTTATTATAACCGATTTTTTGGAAAAAGTCAATGTTTTTGGCGGTTTCTTCAGCGAACAGTCCGGGATAAAGAAATGCGGGACGTTTGCAACGGAGCAACAAAGCAATGAATGATAATCCATGAGGACACGGCACGCCGTGTCCCTACAGAAAACGATATCGTGGAATTGCAGGGAATGCAGCGGGCGGATGATATCCGCCCCTACTCCCCTGTCACATCTAAAAATTTATTCCGTTGAAAACGTCCCACCGGGACGTTTTCAAAATTTTGCCTGTCGAAAAAGGTTTACAAGGGGAAAGCGGTCTTGTCCGCTTTCCCCTCGAAAAGCTGTCGCTTTTCTCACCCCTTTTCCCCGCGGCGCAAAAGAATGCGCCAGGGTGTTTCGCCGTCTGCGGACGGCGACAAGGGGCTTTGCCCCTTGACCCCACCAGGGCTTGCGCAGCCCTGGACCTGCGCCAGCTGTGCTCAGCTGGACCAGCAGCTTGTGCAACCTTTTTGAAAGCGGGTAGGAAACATTTTTAGATTTTACAGAATACTTCAGACCGTATTTCGCATAATTCCCCAAATGCAAAAAACCGGGGACATGCAAACGCATCCCCGGTTTTTGTTACCTTTTCCGAAAAGCCAAAGCTGATTAGTCCTTGTTCTCCTCGATATAGTCCACGATATCGCCGACAGTCTTGATGCCTTCCAGCTCTTCGTCTGCGATCTTTACGCCGAACTCTTCTTCTACAGACATTACCAGATCTACAACGTCCAGAGAATCTGCACCCAGATCGTCCTGAATGTTTGCTTCCATGGTAACTTCGTCATCATCCACGCCCAGCTGATCTACAACCAGGTCCTTCAGCTTTTCAAAAATTTCTTCTTTTGCCATTTTTTCTTCCTCCAAAAATTGATGTTGCGCCCCAGATGAGGCGGCGTCACGGGATTTCTCCCGGAAACCGACGCATTTCTCAGTTTTCCTGGAACACGCCGATTTTCCTAAACTTAGTATACCGTTCTTTTTGCAAAACGTCAATATCTTTTTGTAATTTTTCTGCTATCGTTTTCACCAAATATTCCTTAATATTTTCGGAAATTTTGTCTATATCGTTCTGCGCACCGCCCTCAGGCTCTGGAATAATGGCTTCTGCCACCCCGAATCGCAGCATATCCTCAGCAGTGATCTGCATCACTTCGCAGGCATCCTGCTCCCGTGAAGCATCCTTCCAGAGAATCGACGCTGCGCCTCTGGGGGAAATAACAGAATACAACGCATTTTCCAGCATTCCCAGGGCATCGCATACGCCCAGCGCCAGTGCGCCGCCGCTTCCGGCTTCGCCCAATACCACGGAGACTACCGGAGTTTTCAGCATCATGAATTCCGCAATATTCCGGGCAATTGCCTCGCCCTGTCCACGTTCCTCTGCCTCTACGCCGCAGAATGCGCCGGGGGTATCAATGAGACAGATGACCGGACGGTGGAATTTCTCCGCCTGATGTGCCAGCCGAAGCGCCTTGCGGTAGCCCTCAGGATGGGGCATGGCGAAATTGGACGCTTTGTTCTCCTTGAGATTGCGTCCCTTCACCTGTGCCAGAATCGTCACCGGTACGCCGTTCAGACGTCCGATACCACCGATAATGGCACCGTCATCCCCATATCCCCGATCGCCGTGGAGTTCGTAGAAATCCGTGAAGATCCGGGGAATATAATCCCGTACCGTGGGACGGTTTTTGTCACGGATCAAAAGCTGGCGTTCCCACGCCGTGCGCCGCTGCTGTTCCTGTTCCATTTTCACGCACCTCCTGATCCGTTTTCTTCGTCATAGCCGTGGAGCTTCAGCAGATGTGACAGCGTACTGCGCATCGAGCGGCGTTCCACGATCATATCCACAAAGCCCTTTTCCTGCAAAAATTCCGCCAGCTGGAAATTATCGGGCAGCCGCTGGCGAATGGTTCCCTCAATGACACGCCGTCCGGCAAAGCCGATGAGCACCTTCGGTTCTGCCAGAATGATATCACCCAGAGACGCAAAGGATGCCGTCACGCCGCCTGTGGTGGGGTCAGTCATAACGGTCAGATACAGCAGCCCGGCTTCGCTGTGACGTGCCACTGCGCCGGAGGTTTTTGCCATCTGCATGAGGGACAGAATACCCTCCTGCATTCTCGCACCGCCGGATGCAGTGAAAGCAATTACCGGCAATCCCTTTTCCGTGGCACTTTCAAAGGCACGTGTGATCTTTTCACCGACTACACTGCCCATGGATGCCATCATGAAATGGGAATCCATGATGATCAGCACAGCACGGGAGCCTTTGATGGTGCATTCTCCGGTGATGACCGCATCCCGCAGACCTGTCATAGTCTGGAGGGATTCCACCTTTTTGGCATAGCCCGGAAAATTCAGGGGATCCGAGCTGTGCATGTCTGCATCATATTCCACAAAGGAACCGCTGTCTGCCGTCAGCCGCAGACGTTCATTTGCTGTCAGCCTTGCGTGATAATTACAGTTGGGGCAGACCTTATTCAGTTCCTGAAACCGGCTTTCCGGTACAGACTGCTGACAGCGCGGGCACTTGAACGTAGGTTCGTGCTCCTCCGGTGTATCGTCATTGAACCGTTTGGTTACATTTTTGAATAACTCCTCTAACGCCATGGTTTTGTTATCACCCTACTTTCTTTTCCATCAGGAATGCAGCATGCGGAGTCAGAAATGGTGTTGTTCCCCACGCCTGACGCCGGATTCCTAATTCTTCTGTTCTTTCAGAAATTTCTCAAGAAATGTATTATCATATGTACCTGCATTGAAATCCTTGTTTTTGATCAGTGTCAGCAGGAAATCAATGTTAGTGTCAATGCCGTCTACAATAAATTCCGACAACGCCCAGCGCATTTTCATGATCGCCTCGTGTCTGGTAGGCGCATGGACAATGAGCTTTGCGATCATGGAATCATAATACGGCGGAATGGTATAGCCCTGATAAACCGCACTGTCCACCCGGATACCCGGGCCGCCGGGAATATGCAGCATGTGAATGGTACCCGGTGACGGACGGAAGTCCAGCGCCGGATTTTCTGCATTGATACGGCACTCGATGGCATGCCCTTTCACCTGGATATCCTCCTGGGTAAAGGGCAGGGGTTTTCCCTGTGCCACCAGCAGCTGGGTCTGTACCAGATCCACGCCGGTGACCCATTCTGTAACCGGATGCTCCACCTGGATCCGGGTATTCATTTCCATGAAGTAGAAATTCCGGTCATCGTCCACCAGGAACTCAATGGTTCCGGCGTTATAATATCCGCAGGCCTTTGCGGCACGTACTGCCGCTTCCTGCATAGCATTTCTCAGTTCCGGGGTCATGAGAGGACTGGGGCTTTCTTCAATGACCTTCTGGTTCCGGCGCTGCATACTGCAATCACGCTCACCCAGTGCCACGGTATTGCCCTGCTGATCTGCAATGATCTGGATTTCCACGTGATGGGGGCCGACGATGAGCTTTTCCAGATACACATCATCGTTCCCGAAGAACATCCGTGCCTCTTCCTTTGCCACCAGCATCTGTTCTTCCAGCTGTTCCTCAGAGTCCACACGGCGGATACCTCTGCCGCCGCCGCCTGCGGATGCCTTTACCAGCACGGGATAACCGATCTCTGCGGCAATCTTCTTTGCCTCTTCCACAGAGGAAACTGCGCCGTCAGAGCCGGGTACGACAGGTACGCCAGCCGCCTTCATGGTCTCCTTGGCACGTGCCTTGTCCCCCAGCATGGAGATGGACTCCGGCGACGGACCGATAAAGGTAATACCATTGTCGATGCAGAGCTGTGCAAATTCCGCACTTTCCGACAGGAAGCCAAAGCCCGGATGCAATGCTGTTGCACCGGTATTCAGGCAGGCAGAGATCAGGGCGTTCATATTCAGATAGCTGTCCTGCACAGACGGCGGTCCGATGCAGACGGATTCATCTGCGATCTCCGCATGGAGCGCCGTGCGGTCAGCGGTGGAATACACCGTCACGCACTGCAAGCCGGCTTCCCGGCAGGCACGGATGATCCGTACAGCGATCTCACCCCGGTTTGCAATTAAAACCTTTTTCAACATAGGTTCGCCGCCTTACTGCTCTACTGCGAATTTGATCTCACAGCTGACAGCACGCTTGCCGTCCACTGTTGCCTCAGCCTTGCCCACACCCATAGGCCCCCGCTGCGCAATGATCTCTACCGTCAGGTCGAGCACATCGCCCGGCACTACCTGACGGCGAAACTTTGCCTTGTCGATTCCGGCAAAGAGGGCGATCTTGCCCTTGAATTCCGGCTGGGACAGAATGCAGACTGCGCCTGCCTGTGCCAGCATTTCAATCATCAGTACACCCGGTGTCACCGGTTTTTCCGGGAAGTGACCCTTGAACCAGAAGTCATCTTCCTTGATATATTTCCGTGCAACTACACGCTTGCCCACTTCCATTTCCAATACCTCGTCAATGAGGAGAAACGGGTCACGATGGGGGATAATTTCCTTGATCTGTTCCTGATTCAGCAATACTTCTGCCATGTCTGCACTCCTTTACGAAAGAATCATCAGCGGCTGGTCATACTCTACCGCTTCGCCGTTTTTCACGAGAATTTCCTGTACCACGCCGTCCATATCGCTGGTAACTTCGTTCATCAGCTTCATGGACTCAATAATCAGCACAACATCACCCTTTTTCACCGTATCGCCCACCTGAACAAAAGGCGGCTGATCCGGAGACGGTGCGGCATAGAATGTGCCCACCAGCGGTGCCTTAATTGTCTTGCCCTGGGGCTTCGGTGCAGCTGAAGCTGCCGGTGTTTCCGCAGAAGATGCCGGTGCTGCGGTCACAGCTGCCGGGACTGCCTGGGGCATCATCCCCATAGGCGGCATGGGAGGCGGCGGACATTTCTTTCCCTTTACGGTAATGGTCTTTCCGCCGTCAACGATGGTGATCTCGCCCAGATCTTTTTCTGCCACAATATCTGCCAGTTTTTCGATGGTATCCAGGTCAACCATGTTATAAATCTTTTCACTCATTTGCGTTTTCTCCTTAATCCACACACTTCTTGAAGCAGAGTGTGGCATTGTGACCGCCGAAGCCCAGGGAATTGGACAGCGCAGCCTTCACCGGCATCTCTACCGGGCCATCTGTGCAGTAATCCAGATCACACTCCGGATCCGGGGTGGTGAAGCCGATGGTCTGGTGAATGAAATCATCGTGGATGGACAGTGCCGAAACAACGGCTTCCACTGCACCGGTACCGCCCAGCATGTGACCAGTCATGGACTTTGTGGAATTGATCTTCACCTTGCGTGCCTGTTCCTCGCCCAGTGCGATCTTCACTGCCTTGGTCTCCAGCATATCGTTCAGATGTGTGGAAGTACCGTGGGCATTGATATAGGTGATATCCTCCGGCTGCAATCCTGCTTCCTTGTAAGCATTGATCATAGCTCTGGAAGAAGCACCGCACTCGTCTGCCGGAGCTGTCATATGATATGCGTCACAGGTTGCGCCGTAGCCGGCGATTTCTGCATAAATTTTCGCACCACGTGCCTTTGCATGCTCATATTCCTCCAGCACCAGCACTGCAGCGCCTTCGCTCAGGACAAATCCGCCACGGTTCAGATCAAAAGGTGTGGAAGCCTTTGCCGGGTCTGCCTCTGTGGACAGGGCTTTCATGGTGCGGAAGCCGCCCAGTGTGAATTCTGTAATGGTAGACTCACTGCCGCCTGCCAGGCATACATCCAGATAGCCGTCCTTGATCTTCCGGAAGGCTTCGCCCACTGCGTGGGTAGAGGATGCACATGCTGTGGTAGTACAGAAGTTATCCCCACGGAATCCGGTGCGGATTGCCACCTGACCTGCTGCCATATTGCCGATCATCATGGGTACGAAGAACGGTGAAATACGTCCCGGACCTTTTTCGGAATACTTGGTGTGTTCTTCCTCGATTCTGCCGATGCCGCCAATGCCGCAGCCGATAATGGTACCCAGACGATAGATGTCCAGATCCTTGAAATCCGTACCGCAGTCACGCAGTGCCTGCACCGCAGAAGCCACTGCAAGCTGTGTGAACCGTTCCATATGACGGATATCCTTGCGCTCGAAATACTCCGTGGGGTCAAAGTCACGGATAATGCCGGCAACACTGACGCCCAGCTCAGTGGTATCAAACGCATCAATCTTGGAGATGCCCAGTGTGCCCTTTTTCACGTTCTCCCAGAACGTTTCCAGGTTGCTGCCAAGGGGATTGACCGTCCCCATGCCGGTAATGACTACTCTTTTCATATCGGTAAACCTTTCATTGTTATCATTATTTTACAGTAAGAATACACCTGATACGTCCGCAGTTTTGCGTACGTTTTCAGTTCGGGCGAACACAGTTCGCCCCTACAGGGACTTACGGCAATACCGCACAAAGATTGTGCGTCAGATGTACTCTACGAGTATAA
>JBJFHO010000040.1:0-17928 GCA_051893675.1 Ruminococcus sp. | reverse complement strand
GGTCAAATCCTCGCTCCCAGAAATGGGGGTGATTGCTATGACATGGATGGAGTTTCTGACTTTATGCAGTGTCGTTTGCCAGATTATCATAATTCTGCAAAATAGCAATAAACGGAAATAGCCGCCCCAGCGTCCAACTTAGGCGGCTATTTTCATAGCATTTCTAAAATGGGAGCTGACCGCCTTTCGGTGTGCTCTCGTTACTTTTATTATACAGGATTGTTTTGCAGTTGTCAAGGGGAATGCTTGAATTTTCACGGAAATCAATTTTTGTAAAATATGGATTATTGTAGGGGCGACCATTGGTCGCCCGTTGCGGTTTGCCTGGATTTTTGGCGGGCGAACAATGTTCGCCCCACACCCATCCCAATTCTCACACAAACCCTTGCCATCTCTGCCGAAATGTGTTATAATACCAATATACGCTGGTTTACCAAATCGAAAAAATCGGAAAGAGGTACAAAATTATGCGCAATACCACAAGCTATGAGAGTCCGTTCTGCACCCGCTATGCCAGCGAGGAAATGCAGCATGTTTTCTCCGCAGATAAGAAATTCACCACCTGGCGCCGTCTCTGGGTGGCACTGGCACGTGCCGAGATGGAACTGGGTCTGCCGGTGACACAGGCACAGGTGGACGAGCTGGAAGCCAATATCGACAACATTGACTATGACGTTGCCGAAGCAGAGGAAAAACGCCGCCGCCATGACGTAATGTCCCATGTATACGCTTATGGTCAGGTCTGCCCTAACGCAAAGGGCATCATCCACCTGGGGGCAACTTCCTGCTATGTGGGCGATAACACGGATATTATCATTATGCGTGACGCTATGCAGATCGTTCGCCGGAAGCTCATTAACGTTCTGGCAAATCTGTCGAAGTTCGCTCTGACATACAAGGATATGCCGGCACTGGCATATACCCATCTCCAGCCGGCACAGCTGACTACAGTGGGCAAGCGTGCCACCTTGTGGATGAACGAGCTGCTTATGGATCTTCAGGAGCTGGAATATCGTATTGATAACCTGAAGCTGCTGGGCTCCAAGGGCACCACCGGTACCCAGGCATCCTTTATGGAACTGTTCGAGGGAGATACCAATAAGGTCAAGGCATTGGAACAGAAGATTGCAGCAGAAATGGGATTTGACGGCGTTGTGCCGGTTTCCGGTCAGACCTATTCCAGAAAGATCGACTCTCAGATCCTGGCAACCCTCAGCGGCATTGCCCAGTCCTGCAGCAAGTTCTCCAATGATATGCGTCTGCTCCAGAGCTTTAAGGAAATGGAAGAGCCCTTCGAAAAGACACAGATCGGTTCCTCGGCTATGGCGTACAAGCGCAACCCCATGCGCTGTGAGCGTATCACATCCCTGTCACGCTATGTCATGATCGACAGCCTGAACCCGGCATTCACCGCAGGTACCCAGTGGTTTGAGCGTACACTGGACGACTCCGCAAACAAGCGTGTTTCCGTACCGGAGGCATTCCTGGCAGTGGATGCGATCCTGAATATCATGTTGAATGTAACCGATGGTCTGGTGGTTTATCCCAAGATGATCCGCCAGCGTATCATGCGGGAACTGCCCTTTATGGCAACGGAAAATATCATGATGGATGCCGTAAAGAAGGGCGGCGACCGTCAGGCACTCCACGAGAAGATCCGGGAATATTCCATGATTGCCGGAAAGCACGTAAAGGAAGAGGGTCTGGAGAACGACCTGTGCGACATGATCCTCGCCGATCCGGACTTTATGATTACCAAGGAAGAACTGGACGTCATCCTGCAGCCGGAGAACTTCACCGGACGCAGCTCTCAGCAGACAGAGGAATTCGTGGCAGAGTGCATCCAGCCGATTCTGGATGCCAACAAGGAACTGCTGGGCGAGCATTTTGAGATGAAGAACTGAGTTTTTGCACAGTATAGGTTTTAACCCCTCAGTCACGGCTGCGCCGTGCCAGCTCCCCTTTCAGGGGAGCCTGATTTGCCTCCCCTGAAAGGGGAGGGGGACCATTGCGCAGCAATGGTGGAGGGGTTATCAGACTGAATTGAAAAGATACAAGTGCCTTCATTTACGGCAGAACCCCACAGAGCTGCAACTCTGTGGGGTTCATTTTTATACGCAGTGCATTCTATTGCAGGTCGGACAGGCGCATTCGTAGGATAATTCCCCGAAAATCTGAGCCGCAAAAAGCATATCCTTACATCCCGAAAAAGGAACTGTCTGAAAACTTACGATATTTTTCAAAAGAATTGTCAAACACATATTGACTATTTCCCGATTTTCGGGTATGATTATAACAAGAGAATTTTTGCAGTCGGACGATCTGCAATGGAATACAGGAGGAACGCATATGAAGAAGCGAGGACATCTCGGTGCACGGATCTCGGCGCTGCTGCTCAGTGCAGCCATGCTCTGCGGCACAGGCTGCAGCGGCACCGGCGGAAAGGGCAGTACATCCGCAGACTACACCTGGAGCAACGTTGCCATCGGCGGCGGCGGTTATGTCACGGGTATGGAGTATAATCCCAAGGAAGAGGGACTGGTCTACGCCAGAACAGATATCGGCGGACTGTACCGCCGCCAGAAGGACGGAAACTGGGTGCCTCTGACGGATTTCCTCGGCTCGGACGATTGGAGCTATATCGGCATTGAGAGTATGGCGACTGACCCGGTGGAACCCAATCGGGTGTATTTCGCCGGCGGTACATATATGAACGATCCGGGCGCACTGTTTGCATCGGACGACTACGGCGAGACATGGACACGGTTTGACGCACCTTTCAGCTGCGGCGGCAACCAGTCCGGCCGTGGCTGCGGCGAGCGTATGTGCGTTAATCCCCATAACAATAAAGAAGTATGGTTCGGTTCCCGGGACAGCGGCCTCTGGAAAACTGAGGATTACGGCAAGAGCTGGGAGGAAGTGACTTCCTTCCCTGTGAAGGGCAACTATAAGCAGGAGAGCAACAGCATCGGTATTATGTGGGTGGAATTCGACCCCACTTCTGAGGATATGTATGTGGGCGTTGCCATGACAGACGGTGTGTGCATCTACAAAACCGCTGACGGCGGCAGCACATGGACACCTCTGGCGGAAAATGCCAAGGGCATGTATCCTCTCCATGCAGACTTTTCCTCCAACGGAAAGCTCTATCTGGCATATTCCGACAACTGCGGCCCCAATATGTCCCCCACAGCAGGGGCAGTGTACTGCTATGACCCGGCAGCGGACAGCTTCACGGATATTACTCCTGATCTGAACGATGGCAGACAGGGCGGCTTCGGCGGTATTTCAGTAGATGCACAGAATCCCGATACGGTTGTGGTTTCCACGCTGGGCTGGTGGTCGGATAACGGGGATAACTTGTACTACACCACCGATGGCGGTAAGACCTGGAGCGGTCTGTTTAATAACAACACCGGAGAAACAGGCTATCAGATGGATACCTCTGAGGCATCCTGGCTGGACTGGGGACGGGGTGAAAATCAGGCAAAGACCGGCTGGTGGGTTGCCGATGTGAATATCAACCCGTTCAATTCCGACGAAGTCATGTACGGCACTGGTGCCACCATTTATTCCACTACCAATATGACGAAAATCGGTACAGAGCCGGTGCATATTGCCTTTGACGCATACGGGCTGGAGGAGACAGCAGTATTCAAGGTGATCGCACCGCCGGCAAATGAAAGCGGCGATTCCCCTCAGCTGTATTCCATCATGGGTGACCTGACAGGCTTTGCCCATACGGATGTGACAAAGTGCCCGGACGATGCCCACTTCATGAAGAACGGCAAGCCTACAGATCTGGACTGCGCATTCTTAGAGCCGAATATTGCAGTATATGCCAGCGAGGAAAAGACCACTGCACTGACTTATACCAAGGACGGCGGCAAGACCTGGGAATCGGTGAAGCATAAGCCCGACCCGGCATCCGGCGGTCAGGTGGCAATGGCGGCAGACGGCAGTTCCTTTATCTGGGTACCCAGCAGTGTTTCCGGAACACCCTATGTCACGACGGATTTCGGCGAGACCTGGTATTACGTAGAGGGACTGGGCTATAATGCCAAGATCACGGCAGATCGTGTGAACCCGAAGATCTATTATGCGACTTGTGACGGGCTGTTCTATGTATCCAAGGACGGCGGTCTGACCTTTGAATCCACAGGACAGATGGTAGCGGATTCCGCAGAGCCGATCACTGTCTTTGGCAAGGAAGGCCATGTATGGCTGACCAGCACGACTCTGATCATGTACACAGAGGATGCGGGGGAAAGCTTCCAGACGGTAAAGACTCTGGCTACTGTGGACAGCATCGGTTTCGGCAAGGCGAAGGATGAGGATGACTATCCGGTGCTCTATGCAGAGGGCGACGATGGCACAAACGGCTACGGCATTTACAAATCCGAGGATAAGGGTGAGAGCTGGGTGCGCATCAACGATGACCAGCATCTGTTTGGCAACCTGAATCCCAAATATATTACAGGTGACAGTAATGTCTATGGCAGAGTGTACTTTACCACAGACGGACGTGGAATTGTAATGGGTGATATTGCTCAGTGAGAAAAAGACGCTATGGAAAATACATCCTGCGCTGGATTGTAACGCTGACACTGCTGGTGTGTATCACTGTCGGGGCGGTGACGTGCAGCAGCAGACTGCTGCATGTTTTTCGCACAAGCACCGGACGGCAGGCACCGGATGTGCCGGACGAAGAGACCTATCCGGTGCGTGGTGTGGATGTGTCCTATTATCAGGGCAATGTGGACTGGGATGCACTGGTGTCTCAGGGGATCACCTTTGCCTTTATCAAGGCAACAGAGGGCGTTGACCATTGTGATTCTCAGTTCTTGCAGAACTGGGTAAGTGCAGAGGATGCGGAGATTTACGTGGGCGCATATCACTTTTTCCGGTTCGAGGACAGCGGTGCGGAACAGGCGGAGAATTTCATCCGCACAGTGCCGGTGACAGAAAATACCCTGCCGCCGGTCATTGACGTGGAGCTGTATCCATCTCTGGAGACGGATCCGGACAAGGAGACTACCAAGGAGAATTTGCAGGAAATGCTGGACTTGCTGGAGGAACACTACGGCGTAAAGCCCATTCTCTATGCAGCGCCCAATACCTACCGCAGTTATGTGAGATATTTTGCGGATGACTATCCCATCTGGCTCAGCAACTATTATTATAAGCCGTATTATGACTGGACATTCTGGCAGTATACGGATTCCGGACTGCTGGAGGGCTATGACGGTTATCAGGAGTATATTGATCTGAATGTGTATTGCGGCAGTCTGGAGGAATTCCGGGAGACGTTCGGGCTGAGGGCGTTTTGACAGGTGGAATGTCTGGGTATGGTCTGTGGGATTCGTTAGTGTATGTGAAAGGGAAAGTGGGTTTCGTTGAAAACGTCCCACTGGGACGTTTTCAAGGCTTTGCTTGGCAAGATGGCTTCACAAAGGGGAAAGCGGTCTTGTTCGCTTTCCCCTCGAAAAGCTGTCGCTTTTCTCACCCCTTTTCTCCGCGCGCCGGAGTACGGCGCAGGGTGTTTCGCCGCCTGCGGGCGGCGACCAGGGTGACTCCCCACGGGGTGGGGAGATGCCCGAAGGGCAGAGGGGACGGGCTCGTGGAGCCCTCGCCCTGGACCTCGCCAGCATTTTTGAAAAATTGCTGGACCAAAAAACTTCATTGCCAGGCAGCCTTTTTGGAGATGGGAAAATAATGTTCTCAAATGTTACTTGACTAGGCGGCGGATGGGTGATAATTCCAAGGGAAAGGATTAGATATGATCGAACCGATTTTTTTACAGGGCATCTGCAAGGACTATCTCTGGGGCGGCAATCGTCTGCGGGAGGAGTTCGGCAAGGTAAGTGATGCCGATAAAATCGCAGAAAGCTGGGAACTGGCGTGCCACAAGGACGGCAGCAGTATTCTGCGCTCCGGTGCAGACGCCGGACTGGATTTGCAGGAATACGTGGACAAACACGGTACGGCTTTTCTGGGTGCCAACTGTGCCGGATGTGAGACTGTTCCGGTGCTCATCAAGCTCATTGATGCCAAGCAGGATCTGTCCATTCAGGTGCATCCGGACGATGCCTATGCCATGGCGGCAGAGGGCGAGCCGGGCAAGACGGAAATGTGGTATATTGTAGACTGCACACCGGGTGCAGCGCTGTATTACGGCGTGAACCGGAATGTTTCCAAGGAGGAATTTGCCCGGCGTATTGAAAACCAGACCTTGACGGAAATTCTCAACCGGGTGGAAGTAAAGCCCGGGGAACTGTATTTTATCCCAGCCGGCACGCTTCATGCCATCGGCGCAGGTATCCTGCTGGCGGAGATTCAGCAGAATTCCAATACCACTTACCGGGTGTATGACTACGGCAGAAGAGGTGCAGATGGTAAACTGCGGCCGCTGCATGTGGAAAAGGCACTGGATGTTACCAATCTCTGCCCCACGGCACCGACTACCCAGTATCCGGTACAGGAGATTCCCGGCGGCACGGTGCGAAAGCTGGAGGCGTGCGATTATTTCGCCTCGGATGTGGTAAATGTGTCGGAAACAGCGGTGTTTTCCGTAGGCGAGGAAACATTCCACCATCTGCTTGTGCTGACTGGCGAGGGCGTTCTGAAAACTGCCGCTGGTACGGCGAAAATCAGCAAAGGTGACAGCGTACTGCTCCCGGCAGGACTGGGGAAGTATGAAGTTACCGGAAATTGTCAGTTTATTGTGACGAGAATGGACAAGCCTGTCCGTTTGAAATAAAGGAGGATATCTACTATGAAGTATTACATTGGAATTGATCTGGGCGGAACGAATATCGTTGCCGGCGTGGTGAACGAGAACTATGAGATTCTCACAAAGGCAAGCGTTAAGACCAATCTGCCCCGTCCGGCAGAGGAAATTGCCGCAGATATGGCAAAGGTCTCTCAGGAGGCTGTGGAAAAGGCAGGTCTGACTATGGATCAGATCGAGTGGATCGGCGTGGGTACACCCGGCGTGGCAAACAGCGCTACAGGAATTATCGAGTATTCCAACAACCTGGGTTTCCACAATACACCCATGGTGAAGTATCTGGAAACAGCACTGGGCAAGCCGACTTTCATTGAAAATGATGCCAATGCGGCAGCTTACGGCGAATATGTTGCCGGTGCGGCAAAGGGCGCAAAGAATGCAGTCTGCATTACACTGGGCACTGGTGTAGGCGGCGGCATCGTCATCGACGGCAAGATTTACAGCGGTTCCAACTTCGGCGGCGCAGAGATCGGTCATACCGTCATCGCTGTAGATGGCCCGCAGTGTACCTGCGGCAGAAAGGGCTGCTTTGAGGTATTCTCTTCCGCAACCGGTCTGGTACGCATGACCAAGGAAGCACTGGCAGCCAATCCCGACAGCGCTATGAAGAACGAAGAGCGTATCTCCGCACGGACAGCGTTCAATTATATGCGTGCCGGCGATGCAACGGCAAAGCAGGTAGTGGATGATTACATCAAGTATCTGGCAGCCGGCATTACCAATACCATCAATATTTTCCAGCCGGATGTACTCTGCATCGGCGGCGGTGTGTGCAACGAGGGCGATCCGCTGCTGGTTCCCATGAAGGAAATCGTAAAGCGTGAAGTCTACACCCGGAATTCTGAGAAGAATACGGAGATCGTCATTGCAGAGCTGGGCAATGACGCTGGTATCATCGGTGCGGCATTCCTGGGCAATGCGCAGGATTGATTCCGGAGTACATATTCAGAGGTGCCCGAGGTACCCTTTAATGAGAGAGCTGTTGCAGGAGCAGTCAGAGGAAACGGCAATGCCATGGAAATTCACGTGCATACCGGGAATCCGCTGCTTCTGTAGCAGCTTTTTTCAACGTTATGTACAAATGTGGAAAAGTACTTTTGTGCAGTTTGCTATTTTACCCAAAACATATAAACCAATGATGGTAAAATCTATTGACAGCGTGCACAAAAAGTGGTACAATGAAGATAATATTTTAAGTAAGGAGTTCGATACCCATGAAGTTTATGAAGAAACTGCTCAGTGCGGTAACTGCAGCAGCTATCGGTGTGTCTATGACCACTGCACTGTCTGCCGGCGTTTCTGTTGCAACCGCAGCAGATATGACCGCCATCGAGCTGGTAGAGGATATGGGCATGGGCTGGAACCTGGGAAATTCCCTGGACTGCACCAATACCTGGACGAATCCTCTGACACCCACTGCTATTGAGACCGCCTGGGGCAACCCGGTCACCACAGAATCCATGATCAAGGAGATCAAGAAGGCTGGTTTCAAGACCGTTCGTATTCCTGTCACCTGGTATCAGATGATGGATTCCAGTGGCACTATCAGCAGCGAATATCTGGCAAGAGTCAAGGAGGTCGTGGACTACTGCGTGAATAATGATATGTATGCCATCATCAATATTCACCACGACGGTACTTCTGGCAACTGGCTGTCTGCCGGCGTTTCTGCAAAGGATAAGTATGTTTCCACCTGGGAACAGATCGCTGACTATTTCAAGAGCTATGACAATCACTTGGTATTCGAGGGCCTGAACGAAGTGGATATCTCCAATGCAGATACCATGACCCTGAACCAGACCTTTGTGGACACTGTCCGTGCATCCGGCGGCAACAACGCAAGCCGTCTGCTGCTGGTTCCGGCTGCAAACAACAATACCAGCAAGTCACTGTCCAGCGATTTCTCTGCACCGACAGACAGCGCTAACATGGTGGCTGTTTCCGTGCACTATTATGAGCCGACCACATTCTGCGTAGCACCTGCTGATTCTACCTGGGGCTATGACGCAGACTGGGGCACCTCTTCGGATTATACCATTCTGGAGAACGACTTCAACAAGCTGGAAACCAAGTTCATTGACAGCGGTATTCCGGTTATCATCGGTGAGTACGGCGTTCTGACAGAATCCAAGAACGGCAAGGATACAGAGTCTATCCACAAGTTCCTGGAGGCTGTTGCTTCTACTGCATACGAAAAGACCGGTATGTGCTCCGTTCTGTGGGATACTTCCAGAGGCGGCGACATGCAGTTCTTCGATCGTGAGACACTGAGCTGGTTCGACGGCGATGTACAGGCGATCTATGCCAATATCGCAAGCGGCGGCGAAGTGGATACCGGTAAGGAAAAGACTGACCGTGTGACTGCAACAGCAGCCGATCTGGATGACGGCGAAGGCAGTCTGGTATTTGATCTGAAGCCCTATAAGGAACTGGGTCTCCAGGTAAGCTCTGTTGTCGTTGACTATAAGATGACTTCCGCAAAGAACTCAGCTGAGTGCAGCGGTGACATCAACATGAGCTTTAATGTTCTGGACGCCAGCGGCGAAGATGTCTGGGCATATCTGGACAATCCCATTGGTCCCAACGAGACAACTACTACCTTTGAGATGCCTGCCGGCGAGCATGAATTCGTGCTGGAAACAGACGATGACGGCAATATTGTCAATAGCGTTACCGGTACATTGGATATGGACTATCTCAAGTTCGAGAACTGGTGGACATGGTCTGCTGCAACCGGCGATACTGTAACCGTTGACATCAACAGCGTTACTGTTATCTTCGACAGCTTCTTCTATGTAGACGATGCCGGCAGCACTGGCAGCACTACCCAGGGAGCTACCACCACTTCTGCGGAATCTACTACCGCTGCAACAACAACTACTACAACGAACATTGATGTTGAACCTTACGGCTGGGTATGGCCGGCTGGTCAGGCTGGTACCTATGCATTCTGGGAAAAGGATGCTGACGGCGTTATCCCGGTTGCAATCACCGGCAACGGCAGCTATACTGCATCCTATATCCTTCCGGAAGGCGATGGCACCGGTTCTATCGAATGCCTGATCCTGGATTCTGATATCAATGTATACCAGTTCCTGCCGGAAGACTATGACGGTTCTGACCGTGTAGCTGACTGCGGCGTGGTACTCACTGTAGATAAGATCACACTGGACGGCGAAGAAATCGCTTACACTGGTCCCACAGACGGCTCTCTGACCTACGGCAACGACGGCGTCAGCCTGAGACGAAATATCCTGAACACATGGACCAGCCCGTCCGTAAAGGATATCGACGGTTCTGAGGTTTCCCTGACAAAGATCATCGAGATCCAGTTCACCGTTTCCGGTCTGCCCAGTGATAATGAGACCACTACAACAGAGGAAGCTACTACTACAACTACGACTGAAACCACAACTGAAACAACTACCACCACCTCTGCAACAGAGACTACTGCTGAAACAACTACCACAACTGGCACAACCGTAAGCGCTGATCCCAATGCATTCTACGGTGACGTAAATCTGGACAGCAGAGTGGACATCACAGATGCTGTTCTGCTGAATAAGATCGCAGCTGGTCAGGTAAAGCCTAACGATCAGCAGAGACTGAATGCAGATGTAAACGCCAGCGGAGATCTGGATAGCAGCGATGCCATCATCCTGCTGAAGTTCCTGGTTCACTTGGTGAACTCTCTCCCGACGGCGGACTAATCTTTATTGACATCTTCTTTTCGTCATAAATTTCAAAAATGCCGGACTTGCTTGATGCAGGTTCGGCATTTTTGTGTGGGAAACGCCAGCGGTTGAGAAAAATCGGCGATTCCTCTCGTGAAATTTGTGAAAACTGACAGACAGTCCTAAAAGACATTGTTTTTCAATTCAAAGGCACGGATGCACCTTTGAAAATCAATTTTATGCGTCGGATACTTAACATTTTTCGGGAGAGTGATGAGAATCTGCGAAAAATACAAAAAATCGACAGAATAATCTAATAGAAATCATATGGAAAATGGATTGACTTTTTTGCCTGCCGGGCTTATAATAATAGAAACAACGGCGTGAATGCCGCTGATCTGCCCGGATGGAAGAGAAACCTGTATTTTGCAGCGTTTCTTTGCAGAGGGCGGGAAGAAAAGGTGGTGGTTGCAAATGACAATGGGCGAAGAGCTGCAGGAACAGCTGCAAACCAATATCGTGTGGACGAGTCCCTTTGACGTGCCGTTACTGGGCCCCATTCACATCAGCGAATCTGTGGTGATCACCTGGTTCATCATGGCGGTGGTGATGGTGCTGGTACTGGTTCTGACCCGGAAGATGGAGATCGTCCCGAAAAAGGGACAGGCACTGGTGGAATTTGCTGTTACCTGGGTCACCGATTTCTTTGAGGGCAATATGGGAAAGGCAGGCAGACGGTATGTGCCGTATCTGAGCACGGTGTTCCTGTATCTTGCGATTGCGAACGTGATCGGCATGTTCGGGTTTGGCATCAAACCGCCCACAAAGGACATCAATGTGACGGCAGCCCTTGCAGTGATGAGCATTATATTGATCGAAGTGGCAACGTTCCGTGCCCACGGTGGGCTGGGAGGATTTCTGAAATCCTTCACAAAGCCCATGGCGCTTATGACGCCGATCAATATCATGGAACTTGTCATCCGGCCGCTTTCCCTGTGTATGCGACTGTTCGGCAATGTGCTGGGTGCATTTGTTGTCATGAAGCTCATTGAACATATCTGCGGGCTGATCCTGCCCATGGTGTTCAGCATGTATTTCGATGTCTTTGACGGTCTGATCCAGGCGTATGTGTTCGTATTCCTGACCTCGCTCTTTATGGCAGAGGGTATGGAATGTGAGGAAGAAACGCCCCGGCTTCAGAAAGTTTAGAGGAATCCCTCGGAAAAGTGAAAGGAGAAATTCACAATGATAGGAGCAGGTATTGCAGTATTGACCGGTATTGGTGCCGGTCTGGGTATCGGTATCGCTACATCCAAGGCGACAGAGGCAATCGCCAGACAGCCGGAGGCGGCTGGTGCCATCAATAAGGCACTGCTGCTGGGTTGTGCCCTGGCAGAGGCAACCGCCATCTACGGCTTTGTTGTGGCACTGTTGATGGTCATCATGAAGTAATGAGGAGGAGTTTATTATGGTAGGAGCAGGTATTGCAGTATTGACTGGCATCGGTGCTGGTCTGGGTATCGGTATCGCCACATCCAAGGCGACAGAGGCAATCGCCAGACAGCCGGAGGCGGCTGGTGCCATCAATAAGGCACTGCTGTTGGGCTGCGCTCTGGCAGAGGCAACCGCTATTTACGGCTTTGTCGTTGCACTGCTGATGGTGATCATGAAGTAAGAAACGGCGAATCCAGGAGAAAGGAGCACGGCTTTCCTGCAAGAAAGCTGTGAATGTGGATATGTTAGATTTTGATATTTGGACCATATTGTTTTCCGTGATCAATATCCTGGTGCTGTTTTTCTTTCTGAAAAAGTTTTTGTTCGGCAGAGTGAACGCCATTCTGGAAAAGCGTGCCCAGATGGTGCAGGCAGATCTGGATCAGGCGAAGCAGAGCGCCGCAGAGGCAGAACAGCTCAAGGGCGATTATGAAGAGACCCTGCGCAATGCCAAGCAGGAAGCAAAAGAGATCATTATGACGGCACAGCAGAATGCCCATGTGCAGAGCGGTGAGATCACTGCCCTGGCACAGCAGCAGGCAGATACGATGCTGAAAGAGGCGCAGAAGGAAATCGAACGGGAACGCCAGCGTACCCTGGAAGGTGTACAGGGCGAGATCGCCGATCTGGCACTGGCAGCGGCGTCGAAGCTCATGGAAAAGCAGCTGGACGACGAGACAAACCGGGAACTGGTAAATGCGTTTCTTTCTGAGGAAGGGGCAGGCGAATGAAACAGGCAGTGACATCCTATGCCACAGTGCTGCTGACTCTGCCGGCGGCATCGGAGACGGTGCCGGATGCCAGAAACGCCTTTGAAACATGCCCCCAGCTGACGGACGCTCTGTCCAACCCCACGATCCCTGAGGCGGAAAAGTTCGGGGTCATCGACCGGGTGTTTCCCGAAGCCCTGCGGACATTTCTGAAGGTGGTCTGCCGCAATGGTCAGATCGACAGCGTGTTGGATATTTTTTCGGAATACGAAGCACTGGAACGCCGGCAGAGGCAGTGTGCCCATGCCGTGCTGGAATATGTGACGCCGCTGACGGATGCGCAGCTGTCGGCGATGAAGCAGATGATCTGCGCAAAAACCGGCAAGCCGGAGGTGCAGCTGGAGCTGCAAAAGAATCCGGCACTGCTGGGAGGCTTTATCCTGCATGTGGGAGATGAAACGTATGACAGAAGCGTGCGTTCTTCCCTGAAGTCCATGCGGAAGAGCCTGATACGGAGGTGAGGGTAAGACATGAGTACCATGAATGCAAGTGAGATTATATCCGTTTTAAAAAGCGAGATCGAGGACTTTGACCGGAAGTCCGGCGTACAGGAGACCGGTACCGTCGTCCGTGTGGGCGATGGTATTGCCACGGTATTCGGTATGCAGCATGCCATGTACGGCGAGCTGGTAGAGTTCGAGACCGGCGTACGGGGTATTGTACAGAATCTGGAAACCAAGACCATTGGTGTTGTTTTGCTCGGCAGCGACCATGGCATCACAGAGGGTACTTCTGTAGTTCGTACCGGAAAGCGTGCCGGCATTGGTGTCTGCCAGCAGATGGTCGGGAGAGTCGTGGATGCACTGGGTGCTCCCATTGACGGCGGCGCACCGCTGACAGCGGAGGACTATTTCCCCATTGAGCATGAAGCACCGGGTGTGGCACAGCGAAAATCTGTCACCGTGCCCCTGCAGACCGGTATTCTCTCCATTGACGCCATGTTCCCCATTGGTCGGGGACAGCGTGAGCTGATCATCGGCGACCGTCAGACAGGTAAAACTTCCATTGCTGTCGATACGATCATAAACCAAAAAGGACAGGATGTCATTTGCATTTATGTTGCCATCGGGCAGAAGTCCTCCACAGTTGCACAGATCGTCTCCACTCTGAAAAAGAACGGTGCAATGGAGTATACCATTGTTATGTCCGCTTCTGCCAGCGATCCTGCACCGGTACAGTATATTGCACCCTATGCAGGCACGGCAATTGCAGAGTATTTCATGAGCCAGGGCAAGGACGTGCTCATTGTCTATGATGATCTGTCCAAGCACGCTGTGGCATATCGTGCCATGTCCCTGCTGCTCCACCGTCCGCCGGGGCGTGAAGCATATCCGGGTGATGTATTCTATCTGCACTCCCGTCTGCTGGAGCGTTCCTGCCGGCTGGACGATGCCCACGGCGGCGGCTCCATTACAGCCCTGCCTATCATCGAAACCCAGGCAGGGGATATCTCCGCCTATATTCCCACAAACGTCATTTCCATTACAGACGGACAGATTTTCCTGGAGAGCGAATTGTTCAACGCCGGTATGCGTCCGGCAGTAAACGTAGGTCTGTCCGTATCCCGTGTGGGCGGTGCTGCACAGACAAAGGCAATGAAAAAGGTTGCCGGTCAGATGCGTGTGGAGCTGGCACAGTTCCGGGAAATGGAAGTGTTTACCCAGTTCAGTTCCGATCTGGATCCTGCCACACAGGCAATGCTGGATCACGGCCACGTGCTCATGGAACTGCTGAAGCAGCCTCTTTATCATCCCCTTGCCATGTGGAAGGAGGTTGTCATTCTGGCAGCCGCATCCCACAAGCTGCTGGATGATGTGGCACTGAGTGATCTTCGTGGATTCCGGGAAGGTGTCACCAACTATGTGGAGGCAAACGGCGCAGATGTGGTATCCGCACTCAAAAAGACAGGGCAGCTGTCCGATGTACATCTGGAACAGCTGCTGGAACTGGTTCGTACCTATAAGAAGCAGGTGAACTGATATGGGCAATATGCGTGAAATCCGGGATCGGATCAAGAGCATCAATGATATCATGAAGATCACCAATGCCATGTACCTGATCTCTTCCTCAAAGCTCAAAAAGGCAAAGAAAGATCTGGCAGCCACCCAGCCCTATTTCGACAAGCTGGTTTATGCCATGCGCAGTATTTTGTCCCGTGCGCCGGAAGATATTGACATGCGTTACTTCGACCAGCGTGAGCATATCGCACCGGAGGATCGCAAGGTGGGCTATATTGTCATTACCGCAGACAAGGGCATGTGCGGCTCCTATAACCACAATATCATCAAGATGACTGAGGAACGGATGGCGTCCAGCAAGCACAGCAGCCTGTATATCATGGGCAATGTGGGACGCATGTACTTCCAGCGGAAGGCACGTGCCGGAGAGCTGGATGTGGATCCGGAGTTTGTGTATACGCCCCAGAATCCGACACTGTATCGTGCACGCCGTATTGCAGAGCAGATGCTGAAAGCCTTTGACGAGGAAAAGATGGATGATCTGTATATTATCTTTACAAGCATGGTATCCTCCATTGCCTATGAGCCGAAGATCTTACAGCTGCTGCCTCTGGATGCGGAGCATTTTGTACGGTCGGAGGGTGAGATCACTCGCCACCATGAGGCGGAATTTCTTCCCACGCCCAATATCGTCATGGAACATCTGACCCCGAACTTTATGAAGGGTCTGATCTATGGTGCAATGGTAGAATCCTTCTGCAGCGAACAGCAGGCGAGAATGTCCGCTATGGATTCCGCTACCACCAGTGCAAAGGATATGCTCCAGGCGCTGTCGCTTCAGTATAACCGGGCACGTCAGGCGGCGATCACACAGGAGATCACCGAAGTCGTCAGCGGCGCAGGTTCTGCGGAACTGTAAAGGCAGATTATAGGAAAGATATCGTTTTTATAATAAACCCCTCAGTCACGGCTTCGCCGTGCCAGCTCCCCTTTCAGGGGAGGGGGACCATTGCGCAGCAATGGTGGAGGGGTTGTTCCAAATATCATCAATTTATCAGCATACAAGAAAGCAAAAATTTTTAGAGGGCGAAGCCGCCGCTAGAAAGGACAATTGTATGGAAAAAGGAAAGATCGTACAGGTTTTAGGGCCGGTTATTGATGTGGCTTTTCCGGGAAAGCTTCCCATGATCAAGGATGCGCTCACTGTGGATAACGGCGGAAAGACCTGTGTCATGGAAGTGGCGCAGCATATGGGCAATGGAATTGTCCGCTGTATCAGCCTTTCGTCTACGGAGGGCTTTGCCAAGGATATGGAAGTTACCGCCACTGGTTCGTGCATTACCGTTCCCGTAGGCACAGCGACTCTGGGCAGAATGTTCAACGTGCTGGGTGAGCCCATCGATGAGGCAGGCGAAGTGGATGCACAGGATCACTGGCCCATCCACCGTGCCGCACCGTCCTTCCGGGAACAGAGCCCGGTAGTCGAAGTTCTGGAGACCGGCATCAAGGTCATTGACCTGCTGGCACCGTATGCAAAGGGCGGTAAAGTCGGTCTGTTCGGCGGCGCAGGCGTGGGAAAAACAGTCCTGATCCAGGAACTGATCCACAATGTTGCCACAGAGCACGGCGGCTATTCGATATTCACCGGTGTAGGTGAGCGTTCCCGTGAGGGCAACGACCTGTGGAACGAAATGAAGGAATCCGGCGTTATTGAAAAGACTGCCTTGGTATTCGGTCAGATGAACGAGCCCCCCGGGTCCCGTATGCGTGTGGCGCAGACTGGTCTGACCATGGCGGAATATTTCCGTGACGAAAAGCATCAGGATGTGCTGCTGTTTATCGACAATATTTTCCGTTATGTACAGGCAGGTTCGGAGGTTTCGGCGCTGCTGGGACGTATGCCCTCTGCCGTTGGTTATCAGCCGACTCTGGCAAATGAAGTGGGCGAATTGCAGGAGCGTATCACTTCCACCAGAAACGGTTCCATTACTTCTGTACAGGCAGTTTACGTGCCGGCAGATGACCTGACAGACCCGGCACCGGCAACGACATTTGCCCATCTGGATGCCACTACGGTACTGTCCCGTAAGATCGTGGAGCAGGGTATTTATCCCGCAGTGGATCCGCTGGAGTCCACTTCCCGTATTCTGGAACCGGATGTGGTAGGCGAAGAGCACTACCGTGTGGCACGAAAGGTACAGGAACTGTTACAGCGTTACAAGGAATTGCAGGATATTATTGCCATTCTGGGTATGGAAGAGTTGGACGAGGATGATAAGCTTGCGGTTTATCGTGCCCGAAAGCTCCAGAAATTCCTGTCCCAGCCCTTCCATGTGGCAGAGGTATTTACCGGTACGCCGGGTAAATATGTGCCGTTGAAGGAAACCATCCGTGGATTCAAGATGATCGTGGAAGGTGCAATGGATGAACTGCCGGAAAATGCGTTCTTTAACGTGGGAACCATTGATGAGGCAATTGCAAAGGCACAGACCATGAAGGAATCGTGAGGGATGTAATCATGGAAAATACATTTAGGCTGGAGATCCTGGCGTCGGATCGTCCGTTCTACGTCGGACCGTCTGAGCATCTGGTATTCCCGACTATGGACGGTCTGGTGGGTATTCTGCCGGGGCATGAGTCCATGGTAACGGTGGTCAGCCCGGGAGAGCTGAAATATCAGGTGGACGGGGTGTGGCATTATGCCGCCATCAGTGAGGGATTCGCTGAAGTCCGTCGGGATTATGTGCTGATTCTGGGGGATGCCATTGAGCTGCCCGAAGAAATCGACGCCAAGCGTGCCGCAGAGGCGGCGGAGCGTGCCAAGGAACGACTGCTTCACCGGCAGAGTATTATGCAGTATTATCATACGCAGGCGGCACTGAATCGTGCCATGAACCGGTTGAAGATTTCAAAACGGCATAATCATGAGATATAAGAAAAACCGCTTTTTCGATGTGGAAAGGCGGTTTTTGTCAACAAGTTTTCACTCTAATACTAATTCTCTATCAAACTATTGAAATAGTTTGATAGAGAGCGTGTGCTAACGCACACGCCATTTTATGCCGTAAAACGGCATAAAATCCGTCTCATGCATTCTCATACGCCGCCTGTGGCGGCTATGAAAATCATGATTTTTTATCATGATTTTCAAATGAGAATAGTATGAGATCTGGTCATATTATAACAGCGCCGCAGGCGGCAATGAAGTTTTTTGATCCAGCAATTTTTCAAAAATGCTGGTG
>JBJFHO010000039.1:0-4011 GCA_051893675.1 Ruminococcus sp. | reverse complement strand
TCAGCTGGACCAGCAGCCTGAGCAACCTTTTTGAAAGCGGGTAGGATACATTTTTTTGATGTTACAGAATACTAGAGCGATTCGGCAAAGTGCACAAGGGACGCCGGATTCTATGCGCAAAACCGCAGGCACTTGTGCCCGTAAGGGTATACTTTATACAAAAAAGGCGCAGCCATTTTCAGCTGCACCTTTTCCTCACGCTTCACACGTGCATTCTCACTTAAACACTGCCAGCAGGAAGCCAGCTGCAATTGCCGAACCGATAACGCCGGCAACATTGGGGCCCATAGCATGCATCAGCAGGAAGTTGGACGGATTTGCTCGCTGTCCTTCCTTCTGTGCAACACGGGCTGCCATAGGAACGGCGGATACACCAGCCGAACCGATCAGCGGATTGATCTTTCCGCCGGTGACCAGATACATGAGCTTGCCTACCAGCAGACCGCCAATGGTGGAGAAGCAGAATGCTGCCAGTCCCAGGAAAACGATCATGAGAGTCTCCAGCGACAGGAACGAGGATGCAACAGTAGTCGCACCAACGGAAATGCCCAGGAATACTGTGACAATATTCATCAACGCATTCTGTATTGTGTCGGACAGACGCTCTGTCACACCGCATTCCCGCCACAGATTGCCCAGCATCAGGCAGCCGATCAGGGGTGCCGTAGACGGCAGCAGCAGAATAACCACCATGGCTACCACAATGGGGAAGAGGATCTTCTCTGTCTTGGACACCTGACGTGTCATTTCCATCTTGACTTCCCGTTCTTTTTTCGTGGTCAGGAGACGCATGAGGGGCGGCTGGATCATGGGGATCAGCGCCATATACGAATATGCTGCAATGGCGATGGGGCCCAGCAGTTCCGGTGCCAGCTTACTGGTCAGGAAGATTGCAGTGGGGCCATCTGCACCGCCGATGATACCAATAGATGCAGCCTCGTTGCCGTCAAAGCCCAGGCAAACTGCGCCGAAAAATGCCAGAAAGACACCCATCTGTGCAGCAGCACCCAGCAGCAGATTCTTCGGGCTGGACAGCAGAGGGCCAAAGTCCGTCATGGCACCAATGCCCATGAAGATCAGGGACGGATACAAGCCGGATTTGACACCGATATACAGGATATCCAGCAGACCGCCGTTTGCCATGATATGTCCATAGCTGTGATAATATTCGCTGCTCTCATCCAGGAATGCACTCCACAGCTCCGGATGATACAAGGCATTGGCAGAGCTGACACCGTCCACATAGAAATTCGATACGTTTACCAGCAAGCAACCGAACGCTATGCCCACCAGCAGCAGCGGCTCAAACTTTTTCTTGATGCCCAGATACAGCAGCACGCAGGAAATAACGATCATCACAAGGTTTTTCCAGCCGCCGTCGGCGAAAAAACTGACGAAACCGGAATCGCTCAGCAGATTTTGAAGGGTCTCCAGAATATTCATTGATACCCCTCCTTTATGCCAGTACGATCAGCGGCGAACCAGTCTCTACCGTAGAGCCCTTGGAAACGACCACCTGTGCCACTGTACCATCCTTCGGTGCCAGGATCTCGTTTTCCATTTTCATTGCCTCCAGTACCACCAGAAGCTGTCCGGCCTTGATGGTATCTCCCTGCTTGACTTCCACACGCAGGATATTGCCCGGCATCGGCGCATTTACCGGTTCTCCGGCTGCAAGATTTACTGACGGAGCCGGTGCCGGTGCAGGAGCCGCAGCAGCAGCCGGTGCTACCGTAGGTGCAGCTGCCGGAGCCGGTGCACACGCCTCATATTCGTCAAGCAGTACTGCCTTTCCTGCCTCAACCTCTACCTCATATGTTTTTCCGTTCAGGGTTACTTTATACTTCATCCTCTTTGACCTCCTTGATCGAAATAAAGCGCAGTTCGTTCAGCGGCTTCTGCATTTTGTATGCCACTACAGCCATAACCATTGCCGCTTCCTTATCGGGTACGTCATACAGCTTCACATGACCGGCAGAACCGGGAGCAAGGGGCTGTTCCGGTGCAGTTTCTTCCACTGTTGCCTGTGTCTCTGCCGGGGCAGCTGCTGCCTTCGCCGCTTCGTCCTTCTTTGCCTTTGCCTTGAATACAGCGCCCATGATATAGAGCACGATCATCAGAAGCAGCAGTCCGCAGAATACGACCAGATAGCCGAATATCGCTGTAACCGCCGCATCGCCGATGCTCATCTTTGCCGCTATGGCAATTGCGTTTGGCATAGATGTCCCTCCTTACATTTCCTCGATGGTATACACCGCTTCGTTTTCTTCCTGCGCTTTCCGTGCCTCCAGGAACTTCACGGTCTGATCCGGGAAGCAGATATAGCTCATGAGATCCTCTTCCGATCTTGCCAGATCACCCAGTGCCTCTGCTGCCTCCTGGAATTCCACACCAGTACGCTTCTGATCTTCGATGCGGCAGTCCACAGGCTTTCCGCCTTCGCCCAATACCTGGGTAATGAGATCCTCACTGACCGGTGCAGGAGCGATACCATATTCGCCCTTGATATAATTCTTGATCTCCTTGGAAATCTGCTTATAGCGCTGTCCCAGCAGGACATTTGTCACTGCCTGATTGCCCACCATCTGAGACAGAGGTGTAACCAGCGGCGGGTAGCCCATATCGGCACGAACCTGGGGAATCTCTTTCAGTGCATCCTCAAACTTGTCCATCGCCTTCATATCCGTCAGATTGGCGATCATATTGGACAGCATACCGCCCGGTACTTTATACACCAGCGCCTGTGCATCGGTGCCCAGGCTCTTGGGATTGATCTGACCGTTGTCAATATACTTCTGCTTGATAGGTTTGAAGTAATCGTTCACTTCATTGATGCGCTTCTCATCCAGACCAGTTTCAATGCCGTACTGCTGGCAGGCATAGAACATAGTTTCTGTTGACGGCTGAGATGTACCGCCGGAGAAGCAGGAGGTCGCTGTATCAATGACGTCAATGCCGGATTCAATCGCCTTGGTCAGGGTCATATATGCCATGCCAGTGGTACTATGGGTGTGAAGAATCAGCGGCATATCGCCCACAGCATCCTTGATGCCCTTGATGAGATGCTCTGCCTCATAGGGTGTCATGGTGCCCGCCATATCCTTCAGACAGATGGTCTGGAAGCCCATGCGTTTCAGTTCCCGGCACATTTCAATATACTTGTCCACTGTATGCACCGGGCTCTGGGTATAGGAAATACAGCCGGATGCAATGGTGTTCTTGGTGGCATATTTCATGGTGGCGTTCAGCGCCGTTTCACAGTTGCGGAAGTCGTTCAGTGCGTCAAAGATACGGATGATGTCAATACCATTTTTGATAGATAACTCGATGAATTTTTCTACCACGTCATCGTGATAGTGCTTATAGCCCAGCAGATTCTGACCACGGAGCAGCATCTGGAGCTTGTTGTTGGGCAGGTTTTTTCGGAGATTCCGCAGGCGTTCCCACGGATCCTCATTCAGATAGCGCAGGCAGGAGTCAAATGTGGCACCGCCCCAGCACTCGATGGAATAATATCCCGCCTTGTCCATAACCGGCAGAATATCTTCATAATCTGCATAGGGCAGGCGGGTTGCCATCAGGGATTGGTTTGCATCACGCAAAACGGTTTCGGTAAACTGTACTTTTCTCATATAGGAACCTCCTCATGAATCGGCGGACGCTGCATCACCATCAGAGCCGTCCTCCCAGGAAATATTCTCACTGTTAGAGTATAACACAAAACCATGAATATTTCCACGTCTTTCTTTAAGCTCTTTCATTATTTTGTTTTTTGGATTTTTTCCTTTGTTTCCAAAAAGAAGCATCCCGATTCATTTCGAAAAAAAGGAGATATGTCGAAACAGTACGTAACGGAGATACTTCTGCTTGCCAAAGAATTGAAAAAGTGCGTATGGTCTGTTATGATGCGGTTGCATCCTTGTTCATTGATTGATTTATTTCTTTCCCGTTTTCAGAAAGGTTGCTCAGGCTGCTGGTCCAGCTGAGCACAGCTGGCGCAGGTCCAGGGCT
>JBJFHO010000038.1:0-18363 GCA_051893675.1 Ruminococcus sp. | reverse complement strand
CGAACACCACCATTCCTCATTCCTAACTCCTAATTCCTAATTCCAAACGTGAAGGATGGTGAAAAATTGTGCGTTCCATATGGCGCAGTATCAATTGGATAAAGGCATTGAAAATAGCCGTAGGTGCTGTAGCGGCGATCTTACTGGCAGAAGCAATCGGGCTGCAAAATGCGGCGTCTGCCGGGATTATCACCCTGCTGACGGTACAGAATACCCGGCGTGAGACAGTTTTCAGCAGTATCCGCCGGGTGGCGGCTTTCGGCATCATGACTCTGCTGAGCACGCCTGTGTACATGTTCTGCGGCACAAAGCCCTGGTCATTCGGAATCGTCCTGCTGCTCCTGCTGCTGATCTGCTATGGGCTGGGCATGGAGGATTCCATTCCCATCAATGCGGTCATGGCGACACATTACATGGCGGCAGGGGGCGTGTCGCTGGGTATGATAGGAAATGAGGCATTGCTTCTGCTCATTGGCAGCGGTATCGGCGTCTGCCTCAACTGGTTTATGCCCCAGAATCTGCGGCAGATCCGGCAGAAACAGGAGGAACTGGACACGGAGATCAAGGGTATTCTCCAGCGCATGTCCGGGCGGCTGCTGGAGACAGATCACACAGGCTATGGCGCAGACTGTTTTCAGCGGACAGACCGTCTTTCAGAGGAACTGCGCCGGGAGGCAGATCTCTTTCTGCAAAATCAGACATGGCGCAGCGATCTGTATTATATCCGCTACGTGACCATGCGCCGGGAACAGTGTACGATCTTGCAGGAAATCTACCGCCAGATCATTAAGCTGACCATTGTGCCGGAACAGGCAAAGCCCTTGTCCGGATTCCTGGTGGAAATTGCAGCCCAGTATCACGAGTGCAACGATTGTACCGGACTGCTGGAACAGCTGGAGCAGCTGCACGCTGCCTATCGCAGTGATGTTCTGCCGGAGAACCGGGAGGAATTCGAAAATCGTGCCATACTCTACTGCATCCTGACGGAACTGCGGTCTTTTCTGGAGATCAAGCAGCGGTTTTATCATTCCCTGCCGGAACAGGAACGGCGGCAGTTTTTTGCGGAATAATATTCCTATTGTGGGGGCGGATATCATCCGCCTGCCGTATTCTCCACAATTCTACAAATCCGGTGAAACTGTAGGGGCGAACTGCGTTCGCCCGTTGGATTATTTCTGGAAATTTGCGGGCGAACAAAGTTCGCCCCTACAGTTCACAGGGCTTATCATTTCATAAAATTGATTACAATATCACGACAAAAAGGCGGCTTACACACAAATTGCCGCCCTTTGTTTTATTCGATTCGTGCGATCTCTGCAATATTGCCTTCCAACTCGGCATAAACGGAAACTGTCCCGGCAGTTCTCGCTTCACTGGTCATGCACCATGTATCCACAATGAATTCCAGCACATTTGCACCGCCGCCGCAGCTGCGGTATCGTCTGGTGGAATCCGTGTCGCAGTCCGCCTTGATATCACCTACCATGACGGTGAATGTCTCGCCGCTTTCCAGCGTGATCAGAAAACGTTCACCGCATCCTTCCTCCAGCCAGCCTGTCCCCATTGCCACCAGATAATCATCGCCTATGCGACGCAGACCGTGCTCGTCTGTCCACGCCGACTGCTGTAACTCGTACTGGGCAGAACTGGTGTCCGTAATGGTGCGGTAGTCCATGTACGCCTTGAACCAGGTCTCCTGGATGTCAAACAGGGACTGGTCGTCAATGGGGACGGTTTCAGTTTCTGTATCCGGTTCGGTTTCCGGTGCAGTATCCTCCGTCTGCGGATATGCATCTTATTCCGGCAGTGCAGAAGTTGTGACTTCCGTTGTGGTTTCCGCCGGAATAGCTGACGTGGCGGCAGTTGTCACCGTTGTGGATGTGACAGGCGTTGCAACAGGGGGCGCCGTTGTCTGTATGGGTTCCTCCGGCTGTTCCGGTTCTGGGGGCAGGGTGCAGGTCAGCTGCTGCTCCGGCAGACTGTTTTCCGGAAGTGATTCCGGTTCAGGCTCTGCCCAGGTATCCGTATCACCCACGTGGGTAATGCGGATGGCATCCAGAATGGGCTTGGTTCGTTCTTCAAAGGCACTGCCCAGAACCGGCAGCTGGTGCATGGTCATGGTACAAAAACATCCGGCAAATAATGCCGCTATCGCTTTGTGCAGCTGTAACATAGGTACCTCCTTGGGCTTGGGTCTCTCGGTTGTCCTGTGGAGTTGCTATGTCTCATTCCTATGCGTTCGGCGGAATGGCATATGCGTTTCTTTTTCTATGTTTGTGCAAAAGTGCAGAAAAAAGCTGTCGAAATTTGCACAATACAACAAAAATGCCGAAAAATGCAAAAAAGCCCTTGACAGATTTCCGGATTTTGCGTATACTAGACGTAGGTTAAATTCCATGAGCAAAAGTAAGTAGCCGGCAAAACGGCATCGCAGAGAGTCGGGGATGGTGGAATCCCGATATGTACGCTGTTTGGTGAATGGGTTTGTGAGAAGCGTGGCGAACCGGCAGATGCCGCAGTATCCATTGCCGCAGCTCCTGCGTTATCGGGAGAGGATATATCCGGGCTGATTTTATCCGGCGTATCTGTAATGAGGGAAACAGGCATACTGTTTCTGAAATTGGGTGGCAACACGCAGACGACAGTCTGACGTCCCATGTATTTGGGATGTCAGGCTTTTTTTATTTGTTTTTGATTGAAAAGAGGAGTGATCTACATGCTGAAACCAACACTTGAAGAGGTGAAAGCACTTGCCGGGCAGTATAACACCATTCCGGTGTTCTACGAATTCTCGGCAGACAACCAGACGCCGCTGAATATTTACACGGCACTTGCACCCCGGGGAAAGAATTCCTTTATTCTGGAAAGCGTCAGCAACGGTGTACAGTGGGATCGGTATTCCTTTATCGGATTTTCCCCGAAGCAGGAGATCCGTATTACCGGCAATACCGCAGAGATCCGTACCGGAGACCAGACTGAGACCCTCCATGTGGAACAGCCCATTGCCTTTCTGAAAGAACGCATGGCTGCATACCACGCCCCGGTACTGCCGGATGCGCCGAACTTCACCGGCGGTCTTATCGGTTACTTTGGCTATGACACCGTGCGCTACATGGAGAAAAAGCTCACCAACGTGCCGGAGGATGATATCCATATGCCGGACTGCCACCTGTTTCTCTACGAGGAGCTTGTGGCATATGACCACTTGACCAGCAACGGCATTGTGATCCTGAATCTCCATACAGACGGCGATCTGGGTGCCCAGTATGCAGCCGCCCAGTGGAGAGCAGAGGAACTGGCAGAGACCATCCGCCACTATAACCCCCAGCCTCAGGAACAGCGTCATCAGGGCGAATCCGTAGTACGCTCCAATATGACAAAGGAGCAGTACAGCCAGATGGTACGGGATGCCAAGGAATATATCCGTGGCGGCGATATTTTCCAGATCGTCCTTTCCCAGCGGTTCGAGATCAGCAATCCGCCGGACAGCTTTTCCGTCTACCGGAGACTCCGTGCCACAAACCCGTCGCCCTATCTCTACTACTTCCACACCCCGGAATACGACGTGGCAGGTGCTTCGCCGGAGATGCTGGCAAAGGTCACAAACGGTGTGGTACACAATCGTCCCATTGCCGGTACCAAGCCCCGGGGACGTACACCGGAAGAGGATCAGGCAAACGAAAAGGCACTTCTTGCTGATCCCAAGGAACGTGCAGAGCATACCATGCTGGTAGATCTGGGCAGAAACGATGTGGGAAAGGTCTCGGAGTTCGGTTCTGTGAAAGTCACACGGTATATGGTGACAGAACGTGCTTCCAAGGTCATGCATCTGGTTTCCGATGTCACAGGTGACCTGCGAAGCGATCAGACAGCACTGGATGCACTGATGGCGATCCTGCCGGCAGGTACCCTTTCCGGTGCACCGAAGGTACGTGCCATGGAGCTGATCGACCAGTTCGAAAACAAAAAGCGTGGACTCTACGGCGGAACCGTTGGCTATCTGGGTTTTGACGGCAATATCAATACCTGCATTGCCATCCGTACCGTACTCTTTGCCAATGAAAAGGCGTATGTCCAGGCAGGCGCCGGCATCGTGGCAGATTCCGTGCCGGAGAACGAATATTACGAAACCGTCAACAAAGCACTCGCAGTCATCAATGCGATCAAGGAGGCAGAACAATGATCTTACTCATTGACAATTACGATTCCTTCACCTATAATCTCTATCAGTACATCGGTGAATTGCACAAGGACATCCAGGTGGTACGCAATGACGAAATCACGCTGGACGAGATCGAAGCCATGGCACCCCAGGCGCTGATCTTCTCACCGGGACCGGGCTATCCCAAGGATGCCGGCATCACCATGGAAGCCATTCGCCGTTTCAGCGGTAAGCTGCCGATTCTGGGGGTATGCCTGGGACACCAGTCCATCTGTGAGGCGTTCGGCGGTACTATTGTCCGTGCCAATGTGCTCATGCATGGCAAGTCCAGCCGTATCAATCTGGATATGACCTGTCCGCTGTTCCAGGGACTGCCTCAGTTCGTTCCCTGCGGCAGATATCACTCCCTGATCTGTCAGGAATCCGACTTCCCGGAATGCCTGAAAGTGACAGGCAGGGATGAGGACGGTCAGATCATGGCGCTGGCACACCGGGAACATCCCACCTACGGCGTGCAGTTCCATCCGGAATCGCTTCTGACAGAAGACGGAAAGCGGATGCTGGCGAATTTCCTGAATCTGATCCCCGGCGTTTCCGTACCCCTGCCGCCCATTCAGGAGGAAAAGCCTAAGACAGAGCTGAAAAAGTATATCGCAAAGGTGGCAGACGGAGAAGACCTGACAGAGCAGGAAGCGTTTGAAGCTGTGGATATTATCATGAGCGGCAATGCCACCAATGCGCAGACTGCTGGTTTGCTGGTTGCACTCCGTATGAAAGGGGAGACCATTGCGGAAATCAGCGGCTTTGCAAAGGGTATGCGGCAGAAGGGCAAGCATGTCATGGACTGCGAGGAGAGCATTGAAATCGTAGGCACTGGCGGTGACCTGGCGAATTCCTTTAATATCTCCACCACATCTTCCTTTGTCATTTCTGCGGCAGGTATGCCTGTGGCAAAGCATGGAAACCGCAGTGTTTCCAGTAAGAGCGGTGCTGCTGACGTACTGGAAAGCCTTGGCGTCAGAATTCAGACCACACCGGAACAGGCAAGAGCCTCGATTCAGGAGATTGGCATTTCGTTTCTCTTTGCCCAGAGCTTCCACGGTGCCATGAAATTTGTGGGCCCGGCACGAAAGGAACTGGGTATCCGTACCATTTTCAATATCCTGGGACCGCTGACCAATCCGGCATCTACAAAGTATATCCTGCTGGGCGTATATGACAAATCCCTGCTGCAGGTAATGGCAAAGGTGCTCATCAGTCTGGGTATTGAACGTGCCATGATCGTCTACGGCAATGACCGTCTGGATGAGGTTTCCATTTCTGACCGCACTTCCGTTGCAGAGGTACGGGACGGCAAGATCACGGAATATGATATTGCACCGGAGGATTTCGGATTGCCCAGAGCCTCGAAGGAGGAGATCGTTGGCGGTACTGCCGATGAAAATGCCCGCATCACACGTGGTATTCTGGATGGCTCCATTCAGGGTGCAAAGCGGAATATTGTTCTGCTGAATTCCGGCTGTGCCCTGTATATTTCCGGCAAGGCGGAGACCATTGCGGACGGCATTGCACTGGCGGCAGAACAGATCGACAGCGGCAGAGCACTGGAGAAGCTCCAGGAACTGGTGCGATTCACCAATCAGAATGCATAAGGAGCATTATATGATTTTAGATGAAATTATACTGCACCGAAAGGAGCAGCTGGCACGGGAAAAGGCAGCCTGTTCGCCGGAGGAAATGAAGCAGCGTGCAGAAAAGGCACTTGCCCTGAGAAAGCCTGTCTCCCTGAAAAAGGCATTGCAGCAGGATACCCTGTCCTGTATCTGCGAGGTGAAAAAGGCATCGCCGTCTAAGGGGCTGATCTGTTCCGATTTCCATCCCGTGGAGATCGCTGAGACATACGAAAAGGCAGGCGCAAATGCCATTTCCTGTCTGACAGAGGAATACTATTTCCAAGGCTCATCGCAGTATCTGGCAGCTATCCGCAAGGCAGTCTCACTGCCGATTCTGCGGAAAGACTTTATCTTCGACGAGTACCAGATCGACGAAGCTGCTGCCATTGGTGCAGATGCGGTATTGCTCATTGCGGCTGTTCTGGAGCCGGAACGTCTGGCAGAACTGTACCGCATGGCATATGACCTGGGACTGGAGGTACTGGTAGAGGTGCACAGCCGGGAGGAACTGGAGGGCGTTGCCTTTCTCCAGCCGCAGATCCTGGGTGTGAATAACCGTAACCTGAAAACCTTTGAGGTAAACCTGGACACGGTGGCACAGCTGAAGCCTTATGCACCGGCAGATGCCGTGTTTGTCTCCGAAAGCGGTATCCGGAATCATGAGGATATGAAGCAGGTGCGTGCTCTGGGTGCAGATGCAGTGCTTGTGGGCGAGACACTCATGCGCAGCGGTAATATTCCTCAGACGCTGGCAGAACTGCGGGAGGGCATATGAAGCTGAAATTCTGCGGCATCCGGCGCAAGGAGGATGTCATTTACTGTAACGTATTGCAGCCTGATTATATGGGCATGATCCTGTCGCCGGGATATCGCCGTTCTGTGACAACGGCGGCTGCCGCAGCATTGGCAAAAGAAAAACACACGTTTATTGCCGCTGTAGGTGTATTCGTCAATGCCTCTGCGGAGGAGATCGCCCGTGTACTCCGCACCGTTCCTCTGGATGTGATTCAGCTCCACGGAACGGAAAATGCCGGAATGATCGCAAAGCTCCGGGAAATGACAGGACTTCCCATCTGGAAAGCCGTCCGGGTGCAGAGCGAAAAGGAAATCCGGCAGGCAGAACGTCTAGGTGCAGATCAGCTTGTGCTGGAAGGTCATGTGCCCGGACAGGTGGGCGGAACAGGACAGACTGCAAACTGGGAGCTGATTGCAAAGGCAGCCCCACAGATGCCCTATTTTCTGGCAGGCGGTCTGAAACCGGAAAATATACAGGACGCAGTAGAAACACTGCATCCTGCAGGTATCGACCTGTCCAGCGGCATTGAAACAGACGGCGTGAAAGATTATGAGAAAATGAAAGAGATCGTCAAGATCGTACGAGGTGAATATCATGGGTAAGGTAGGAAGATTTGGTATTTTCGGCGGACAGTATGTGCCGGAAACCGTAATGAATGCGGTACATGAGCTGGAAGAGGCTTATGACCGCTATGGCAAGGATCCGGAATTTCTGGAGGAATACCGTACATTGCTGCGGGATTATGCCGGACGGCCGTCCATGCTGTATTATGCAGACCGCATGACAAAGGATCTGGGCGGCTGCAAGATCTATCTGAAGCGGGAAGATCTGAACCACACTGGTGCACATAAGATCAATAACGTACTGGGACAGATCCTGCTGGCAAAGAAAATGGGCAAAAAGCGTATCATTGCCGAGACAGGTGCCGGACAGCACGGCGTAGCAACGGCAACTGCCTGCGCCATGTTCGACATGGAATGCGAGATCTATATGGGCAAGGAGGACGTGCGCCGTCAGCGGCTGAACGTATACCGTATGGAACTGCTGGGTGCAAAGGTGAACAGCGTAGACAATGGCACAGCGACTCTGAAGGATGCCATCAACGAGGCAATGCGTGACTGGGCAACCAATATCGACACCACTTTCTACCTGATCGGTTCTGTCATGGGTCCCCATCCCTATCCCACGATGGTGCGTGATTTCCAGAAGATCATCGGTGAAGAGGCAAAGAAACAGATCATGGAAAAAGAGGGCAAGCTTCCGGACTGCGTTGTAGCCTGTGTAGGCGGCGGCTCCAATGCCATGGGTATGTTCTATGACTTTATCCCGGAGGAGGGCGTTCGTCTGGTAGGTGCAGAGGCTGCCGGAAAGGGTATTGATACCAAGCTCCATGCAGCAACTGTCGCAAAGGGCTCGCTGGGTATTTTCCACGGCATGAAGTCCTATTTCCTGCAAAATGACGAGGGACAGATCGCACCGGTTTATTCCATTTCTGCCGGACTGGATTATCCGGGCGTGGGTCCGGAGCACGCAAATCTGTACAAGACCGGACGTGCGGAATATATGGCAATTACCGATGAGGAAGCAGTACAGGCACTGGAATATCTTTCTAAGACCGAGGGCGTGATTCCGGCGATTGAGTCGGCACATGCTGTTGCGGCAGCGATGAAGATCGCACCGCAGATGAAGCCGGAGGAAACCATGATCATCTGTCTGTCCGGCAGAGGCGACAAGGACATGCAGCAGATCGCAGAATACAGAGGAGTGAAGATTGATGACTAAGAACCGTATTGACGCAAAGCTGGAGCAGTGCAAAGCCGAGGGCAGAAAGGCACTGATCACATTCATCACATCCGGTGACGGCGGCTATGCCTGCACCGAAGAGGCTGTGCTGGAGATGGAGAAAAACGGCGCTGATCTCATCGAGCTGGGCGTACCCTTTTCTGATCCCATTGCAGAGGGCCCGGTGATCCAGCGTGCCAGCGAGCGTGCGCTTCAGGGCGGTACGACTCTGGCAGGTATTTTTGATATGGTACGCCGTCTGCGTCAGAAAACAGACATGCCCCTGCTGCTCATGATGTACCTGAACACCATTTTCCGCTTCGGCACAGACCGCTTTTTCAGCCTGTGCAAGGAGTGCGGCATTGACGGCGTCATTGTGCCGGATATTCCCTTTGAGGAAAAGGATGAGATCCAGGGCAGTGCAGATCAGTACAATGTACATAACATCAGCCTGGTGACACCGGCAAGTGAGGATCGGATCCAGATGATCGCTTCGGAGGCAACTGGTTTCCTCTACTGCGTATCTTCCAATGGTGTTACCGGTGTGCGCAGTGAGTTTGAGACAAACTTTGCACCCTTCTTCGAGAAAATTCACAAGTATGCCAAAGTGCCCTGTGCAGTTGGCTTCGGTATTTCCGGCCCGGAGGCTGCCAAGCAGATGGGACAGTACTGCGACGGCGTCATCGTAGGCAGTGCCATTGTGCGTCTGGTGGAACAGTACGGCGGTACAGATGCACCGGCACAGATCGGGGCATTCGTCAAGAGTCTGCGTGAGGGACTGGATGCATAATTGATCGGAACTCTCTGATAGACAGGGACTGTTGCAGACAGTGAAAATCCAACAGGAAAACGGTGCGATGTGGGCATCGCATCCTACAAATGACCACGAATTGCGTGACGTTTTGTGGGGGTCAATGTCCACATTGACCTGTGAACCCGGATTTTGCTGTTCCTGCAACAGTCCTTTTTTTGTATTCCCTGTGAGTGACCAATATCCGTAGGGATACGGCGTGCCGTGTCCGCACATTAAGGGAATGAAATGAGATTGTGGAGAGCAGTTTTTTCTGTTTTTACAAAAAAACAGTTGACAACCCGCCCGAAATTTGCTATACTATAGGCAATATCATTTGCAGCGCAGAACGGAGTGACTGTGGCTTTTGCCGTACAGAGAGGGCGTGTCTGGTGAAAACGTCCCGGCAGGGGTGCAGGTGCTGCCCGGGAGCTGTTCTGGGAAACCGGAACGTATGTCCTGCGTTAAAGGATTTCGAGGGGAATGTGCGGCATTCCCGAATTTGGGTGGTAACACGAAGGCCTTCGTCCCATTTGGCGGCGAAGGCCTTTTTATTTTCGGCGCATCTCTCCCGGAGATGCCCATAAACGGAGGTGGCACAATGCTTCCCATGGATTGTCATACCCACACAAAAATCTCCCCCGACGGCACCGGAACAGTACAGCAGCTCTGTGACCGGGCGGCGGAACTTGGACTGCATGTCCTTGCCGTGACAGAGCATGTGGAAATGAACCGCTTCTTTTCCCAGGCACATTACGGCATCCAGCCACGGAACGAGTGGGAAGTATTCGACCACGCCGCCGTGCTGGAACAGTCCCTGGAGACACTCACAGCGGCAAAGGAACAGGCGGCGCAGCAAGGTGTCACACTCCTCTGCGGCATGGAAATGGGTCAGCCTAACGCTGACTTCGGGCTGTCCGGGAGTGCAGCAAAGGATGTGCGGCTGGATTTTGTCATTGCGTCTCTCCACGAACTGCTGGAACAGCCGGATTTCTTCTGCCTGGACTATGGGCAGGAATCTGTCCCGGCACTGCTGGAGAAGTATTTTTCCCAGCTGTACGATATCTGCCGCTGGGGAAATTTTGACGTGCTGGGACATCTGACCTATCCGCTGCGTTATATCGTAGGGGAAGCCGGCATTCCCGTGGAGCTGTCACCCTATGAGGAACAGATTCGTGCCTGTTTCCGGGCACTTATTGCCAATGGCTGCGGCATTGAACTGAATACCTCCGGATTCCGCCAGAAGTACGGCAAGCCCTTTCCTACGCTGGAATATTTACAGCTGTACCGGGAACTGGGCGGCGAGATACTCACCTTTGGCTCCGATGCCCACTGCGCAGAGGACTTAGGAAAGGGCATTGCCGATGGTGTACAGCTGGCAAAGGCGGCAGGATTCACAAGTGCCTGTTATTTTGTGAAGCGGAAACCAGTGTTTCTGACCATATAATTATTGAAGGGAAGGAATCTATTATGAGAGAACAACTGATCGCATTATTGCAGCAGAACGCCCGCACTTCTGATGCGGAGCTTGCCGTTATGCTTGGCGTGACCGAGGCGGAGGTAACTGCCGAAATCCAGAAGCTGGAGGCGGAAGGCGTGATCAAGGGCTATAGTGCCATTGTCAACGATGAGCTTGCCAACAAGGATATGGTAACCGCCATCATTGAACTGCGTGTGACGCCTCAGCGTGATTGTGGTTATGAGGAGATCGCTCATACGATTATGCAGTATGACGAGGTGGAGAGCATTGCCCTTATGGCAGGGGCATATGACCTGTCCGTGACAGTCAAGGGGATGAACGTGAAGGAAGTATCCATGTTCGTTTCCCAGCGTCTGGCACCTCTTGCAGGTGTACTGTCCACAGCGACCTATTTTGTCCTGAAAAAATACAAGGAAAAGGGCATTATCATTGAGGGCGAAGAAAAAGACGAACGTGGATATTATTTCCCGTGAGATGAATGAGGAAAGGGGAGAGAAATCGTGTTGAATTATGACACGCTTCTTTCAGATCAGGTAAAGAAGATGAAGCCGTCCGGTATCCGGAAGTTTTTCGACCTTGCGGCAACCATGGACGGCGTGATCAGTCTGGGCGTCGGTGAACCGGATTTCCAGACGCCGTGGACGGTACGCAAGGCTGCTGTAGACAGCCTGGAGCGCAAGCGGATGGTATACACTGCCAACTCCGGCATGGCTGAACTGCGTCAGGAGATCAGCAATTATGTCCAGCGGAAATACGATATCAGCTATCACCCGGAGGATGAGGTTATTGTGACTGTTGGCGGTTCGGAGGCAATTGACCTTGCCATCCGTGCCGTAGTGAATCCGGGAGATGAAGTGCTGGTGGTGGAGCCGTCCTTTGTCTGCTATAAGCCCATTGTGGAGCTGATGCACGGCGTGGCAGTGCCGATTTCCACCAAGCTGGAGAATAAATTCAAGCTGACTGCTCAGGAATTGCGGGAGCATATTACCGACCGGACGAAAATGCTCATTCTGCCGTATCCCAACAATCCCACGGGCGGTATTATGACACGTGAGGATCTGGAGGCAATTGCGGAGGTGCTCCGGGATACGAATATTCTTGTGCTGTCCGATGAGATCTATTCGGAGCTGACCTATGGCAGAAAGCATGTTTCCATTGCATCGCTGGAGGGGATGCAGGAGCGTACCATCTATGTCAGCGGATTTTCCAAGGCGTTTGCCATGACAGGCTGGCGTCTGGGATATGTCTGTGCACCGAAGCCTCTGGCACAGCAGATGCTGAAAATTCACCAGTATGCCATTATGAGTGCGCCTACCCTGAGTCAGCATGCGGCAATCGTGGCACTCCGGGAGTGCGACCAGGAAGTGCAGAAAATGGTGGACGAATACAACATGCGCCGCCGGATGCTGGTGGACGGTTTCAATCGCATCGGGTTGACCTGCTTTGACCCGGAGGGTGCATTTTACATTTTCCCGTGCATCCGCAGCACGGGCATGACAAGCGAGGCATTCTGCGAAGCACTTTTGCAGGAGGAAAAGGTTGCCGTTGTACCGGGCAATGCTTTCGGAGACAGCGGTGAGGGCTTTGTGCGTGTATCCTACGCCTATTCCTTGAAGCATTTGCAGGAAGCACTTCGCCGGATGGAGCGTTTTGTGAAGCGTCATAAAGGAGCACAGGTATGAAGTCGGTGACAAAAATTGCCCCGGCAAAGATCAATCTGGGGCTGGATATTGTAGGCACCCGTGAGGATGGATATCATCTGCTGGAAACGGTTTTTCAGGCAGTTTCCATCTGCGATCGGGTGACAGTGACGCTGACGGATGCACAGGGCATTGCGCTCCGCTGTGCCGACCCGGCGGTGCCCTGCAATGAAAAAAATATCGCCTGGAAAGCGGCGGCGAGATTCTGTGAAGCTGCCGGACTTACCAAGGGCGTGGAGATTCTTCTGGAAAAGCATATTCCCATGCAGGCAGGCATGGGCGGCGGCAGTACAGACGGGGCTGCGGTTCTGCTGGCATTGCAGGAACTGACAGGAAATCCTCTTTCCCGGGAGCAGCTATGCCAGATCGCCGTGAAGCTGGGGGCAGATGTGCCCTTTTTCCTGTACGGCAGCACGGCATATGCAGCCGGTATCGGCGAAGAACTGGAACAGCTGCCGCCCTTTGCGGGGAAACATCTGGTCATTGCAAAGGGAACTGCCGGCGTGTCTACGGTGGAGGCATACCGGGAGATCGACAGCCTGCAAAATCCGAAGCATCCTCCAGTGCAGCAGCTGCGAAATGCCCTGAAACAGGGTGCAGATGCAGCGGAGATCGCATCCCTTTGCGGCAATTTGTTCGAGGATGCAGTGCATCTGCCGGAGGTGGCGGAGATCCGGCGCATTATGCTGGAACAGGGCGCACTTTGCAGCGTGATGACAGGCAGCGGTGCAGCGGTGTTCGGATTATTCGATAGGCAGGAGACGGCGGAACAGGCGTGTGAGATCCTGAAAAAGCATGTGGATTTTGCTGAAGTCTGCGAGACTTTATAAAGGGCACCTCTAAACAGAAAAAGGCGAACACTTTCCCGGATACAGGGAATGGTGTTCGCCTTTTGGTTATTCCGCATATGGCTTTGTTCGTTTCCGCATGATTACATACAACAGGAAGAACAGCAATGCCGCCAGGGGCAGGATCTTGATGCTGACAGCGAATCCCAGCTGTTCCACCAGCGTCCCGAAGCCGGCATTGAATGCGATGTCAAAGAGGGTTGCCACTGCTGTGATGAATCCCACAGCAATGCCGTTCTGGGCTCTGGGGTAGTATGTACCGATAATCAGCACAATGGTCGGCCAGAGAATGGAGAATGCTAACCCCGACAGCAGCAGGGGAATAATACCTGCACGCTCCAGCAGAATACCTGCAATATACAGCGCTGCGCCAATGCCGGCAAAAATGGCAATACTCCGTGCCGGGTTCAGCTTCTGCACCAGAGGTGCAAAGAGCAGTCGTCCGATGGTAATGCCGCCGAAGAAAATGGACAGATACAGAGCAGCACGTTCCCGGGTGTAGCCCAGATATTCGCTGCCGTAGGTGACCATCCAGTTCTGTAGCCCGTGCTCTGCCACGTAGTAAAAGCCGCAGATGCAGATGAGATACTTGCATGCCGGATTTTTCAGGATATTCTTGTAGGATTCCAGCGTTCCCCGGATGCCCTTGTTTTCGGGGACTTCCTGTTGCGGAAAGGGAATACGGCACAGGAAAAATAATCCCACAATCCCCAGCGCCAGGAGCACCAGGTTGAAGATATGCCATGCCTGCATATCCGAAGCCACCTTTCCGCCGATGTTCTGGGCGGAAAATATGCCGATGCCGTTGGTGAAATTGAATATGTTGATGTAAAATGCCGGCGTTGCAAAGAGCAGCGGCGTGACCACATTGAGGGATGTGGACAGCATGGTGGATGCACCCAGACTGAATATCATGCAGATGAGCAGTACAGGGTAGCTTTCCGTGAGAATATAACAGAGGAGCGCTGCCATCCACAGGAGTGTCACGGTAAAGAGAAAGCGCTTTTTGGACATGCGATCCAGGAAATAGCCGCCGATGAACAGGAACAGCAGGTTGCCCACGTAGCTGCACATGATGATCATGGAGGACTGTGTCTTGGTCAGGGTGAATGTATCCTCGAACAGGGGTAGGAATACACCTCTCAGTCCATCACTGGCACCCAGGACGATCATCATGAGGATGTAGTAGGCAAGGATGAAAAATCTGCCTTGCTGTTTCGGGGCGGATAGGGGGTTGGGCATAGGTAAAACTCCTTTTTGTACGTGATTATGAATCCATAGAAACATTCCGGAAACCCATGGCATAAAATAAACCAGGGGCGATACCATGAAAGAACGTCTGCAGCGGTTATTATGTGTGAAAAGTGTCGTTACACTGATACTGACCTTGACCTTTTCCGTACTGTCCCTGAAGGGTATCATCAGCGGCGAACAGTTTGCCACCATATTTACCACTGTCATATCCTTTTATTTCGGCACACAGCACGAACGCATGGTTAGTAAATCCGAATCCGAAAAAACAGAATGACCTGAAAAATCGCCCTGCGCCGGAAACGGACAGAGCGATTTCTTCTATTCCATCAGAGTATACTCAGACGTGAAAAATCAGTCCAGGATCATTGCGCTGAACGCAGTATCCAGGGAATCCTTCTTTGCCTCGGCAGCCTCATTGGTTTCTGCCTTTGTGGTATAGTACGCCTTGATCTTCGGCTCTGTACCGGATGGACGGATAACAACCTTTGCGCCCTCTTCCAGTGTGAACGCCAGAACATTGGACTTCGGCAGAGTGATCCCGGAAGTCTCACCAGTCTCCAGATTCTTGGAAACGCTGACCTGATAGTCATCGAACTGCAGTACCTTCAGACCGTCGATCTCGGTGGGATGTTCATTGCGCAGCTTGGTCATGATTTCCTGCATCTTGATCATACCGCTTTCGCCCTCAAAGGTGAAGCTGTGCTGGCTGTGTACATATACGCCGTATTTCTCGTACATATTCTTCCGGGCTTCGATCATGGAAATGCCCTTGGTACGGTAATATGCAGCCATTTCGCAGATGAGCATAGAAGCCACAACTGCGTCCTTATCCCGGACATAGGAGCCAGCCAGATAGCCATAGCTCTCCTCGAAACCGAAGATATAGCGGTCTTCCTCGCCCTTTTCTTCCAGGAAACCGATCTGCTCGCCGATGAACTTGAAGCCTGTCAGTACATCAATAACCTCAACGCCGTATGCCTTTGCAATGGCATTGACAATGTCGGTGGTAACGATGGTCTTGACTGCAATGGGGTTCTTGGGCATAGTACCCTTTTCGGTTCTCTGAGAGCAGATGTATTCCAGCAGCATAGCGCCGACTTCGTTGCCGGTGAACAGGGCATAATCATCCCCATCGGGTACAGCAATACCCACACGGTCCGCATCGGGGTCAGTTGCCAGCAGCAGATCCGGCTTCACCTCACGGCAGAGCTTCAGACCGCATTCCAGTGCTTCACGGATCTCCGGATTCGGATAGGGACAGGTCGTGAAGTTTCCGTCCGGATTTTCCTGTTCCGGTACAACGGTGACATCCTGAATGCCGATAGCAGAGAGAATATGGCGCACCGGCTTGTTGCCTGTACCGTTCAGGGGCGTGTACACGATCTTCAGACCGCTTTTTGCGCAAAGCTCCGGGTTCAGGCTCTGCTTGAGTACATCGGCATAGTATGCGTCAATGACAGACTGGGGCGTATAGGAAATAGTTCCCGCAGCCATTGCCTGGTCAAAGTCCACATGCTTTACATCCTGGAACATATCCAGGGCATTGATCTGTGCCAGAACAGCGTCAGCTGCTTCGATGGTCATCTGGCAGCCGTCACTGCCGTATGCCTTGTAACCGTTGTACTTCGCCGGGTTGTGGCTTGCAGTTACCATAATACCTGCGCTGCACTTCTGTGCACGAACGGCATAGGACAGCATAGGCGTGGGCATAAGCTCTGTATAAATATAAACATGAATTCCGTTGGCAGCAAGTACCTCCGCAGCAGCCTTTGCAAATACATCCGATTTGATACGGCTGTCATAGGAAATAGCAACGCTGGGATTTTCGAAAGCAGAGTTCACATAGTTTGCAAGGCCCTGGGTTGCACGGCGAACGGTGTAGATATTCATCCGGTAAGTACCGGCGCCGATAACACCACGCAGACCGCCGGTGCCGAATTCCAGGTCACGATAGAAACGATCGCTGATGGCAGCATCATCTCCAGCAATCTCCTTTAATTCTTTCTGCAGATCCGCATCCTCTGTTGCGCATTCCAGCCACTGCTGATACAATTCCTTTTCCGTCATCATGATACCTCCATCACACAATAATACTGATTCATGGAAAAATGCCTGCGGCGCAGCCCGCCGCTTTTGATCCAATGGTATGATTTGAATCAATGATAACAATATTATACCACAGGTTCTGGAAAGATGCAACGATTTTTTTGACTTGATTCGTGAATTTTTTCAGAAAGGCATGGTTCGGATGCCTTATTTCCGGCTGAATGTCCTTCCATAACCAGGCTTTGCGGCGTGACATGTGCAGAAGTGCATCACATTTGCAGGCGTTTTTCATTGCAAAATGCATCGAAAAATGAATAAAAAATAAGTGTAGACTTTTTAGACGAATTTTGATATAATAGGGATATGCGGGAAATACCGCAATAATTCGAAAAGGAGAAGGAAGATATGAAGAAAATCGGAAAAATTGCAGCGCTGGGGATGGCACTTTCTCTGGCTGGGACAATGGTTGGATGCGGAGACTCCGGCAGCCAGCAGATGGAAAATGTGAGGGATGTCATAACGGAAAGTACGACTCAGGTGACTACGAAAGCAACGACACAGGCAACTACGAAAGCGACGACCACAACAAAAAGTAAGGAAGAAGAACTCAAAGAGGCAAGAAATGAAAACATTGATTTGCTGTATCAAATCGGGATTAAGGCATTCAATGTACTTATTGAAGAAGCACCTGTTTCTACATATTCTGCTACAGATGTGATTCAATTGGCAGATGATTATTCCTATATTTTAGTGGACTGTGACCCGCAGCGTTATGGGCTTGAAAATCTGAGTGATGGAAAAAATATGAGTGGTCTTGCATATGGAGTGATTTGCGCCATGAATGATGCACAGGGCTTGCCGGATTCCTTTAATCAGGAGCTGTTTTCGATGATTTCCGAAAATATGGATTATGAAAGATATGAATATTTTTCAAATGTAACTATACCGGTGGAAGTGCACTACAACTTTACCATCAATGATGGTTTTCAGGTATTGTATGTTTTTGAATAATTAAATATGGTACACAAAGAGGAGGAATTATTATGTGGGAATGTCCAAGATGTCATGAGCAAAACGAAAATTATGCTGGCTTTTGCCAAAAATGCAAGGAATCCAGACCTGATTTGAAAGCTCCAACAGATTCGAGCTATATGCCCTCCCAAAACATCCGGAGAACGAGTTCGCCGATTTCATCGGCGCCTCTTGGTGCGGATTCACCGCTGACCAGCAGCTCGACAAGGGCGCAACATTATAATGTAAGAAGCGACAATGCATATAATTTCGGCATCGTCGTATGCATCATAGGAATTATTTTGGGTGCGATTCTCTTGATTATCGGGATTACATTTGGCAATGGCTACATGTCTACAGATTATACCTTATCAGCAAGCTTTGGCGGCGATTTTTATACATACATATATCAGGCAACTCAGAACGCAGCCAATAATTTGCGCAGTGTGATGCTTAGCATTTGTGCTTTGGGCAAAATTTTAAAAGCAATGACCTGTGGTATGGGTGGATTCATCATGCTGTTTTCCCTGATCACGATGTCACGGATGATGTCCCGGAAGAAGTATGAAAATGCAGTACTGCGCCAGAATGAGGCAATGTATATGCTGCTTCAGAAGCATCTGAAAGAAGAATCGGAAGAGAAGTAATCTGAGCGTGATAAGCCAACCAAGCCAGCCTGAGCAATCGGGCTGGCTTTTCTTTTACCTGTTTGTACAACTTGCCTAGAATACAGAGAAAAATCTGTAAAACATTCGTCTTGACAAGAGCGAAAAGGTGTGATATAATAATAAAGCTGTCGCACGAGAGTGAAAGACAAGTAA
>JBJFHO010000037.1:0-18385 GCA_051893675.1 Ruminococcus sp. | reverse complement strand
CAGTGTCATTCTCGTGCTCCTGGTCAGCTTTGGCGCATATACAGAACTGTATGGTTCCCAGAGCAGGCATGTGCTGGGACTTCTCACTGGGGGATTTATTCTGACGCGCTGTCTCAGCGGAATTTCCATTACCCGGTTTCCCTGTGCACCCACCAGTTCTCTGGCAAAGACCTTTGGCGAAAACGCCGGCGCCCATGTGAGCGTGATACTTGCAGTGGAATTCGGCGTGGCAGGCTTTTGCATGGTACTGTGGTATCACTGGCTGGCAGTGATCCTGATTCTCCTTTCCATGGGGATTTTCGGGGGCTATTATCATATGCAGAAAAAGCAGTTCGGCGGACTGACGGGAGATCTGGCTGGTTTTTTTCTGGTACTGAATGAAACTGCATGGCTGTTGGGAACGGCTTTGCTGGGAGGTGTGCTGTTATGAGACTGATACTGGGAGGCTATGCCCAGGGGAAACTGGCATATGCCATGGAGCGCTTCGGACTGACGGAAAAAGATGTGTGGGATGCGGCAGAAGCACCCCTTTCCGCCTGGAAAGGACAGTGTATCATTTATCATGCAGAGGAACTGGTGACCGGCTGGCTGGAGGAAGGAAAGGATCCCTGTCAGGCTGCAAAGGATATGCTGCCCCAGTGGCAGGATGTGATCCTTATTTCCCAGGAAGTGGGCTGCGGATTGGTTCCCATTACGGCGCAGCAGCGGGCATGGCGTGAGGCTGTGGGACGGTTCAACACCTTTCTCGCCGGACAGGCGGAGACGGTAGACCGTGTCTGTTGCGGTCTGGGAATGCGCATCAAAGGAAATGGGGCGTGATGGTATGTGGATTTTATGCAGTGTCCTGCTGGGATTTTTGCTGGATCTCTGTTTTGGAGATCCCCATTGGCTGCCCCATCCGGTGGTCTGGATGGGAAAAGGGATTTCCGGCATGGAACGGCTGCTGCGCCGGATATTTCCCGGAACGCCGGGCGGTGAACGTGCTGCTGGAGTCGTGCTGGCTGTGACAATACCCCTTCTGAGTCTTGTCATTTCCGGCGGCGTGCTGTATCTGGCATATCGTATCTCTTTCTGGCTGTGGTTTGCTTTGCATACGTTCTGGGCGTATCAGATACCAGCGACAAAATGTCTGGCGGCGGAGAGCAAAAAGGTGTATGCAGCATTGCAAGCCGGAGACTTGGATGCCGCAAGAAAGCAGCTGTCCTATCTGGTTGGCAGGGAAACGGCGCAGCTGACGGAGGAAGAGGTAACAAAAGCATGCGTGGAGACAGTGGCGGAGAATACTTCTGACGGCGTTACGGCACCTCTGTTTTATCTGTTTCTGGGCGGTGTGCCGCTGGGATTTTGTTATAAGGCGATCAATACGCTGGATTCTATGGTTGGATACCGCAATGAAAAATACATCCATTTCGGTACAGCTTCGGCAAAACTGGACGATGTGGCAAACTGGCTTCCTTCACGGCTCTGCGGTCTGCTGATGGTCGTTGCGGCAGGAATTCTGGGGCTGGATGGGAAAAATGCTTTCCGGATATTCCGGCGTGACCGGAACAATCACCTGTCACCCAATTCAGCCCAGACAGAATCCGCAGCGGCAGGTGCACTTGGCGTTCAGCTGGGCGGTACGCATGTCTATTTCGGGCAGATCGTGGAAAAGCCGACGATCGGAGACCGAAACCGTCCGGCGGAGCCAGCCGATATTCTGCGCACTAACGGACTTATGTACGGGGCGGCAATGCTTTCAGCAGGATTGTTCGGACTGTGCAGAGCACTGATGTTTTTTGCAATTCGCTGATACAAAACACCTCTGAGGCAAGGAGTGAGAAAAATGGAGATTCACGGCGGAGATATCTACACAGCAGAGGAAGAGCTGCAAACGGATTATGTCATTGACTTTTCCGCAAATATCAATCCTTTCGGCGTCCCTGCATCTGTCCGGAAGGCAATCAACGGTGCGATACAAAAACTGGTGCACTATCCTGATCCCTGTCAGCGGAAGCTGCGGCATGCCCTTGGGGAATTTCACCAGGTGCATCCGGATCATATTGTCTGCGGCAATGGCGGTGCAGATGTGATCTTCCGGCTGGTGCGTGCAGTTGCACCGAAAAAGGCGCTTGTGCCTGTGCCGACCTTTTCGGAATACGGAAAGGCATTGGAGGAAAACGGCTGCGAAGTACAGTATTGGACGATGCCGGAACCCTTTGTCGTAACAGAAACGCTTCTGGATGAACTGGAACAGGGCAGCTATGATTTTCTGGCACTGTGTAATCCAAACAATCCTACAGGAACACTGATTGACCCGGAACTGCTGCGGAGAATCCTGGATCTGGCAAAGCAGAAGCAGGTGTTTGTCCTGCTGGACGAATGCTTTTATGATATGACAGAGGATGAAATGGGCATTGATTCCATGATTCTGGATTCCGGCAGCTATGCCAATCTGATGATCCTGAAATCCATGACAAAGCTGTATGCCATCCCCGGACTGCGGCTGGGATACGGCATCTGTTCCGATGCGGAGCTGGTGGAACGTGTCCGTACCATGGGACAGCCCTGGCCGGTGAGTACTCTGGCAAGTGAAGCCGGATGCGCAGCGGTGAAAGATCACACCTACCGGACGCAGTTTTTAAAGTTCCTGCAAGAGGAACGGGACTTTCTCTATGAAGGGCTGGAAAGTCTGGGATTCCGGGTGTGGGAACCCCATGCCAACTATATTTTCTTCCAGGTGCCGGGCTGCTACGATCTGGATCGGCGGCTGCTGACCTATCATGTATTGCTGCGGCACTGCGATTCCTATGTGGGCTTGAATGCAGAATATTATCGTGCGGCAGTGCGTTCCAGAGAGGATAACCAGTATTTTCTGCGTTGTCTGCGGAAAATCGTCAGCAAAAGGGGGCTTTATTGATGCGTGCAAAATCCATTATGGTAGTGGGAACCATGTCCTCGGCAGGAAAAAGCTTTATCACTGCCGGACTGTGCCGGATCTTTCGGCAGGACGGGCTGCGGACAGTGCCCTTTAAATCACAGAATATGGCACTGAATTCCTATATTACCCGTGACGGTCTGGAAATGGGACGTGCACAGGTAATGCAAGCGGAGGCTGCTGGTGTGGAGCCGGATGTGCGGATGAATCCCATTCTGTTGAAGCCTACCAGCGACAGCGGTTCTCAGGTGATCGTAAACGGCGAAGTATTCGGCACCATGGGTGCTGTAGCATATTACACCAAAAAAGAGGAACTGATTCCCCATATTATGAAGGCATATGATTCCCTTGCAGCGGAAAACGATGTGATTGTGCTGGAGGGCGCCGGCAGTCCGGCGGAGATCAACCTGAAAGATGTGGACATCGTCAATATGGGTATGGCAAAGCTGTCCGATTCTCCGGTGATTCTGGTGGGTGATATTGACCGGGGCGGTGTGTTTGCCTCTGTATACGGCACCATTATGCTTATGGACGAAGAGGAACGCAGCCGCATTCAGGGAATCATTATCAATAAATTCCGTGGGGATGTGGAAATTCTGAAACCGGGACTGACCATGCTGGAGGAACTGACCGGCGTACCAGTGCTGGGCGTTGTGCCTTATGCTCAACTGGATCTGAACGATGAGGACAGCCTGTCCGACCGTTTGACGCACCGCACAGTGCAGACAGGCGCAAAGCTGGATCTGGCAGTGATTCGTGTACCAAGGATTTCGAACTTTACGGATTTTGAAGTATTCGAGCGCATTGACGGCGTTTCCGTGCGGTATGTGACACGGGTGCAGGAACTGGGTAGTCCTGATGTCATCTTCTTGCCGGGAACGAAAAATACCATGGCAGACCTGCGCTGGATGCGCCAGAACGGTCTGGAGGCAGCCATTCTGAAACAGCACGAAAGGGGCAGCCTTGTGATTGGTATCTGCGGCGGCTTTCAGATGCTTGGAAAGACACTTTCTGACCCGGATGGGGTGGAGGACGGCGGATCTATGCGTGGCATGGGACTGCTGGACACGGAAACAGTGTTCCTGCCTCAGAAACGGCGTACCCGGATGAACGGTACCATTGCTTCGGTGGATGGCGTATTGGAGCCATTGTCCGGTCATGCTGTCAGCGGCTATGAGATACACATGGGCGAGACAAGGGGACTTGGCAATGCGGTTCCCTTTACAACATTGGAAACCGGAGAAACAGATGGCTATCGTGATCCGGCGGGAACTGTGTTCGGGTCGTATCTCCATGGAATATTTGATTCCCCGGAGACAGCACAGAAGCTGGTACAGGCATTGCTTATGAGAAAAGGCGAGGATACCAGTACAATGGAAGCTTTTGATCTGGATGCCTATAAAGAAGAACAATATGACAAGCTTGCCGACACGCTCCGGGAGAGTCTGGATATGCAGCGTATTTACGATATCCTCAACCAGTGGGGAGAACGCACATGAAGCCGTTGCGGGAAGGATATACCACCGGTTCCTGCGCAGCAGCAGCAAGTCTGGCATCGGCATTGTGGCAGGTGACCGGAATCTGTCCGGAGCAGGTGGAACTGGAAACGCCTGCCGGAGTGACACTTCGTCTGGAGATTCAGGAAGTATCTCAGGGCGTATGCGGCGTTATCAAGGATGGCGGCGATGATCCCGACGAGACAAATGGATGTCTGGTGACAGCAAAGGTGGAAATTTCCGACAAACCGGGCGAGATTCGCTTTTATGCTGGTGAGGGTGTGGGTATCATTACCCGGAAGGGCTTAAAATTACCGGTAGGAGAACCGGCAATTAACCCGGTACCACGGCAGATGATCGAAAAAGCCCTGCGGTCTGTCATTGGGCAGCGTGGTGCGGCGGTAACAATTTCTGTGCCTGGCGGTGCTGAAATTGCGGTGAAAACCTTTAATGGCAGATTGGGGATTCAGGGTGGATTGTCCATTCTGGGCACTACGGGAATCGTCCGTCCCATGAGCGAAGAGGCGGTGAAGGAGTCCCTCTGCCTGGAGCTTTCCATGTGTCGGGCGGAATATGGCACCGCCTGTGCGCTGGTGACAGGCTATGCCGGGGAAAAGTATCTGCGGAAGCAATACGATCCTTGCGGCGGCATTGTTCTGTGCAGCAATTATCTGGGGTATCTGCTGGACTGCGCAGAAGAAATGGGCTTTACGCATATTCTGCTGGCAGGCAGACCGGGAAAGCTGGTGAAGCCGGCAGCGGATATTATGTATCTGCACAGTCACACTGCCGGCGGACAGCGTGAGGTACTCTGTACCCACGCAGCCCTTGCCGGAACATCTACAGATCAGGTGCGGCAGCTGTATCAGTGCAATACCACATCCCAGATGCAGGAATTATTGTCAGCGTTCGGATTGGGAGAAACGGTGTGGGCATCTGTTGCAGAAAGCGCCTGTGAGAACTGTATGCGCCGTACCCATGGAAAAATCCAGGTGGGAATGATGCTGCTGGATGAAAAAGATCAGATACTGGCAAAAAGTCAGTTGGCGGAGACTGTGCGAAAGGAGTGGAGCCAATGCAGCATGAATTGATTTTGGCAGGCGGCGGAAGCGGTACGGCAGATTACCTACTTCCGGCGGCAAAACAAGCGTTGGAGTCGGCTGATTGCGTCATTGCTTCGGAGCGGTTCCTGAAATTGGTTGATGCGAAAAAAACGAAGCCTATGGGGCGTATATCCGATTTGCTGGATCATCTGCCGCACTGGCTGGAAGAGGAGAGCCTGGGCATTGTGGTTTCCGGCGATCCGCTGTTGTACAGCCTATGCCGGACGATTCGCACACGATATCCGGAATTATCCCTCAGAGTGATTCCCGGTGTGGGTTCCTTGCAGCTGCTGGGTGCAGCATTCGGGCTGACTATGGAAGATGCGGCGATACTGAGCATTCATGGCAGAGATTGTACTGCCGGAAAAATTGCATGTACCGTTGCGGAGCATCCGATGGCATTTTTCTTCTGTTCCAAGACACAGGGACCGAAGGAAATTGCTGCGGCACTGGAGGCTTATCATCTGGAGAAAACGGAACTGTTTGTGGGTGCTGATCTGACCTATCCGGAGCAAATGCTCTGGCATGGAAAACCGGAGGAATGGGCAGAGCGGGAAAATCCTGCACTGTGTGTTGCAGCGGTAAAGAATCCGTCCCCGAAACCTGTTCTGCGCCCGGCAATGCTGCCGGATAGTGCGTTTCTGCGGAATGCGTCACCTATGACCAAGGAAGAAGTACGTGCGGTGATTCTCAGTAAGCTGCGGTTACAACCGGATGCCGTCGTCTGGGATCTGGGTGCAGGTACCGGAAGTATTTCCATTGAGTGTGCCCGGATGTGTCCTTACGGTCAGGTTTATGCCGTGGAATATAAGGATACGGCGCTGGAGATTCTGGAAAAGAACAAGGCATATTTCCAGACAGAGCACCTGACCATTGTACCGGGCAGGGCGGAGGAACAGCTGGAAAATCTGCCTGTGCCGGACTGCGTTTTTATCGGCGGCAGCGGCGGTGCTATGGCGGAGATTCTGGAAATGATCTGTGCATTGCCGAAAAAAATACGGCTGGTAGTCAGTGCCGTTACTCTGGAGACACAGGCAGAACTGTATCCTCTGTTGGAACAGCTGCCGGCATTCGAAGTGGTACAGATCGCCGTCAGCTGTGGCAAGCAAGTGGGCAGTTACCGGGTGCTGGACAGCAATCATCCGGTGATGCTGTTTTCCTGTGAGACAAAGGAGTGAGCCATGAAAAAAGGTATTTTTTATGCGGTGGGCGTGGGACCGGGAGATCCTATGGATATGACACTGCGGGCAAAACAGATTCTGGAAACCGCTGATGTTGTGGTGATTCCAGTGAAAAAGGCAGGGGAAACCTCTGCCGCTTATACCATTGCCCAGCAGGCGGCAGATATGACCCGGGCAGAAAAGCTGGAAGTGGTCTTTCCCATGAAAGCTCATGCAGATTATCGCAGTTATCTGCAATCCGGCGCACTGGACGGCGTATATGCTGCTCTGGAAGCCGGAAAAACCGTGGCAATGGTCACGCTGGGAGATGTCTCCGTGTATAGCACAGCGACATATGTCCGCCAGATGGTGGAAGAACAGGGCTATGAAACGGCAGTTGCTGCCGGGATACCAGCATTCTGTGCCGGTGCTGCAAAGACAAAGTACAGCCTTTGTGAAAACGAGGAATCTCTGCTGGTAATGCCCGGTGTTACAGATAAAACGGCAATGGAACAGGTTCTGGGACAATTTGATAATCTGGTCATTATGAAAGCAGGGAAGGCATTGCCGTGGCTGCTGCCTATGCTGGAGGAACATGACTTGCTGGAACATACTGTGATGCTGCGCAATGTGGGAATGCCGGATGAATATATCGGCGCACCCACTGGGGATACATATTCGTATTTCACAACGCTGCTTATTAAAAAAGGAGGACTGCGATAATGGTATATTTTGTAGGTGCCGGAGCTGGTGATCCGGAGCTTCTGACGATCAAGGGGAAACGGCTCATTGACAGTGCCGATGTGGTGATCTATGCCGGCTCTCTGGTGAATCCGGCAGTGCTATCCGATGTAAAACCGGATTGCAAGATCTATGACAGCGCCGGAATGCATTTGGAGGAAGTACTTGCGGTAATGCAGGAGACGGAGGCACAGGGCAAAACTACAGTTCGTGTACACACGGGAGACGCCTCCATTTATGGTGCCATCCGGGAACAGCTGGATGCACTGGATCGCATGGGAATTCCCCATGAAGTTGTACCGGGTGTCAGTTCTTTTCTGGCAGCAGCGGCGGCAATGCAGAAGGAATACACATTGCCCAATGTGTCCCAGACAGTGATTCTGACACGCATGGAAGGCAGAACGCCTGTGCCGGAGCGTGAGAGTATTGAGGAACTGGCAAAGCATCGTGCTACCATGATCTTGTTCTTGTCAGTAGGCAGAATGGAAGAACTGGTGGAACGGCTGTGCACGTCTTATCCAAGAACCACGCCTGTTGCCGTTGTCTATAAGGCAAGCTGGCCGGAACAGAAAATTGTCACAGGCACGCTGGATACTATTGCGGAAAAGGTCAAGGAAGCCGGCATTACCAAAACGGCGCTGGTGACAGTGGGCGATTTTCTGGGAGATAGCTATGATTTGTCGAAGCTGTATGACAAGACCTTTACCCATGAATTCCGGCAGGGTGTTAACGGATGAAACTGGCATATTTCTGGCTGACGCCACAGGGAAAACAACTGGCGGAACGATTGCAGATGCAGTTCGGCGGTACGGTGGAATCCAAAGCGAATTTTGCTGTGGCGGTGGAACGGGATTTTTCCGCATATGACGGCTTGATCTTCGTTATGGCAACCGGGATCGTTGTGCGGACGATTGCATCTCTGGTGCAGTCCAAAGCGTCAGACCCGGCAGTGCTGGTGCTGGATCAGCAGGGAAAGCATGTGATCAGTCTGCTGTCCGGGCATCTGGGTGGTGCAAATGATTTGACAAGAGAAATTGCCGCTGCCATTGGTGCAGATCCGGTCATTACAACGGCAACGGATGTACAGGGCGTCACTGCGTTTGATGAGATTGCCAAGCGCAATGACCTTGCTATTGAAAATCTGGGCACCCTGAAATATATCAGCGGCGCACTGCTGGAGGGAAAGACTGTGACGGTTTGTACAGATCTGCCCCTGTCAAAGCCCTGCGATCTATTACAGATTCGGGTGACAGACAAACCAGAGGGAGAGTTCCGGGTGGTGATATCCGATCGCCTATTGCCGGATACACAAGAGGCAAAAACCTTGTATCTGCGTCCGAAAAGCCTTGTTATTGGTGTTGGATGCAAACGTGATACCGAGCCGGCGCATCTGGCGGCTTGCTTCCGGGAATTTCTGGAGACGTATCAGCTCAGTCCACTTTCTGTTGCAAAGCTGGCTACCATTGGGCTGAAGCAGCAGGATCCTGCAATTTTGCAGCTGTGTGAAGAACTTGGGGTACCTTTGGAAATTGTCCCCGATGAATCTATTCAGAATTGTCCCTATCCCTTTGAGACATCTGCATTTGTGCAGTCCGTGACAGGGGTGCCCTCGGTATCCGAAGCGTGCAGTTATCTGGCATCGGATTGCGGAGAGGTGCTGACCGGAAAGGTGAAATATGCAGGGGTAACTCTGGCGGCGTGCCGGCGTATGCTGCCGCCGCTGAAACTGGAGGAATGATGGAAATGAAACAAGTGATATATATCGTAGGCTTCGGGCCGGGTGATCGGGCATATATGACAGAACAGGCAGTAGCCGCTATCGAACAGGCTGATTTGGTGGTGGGATATACGACCTATATCAACCTGCTGAAAGAACAGTTTCCGGAACAAGAATACTATGCCACGCCCATGCGGAAGGAAGTAGATCGCTGCCGTGCCGCAGTGGAGGAGGCGCTCAAAGGGAAAACTGTGGCAATGGTATCCAGCGGCGACAGCGGTATTTATGGCATGGCTGGTGTAATGCTGGAGGTCATCGAGGAAATGCATGCCGATCTGGAAGTTGTGGCAGTTCCGGGTGTGACGGCGGCAAGTGCGGCGGCAGCGGTACTTGGGGCACCGTTGATGCATGACTTTGCGGTCATTAGCCTCAGCGACTGCATGACGCCGCTGGAACGGATCTATCACCGTGTATCCTGTGCGGCAGACGGAGACTTCGTCATTTGTCTCTATAATCCGAAATCCCGTTCCCGGACGGCATATCTGGCGCATGCGGCGGAATTGATACAGCAATATCGTTCTCCTGAGACGCCTGTGGGTATTGTCCGCAATGCCGGGCGTGCTGATCAGAAAGCATGGCTCACAACATTGGGACAGCTGAAAGAGGAACCTGTGGACATGTTCTGCGTGGTACTCATCGGCAACTCCCAGACCTATGTGCAGAACGGCAAAATGATCACGCCCCGGGGATATTGCGTGGCAGATGCTGGAGCAAAAGAATGAAGCGTATCGCAGTCATTGCCGGGACAAGCGAAGCTACAGAGCTTATCCGTGCGCTGCCGGAAAAGTACGAAGTAACGGCGTTTACTGCTACAGAGTACGGCAGAACAATACTGGCAGAGGAACACTGCAATGTACACGTAGGGCGATTGGATAAGGATGGATTTGCAGCCGGATTAGCATATATGGATGCCGTTGTGGATGCGTCTCACCCCTTTGCCGTGGCAGTGACAGAGACGGTGCGGCAGGTCTGTGCACAACAGAATATCCCGTACTTCCGGCTGGGCAGACCGCAGCTGCACTACGATTATGACCGCATTATCCGGGTGCCATCCAAGGAAATGGCAGCTGAACAGCTGTCAAAGATACCGGGCAATATTCTGCTGACAACTGGCGTCAATACTCTGGCATTTTACGAAGCCAATGTAACAGATTTCGCAGCACGTGGGTGGGCACGTATTCTGGATACAGCCGATTCCCGGCAGGCAGCGGCATCATCCCAGGCGCATCTGATCTATGCCATGCCGCCTTTTTCCAAGGAGGATACGGTTGCACTGATAGAAGCACACCAGATTGCCGTGTTGGTTTCCAAGGACAGCGGCGCACGTGGCGGCGTGGCGGAAAAGGTTGCAGTGGCAAAAATGTGTGGTATCCCGGTGATACTCATCGGCGCACCCAAGGAGGATGTGCATACCATTGCAGAAGTAATTTACCAATTGGAACAACTGGAAGGGAGCGATTCAGAATGCTGGATTCATATCTGAAACAAATCGAGCCGTTAGATCAGGCGGCAATGCAGCAGTCACAGGAAAAATGGGATAATATTGCCAAGCCTTTGCGCAGTCTGGGACGGCTGGAGGAAATGGTGATCCAGCTGGCTGGTATCACCGGCTCCCCAGAGATCGCACCACGAAAAAAAGCTGTGCTGATCTTCTGTGCTGACAATGGCGTTGTAGAGGAAGGCGTTACCCAGTCCACCAATGAGATCACAGCTGTGGTGACGCAGAATTTCACCAAGGGGATTGCCTCTATCAATTCCCTGTCCCGGGAATGCGGCGCAGATGTTTTTCCGGTGGATATCGGAATTGCACGGGATATGGACTGCCCGGGACTGGATGTGCGGAAAATTGCATACGGGACAAAAAATCTTGCCAGGGAACCGGCAATGACACGGGAAGAGGCAGAGCGTGCCATTGTCACGGGAATCGAACTGGTACGGGAAAAGAAAGATGCCGGTTATAATCTCATCATCACTGGTGAGATGGGCATTGGCAATACCACTACTTCCAGCGCTGTGCTGTCTGTACTGGAACAGCTGCCGCCGGAGACAGTGACCGGGCGTGGGGCTGGTCTGACTCGTGATGGTGTACAGCATAAAATTGCTGTTATCAAAAACGCCATTGGACTGCATCAGCCGGATCGGGAGGATGTGCTGGATGTGTTGTCCAAACTGGGCGGTTTTGATATCTGCGGCATGGCAGGTGCTTTTCTGGGCGGTGCGATCTATCATGTGCCAGTGTTGGTGGACGGGTTTATTTCCGCTGTTGCTGCCAACTGTGCCGTTCGTCTGGCACCATTGTGCCGGGATTATATGTTCGCTTCCCATTGCTCCGCCGAGCCTGCTGGAAAGATGGCATTGGATGCAGTGGGACTGAAGGCGTATCTGGAATGCGGCATGTGTCTCGGTGAGGGAACAGGTGCTGTGATCGGGGCGAAGCTCTTTGATTTTGCCCTGGCAGCATACGATGAGATCGCTGATTTCCAGACGGCGAATTTCGAAAAATACGAATTGCTGCAATAAGGAGGAATTGTGCAATGGAAATGGAATTTGTGAAGCCCATGGAGATCGAAGCACGCAGCTTTGCCATTATTGAAGAGCACTTGCAGGGCGTTTTTATCCCGGAAAATCAGCGCAGTATTGTCAAACGTGTGATACATACCACAGCAGATTTTGACTATGTGGAAAATCTGAAATTTTCAGATCATGCAGTGGAAACGGCATTGGATGCGCTGAAACAGGGTGCACACATTGTCACGGATACCAACATGGCATACGCCGGAATCAACAAAAAATCCCTGCATCAGCTTGGTGGCGAGGCACATTGCTTTATGTCCGATCCTGAGGTGGCAGAAGAGGCAAAGACCCGGGGCGTCACACGTGCTATGGTATCCATGGAAAAGGCGTGCGCACTGGGAGAAAATGTGATCTTTGCCATTGGCAATGCTCCCACGGCATTGGTGCAGCTGGACGAACTGATCCGTGCCGGAAAAATTGCGCCGAAGCTGATCATCGGCGTGCCGGTGGGATTTGTGAATGTGGTGGAGGCAAAGGAACTGATCATGCAGGGAACCAAACCCTATATTGTGGCACAGGGCAGAAAGGGCGGCAGCAATGTGGCGGCGGCAATCTGCAATGCGCTGCTGTATCAACTATATCGCTGAGAAATCAAAAAACGGCCGCAGTTCTGCACTGTGACCGTTTGTTTTTATGTGTGGAAAATGCATTAGCCTCTCTGCTTTGTCTCAATGTACTCATGAAGAGCGACTGTGAGAATGGCGGCATATTTCTCGATTTTCTCCTCTGGAATGGAACTGAATCCCACCAGAAATACATTGTCCGGACTTTCTGTACCTGCCCAGTTTTTTCTTGTGCCGTGAATGCCGATGGAGCGTTCTTTCATAAAGGCGATGAGTTCTGATTCCTGCCGGCAGCAGTCTACCTGGAGCAGCAGATGAGAACCGGCCGGGTCGTAGATCATGTGCACCTCGTCCGGGAGATTCTGTTCCAAATACTGAATCAGCCGGCGGAATTTTCGTTCGTTCATACTGGAGAGCTTGCGGATGTGTTTTTCCAGCAGCCCGTCCTTGATGAATTCTGCAATTGCCTTTTGCACAAATGTGGGCAGTGCCGAATTATAGTGCTTGTACTTCTTTTCGTACAGCTTCATGAGAGACGGCGGAAGCACATAGTAGGCGCAGCGAATGGATGGAAACAGTGCCTTGGAAAGTGTTCCCAGGTAAATCACACGCTCATTCTGATCCAGAGACTGGAGGGACGGCAGGATTCGCTGTCCATAGGAAAATTCGCTGTCATAGTCATTTTCAATGATATACCCATTGTTCCGCTTTGCCCATTCCAGAAGCCGGTACCGTTTTTGCAGGGAAGTGGTGACACCGGTGGGAAACTGGTGAGACGGCGTGAGATAGACCATGTCCACAGGGTGATTGGCAATATCGTCCACATCAATGCCGTCCTCCTGAATCATGACGGATTTCACATCGCAGCGGCAGTTGTAAAATACCTTGCGCATGCCGATATAGCCCGGCTCCTCAAATGCCACACGCTTGCGGTTGTTGGGAATCAGATTCAGGATCGTCTCCAGCCCGTACTGCGTTCCGGCACAGATGACGATCTGATCCGGTGAACAGACAACGCCCCGTGTTCGCTGCAAAAAAGTACACAGATTGGCACGAAGAGGATAGAAGCCCTTGTTGCTCTCATATTTGGAAAATTGCAGTGTTGCTTCATCCAGAATGGCATTGGAGACGCACTGCTTCCATTTTGTCCAGGGAAACAGATGGGTGTCGCCTACAGAATAGCGAAAATCATAGCGGATCGGATTCTGAGAGGACGGCGGAATCAGCTTCGGCAGCTGTGCCGGCGTATTTTCCGGGGCGGCAGTCAGGTGAATCTTGGCAAGATCCTCCACATAATATCCGGATCCCTTTACGGCACGGATCATCCCTTCCTCCAACAGCTGCTGATAGGCATGCTCCACCGTATTTTTGCTGACTTTCAGTTCATTTGCCATGGTGCGGATCGGCGGCAGCGCCGTATTTTTGGGCAGCATACCGCAAAGAACATTCTGTCGGATGGACTCGTAGATTTGCAGATAGAGCGGTTTGGTATTGTCATTATCAATGTAAATCACACTGGTCACTCCTTGCTGAAACGATCTGGATGGGTACAATTCTGATGATTTTTACAAAAATTGTACCCATCAGTATTATTTGCCGAATAAAATTAAGCTGTCCTACCGAAATGGTATGTAATTTTGTCACTCTGGCTTTGATTTATTATACAATATGATTCAATGGATTTTATCGCTTTTTTGTAAAATAAAAAATAACATAATTCGACAATTGCAGGATACTCCCGAAACTGGTGTCTGGGAATTGTCATGGTGTGCGGATGCTGCTTTGAAAAGTTTGAATGACAATCTGGAATTGTACCGTTCAAGCAATCGGTAATTGTATCTTTTCAAATGCCGGAAAATGCGGTATAATACATAATAGAACGGTAATGCAGAAACGGAGGTACTGTCAGATGAAGAACCAGGTGATCGTATGGGACAGTTTACTCGGAAATGCGCTGATCGAAGATTATTTCATCCACATGTGCGGACTGCACAAGGATAAGGCGGCTTTGCAGAAGAAAAAGACATATGCCATGCAGTGTCTGAAAAATGTCTTGGAACAGTCCGTGATCTATGCGCTGGTCTCTTCGTATGACGCTTCCTGTATCTCCGGCAGAGAGATCTGCATTGCAGATCAGGTTTTTGTCTGTCCAGCACTGGACACCGTTTTGCCGGAGAATGTGATTGCCTTATATACGTTTGCGCTGACCTGCGGTGATGCGGAGGCGCCGGATTCCCGTGTTCTTCAGCAGGCGTATTATGATATCAGCGGTACGGCAATTGCAGATGCCGCAAGAGATCTGCTGCAGCATTGGATCCGGAAACAGTACGAAGCAGAGAAGTTTGTTGTTTCCGATGCCTTTGGCCCGGGATTTTACGGAATGCCGGCGGCAGATGTGGAGAAATTCTTCCGGTTCATGGATTGTGAGAGCATCCATCTGTCGCTGATGCCCAGCGGATTTATGCTGCCGGCAAAAAGCTGTGTCGGTTTTTTTCTGGTGACAAAGACTGCGGCAGACCTGCCGGCGCTGGATTGTGCCCATTGTCTGGGACACGGGAAGATGTGTAATTATTGCAAGGCTGGACGCATGTAAATAAACAGGCAAAATAAGCAGGCTCCGTATTTTATGGAGATAATACTATGGTACTGTCAAAGGCGATGGTACAGAAACAGAAAGGAGGAGATTGTATGGGACTTGTGCATATTTATTGCGGAGACGGAAAGGGGAAAACCACATCGGCTGTGGGGCTTGCCGTCCGTTGTGCCGGTTCAGGAAACCGGGTGCTTTTCTATCAGTTCATGAAGCCCGGCACTTCCAGTGAGCGGAACGTACTGGAGCAGATTCCGGAGGTGACAGTTTTGTCTGGATATACCATTTCTAAGTTTTCCTTTGCCATGACGGACGAAGAAAAGGCGGAGGCGGCTGTCGGATATCAGAAGCAATTTGCGGATATCGTGCAGCTGCTGGAACGGGATGAATACCAGATGGTCGTACTCGATGAGATCATGTCCTGCGTCAACTGCGGTTTTTTACCGCTGGAACCTGTACTGGACTGGCTCAGGAATCGTCCAGATGGACTGGAAGTTGTGATGACCGGACGGGATCCGGATCCGCTTTTGGTTGAATGTGCGGACTATGTTTCAGAGATCCGGAAACAGAAGCATCCCTTCGATCATGGCGTGGGCGCCAGAAAAGGGATTGAATTCTGATAAATCAGAGGAAGAGAAACGGCAGTGTGCCGGACTTGTACATCAATGGCGATGTACAGACCGATACGCTGTCGTTTTTTGATGTTATAGGAGGCGATTTTATGGCAGTTAACAGCTATATTCTCGAGGAATTATTTCCGGATCGGATTGCCGGAAAAATCACAAGCAGCAAATATCAGTATCCCATAAAATACGCTACCATTTACAATCCGCTGCTGCGGATCAAGCCGGATGCGGTTTATCTGGTGGTAAACCCGAAGGAATTCCCCCGGGACTGTCAGAATGTCAGAAGTACCTTTGTGATCCTGGGACATCTGAAACCGGAGATACTGGAAGAGACCTGTCACGATGTGATCTGTGTCAGCAGTGACTGCGGATTGGGAAAGATCTATGAGACCATTCTGGAACAGATCGACCTCTACGGACGCTGGGAAGAGGAAATGAACCGGATCCTGCTTCAGGGCGGCAGTGCAGATGAGCTTTGCCAGACAGCAGTACCTTTTTTCGATAATCCCATGCTGATCGCAGCAAGTGATTTCAAAGTCATTGCAGCAGGAGAGTCCAGACTTCATCCGTTCTCCAAAAAGGTACAGGATGAAAACGGATACCTCAGCGAGCCACGCATCGTCAGCCTGCTTTCGGGAACTGTTTCCGCACAGCGCAGCGAGAATGTTCACTTCAATATCACCTTTGACAATAAGATCAGTACCCTGCGCATGACCATCGAATCACACCAGCAGGTGCTGGGGTATGTCTGTATTGATGATACTGCCCGCCCCTTTACCGATGCGGATTATACACGGCTCTGCATGATGGAACAGTATATCCGGAAATATGTGCAGATCTCGCCGAATTTCCGGAATGCTGCATTCCAGAACCTGAAAAGCTGTCTGACGGAATCTCTTCATACTGGTCAGGTCAATGCCTTTGAACTGCGTTCGGCGCTGAATGCCATGCAATGGAAAATGGAAGATACATACCAGTGCTGTACACTTCGGGTACGTGACCGTCAGGCGAAGCAGCATGTTGCCAATTACCTGTGCGGCTATATGGAGCATCACGCCGGCGGTCTGGTGACCATCCGGCATAACGATAACGTCTATGTACTCTGTAATCTGGAGCAGATGGAGATGGATCAGGAGCAGTGGCGTGAATATCTGGAGAAGCTTGGCACAGATTACGGCGTTTCTGCCGGACTGAGCACGCCCTTTGAAGACGCCGCATTCTTATGCGATTATTTCCGCCAGGCAGAGGCAGCGCTGCAATTCTGCACAGAACAGAAACGACAGATGGGTGTGTTCTATTTTGAGGAATGCCGGCTTTCCTATATTTTGCAGCATGGTCTCGGCTCGCTGCCTCTGAGGGTGCTGCTTACACGGGAAATGCAGATGTTTCTGGAGACAGATGCGGAAAACAACTTCGAGAACTATAAGATACTTCGCTGTTATATTCGCAACAATCTGAACATTTCTGAGACAACGGCGGAGCTTTTCCTGCACCGCAGCTCACTGATCTATCGGTTGGATAAGATCAAGAAAATGCTGGGATCCGACCTTTCTCAGAAAGAGGAGCAGCTATATCTCCGGCTGGTTTGCTATGGCATTGATGCGTGCTATCGGGAACAGCTGGAGGAAGACGATACTGGGGAAGAGACAGGGGAGACTTTGCTCCGGCAGAGCAGAACCAGTGCATGAAACAGCCTTTCTGTGAAAAATGACAGAAACGAAAGCCGGTTTCGTCAAAAATAAGGAATGTACCGTGAAAACGTTGTCACCCATGACGGGGTTTGCTATAATAGAGACATCAAAAGGGAACAGTACCAGTTCACTTTGGATATCAAAACTGATAATTTAAGGAGGTTCTTACAATGAGCAAAGAAGAAATCTATGAAAAGCTCAAGAATGCGATCGTTGAGATGGATGAGGACATGGCAACAGAAGCTGCAAATGCAGCGCTGGAAGCTGGTCTGGATCCGTTGGATTGCATCTCTGGCGGTCTGTCCGCTGGCATGCAGGTCATGAGTGACCTATTCGACGAGGGCGAGGCTTTCGTTCCGGAACTGCTGATGGCTTCTGAAGCATTTGACGCAGCAGTTACCATTCTGACAAGCGGCATGAGCGATGAGCAGAAAAACTGCAGCTCTGCTGGTAAGGTTGTCATTCACACCGTTCAGGGTGATATTCATGATATCGGCAAAAACATCGTAAAGACCATGCTTTCTGCGAACAATTTCGAAGTGGTTGACATGGGCAGAGATGTTCCGGTGGAGGACGTTGTTGCAAAGGCAAAGGAGATCGGCGCAGATCTGATCGTAGGCTCTGCACTGATGACCACCACAATGCCGGCACAGAGAGATATCATCAACCTACTGAAGGAAGACGGTGTGCGTGACGACTACATTTGTATGTTCGGCGGCGCTCCGGTTTCGGAGAGCTGGTGTGAGCAGATCGGCGCAGACGGTTATTCCGAGACTGCAACCGATGCTGTTACCGTTGCCAAAGAACTGATCGCAAAGAAGAAGGGAGCATAAGGAAACATGAATGCAGTTGGAAAAAATGTCACTGTTTTCGATGTGTACGACCGTGCAAAAAGCGGCCCGAAGATGGACGAGAAGGAGTGGGATTTTAAAGTTATCCCGCAGACTGCCCGTGCTCTGAAGAAAAAGTACAACATCAAAATGGACAAGTCCGTGATCGTTCCGGAAGATAAGGAACTGATCAACAATCTGTTCCAGGCTGGTCTGGAAATGCTGGAGACCTGCGGTGTATACTGCATTGATACCGGCAGAGTCATCAAGTATACCAGAGATGAGATCCTGCATGCTATTGCATCCGCACCGGATCA